>DATHYZ010000193.1:0-25016 GCA_035458865.1 Candidatus Limnocylindrales bacterium
GCTCCGCTCGCGGGCCTCGAGCGCGGCTCGCTGCTCGTCGAAGGCGACCTCGATCGCGTCGAGCATCGTGTTGAACGCCGCTCCGACCCGACCCACCTCGGTCCGCTCATCGGTCACGGTGGCTCGGTGCGAGAGGTCCCCCCCGGCGATCCGGGTGGCCGTGGCGGCGATGCCCTCGAGTGGGCGCAGGTCGTGACGGATGAGAGCCCAGCCGATCGCGAGCGCGGCCAGCAGGACGAGGACGCCGACCAGGAGCAGGTTCCGGACGAGGGCCGCGGTCGCCCCCTGCATCTCGCCGAGCGGCGCGGCGATGAGCAGGATGCTCCCGCGCGGACCGGGACCGACGTGCAACCGATAGTCGACCGAGCCGTCCTCCGACTCCGCCTCGATGATCGTCCCGCTCGCGAGGCCACTCCCGCCGGTGATCTGCTCCGGGACGACGGGCAGGGGATCGGGGTCTCGCGCCGGGCCGGACGGCGCCGACAGGAGGACCTCCCCCCGGGGTCCGACGATGAGGAAGGCGAACTGGCGTCCAAGCAGCTGGTCGCCCGGGCCCTGGTCGAGGATCCGGTCGATGCGGCCGCCGGCAGCGGTCCGTCGGAGCTGGTCGTCGAGCTGCTGGACGAGGCTCGCCCGGGTCAGGCCGGCGATGAGCAGCCCCGCCGCGACCAGGGCGACCGCGAGCAGCACCCCGACGGTCAGCAGGAGTCGGGCCCGGAGGGTCATCGAGCGTCGGTGGCCCGGATCGTGTAGCCGAAACCCCGGACCGTCTGGAGCAGCCGCGGCTCGACCCGGTCGACCTTCTTGCGCAGGTAGCTGACGTACGTCTCGACGACGTTCTCCTCGCCCTCGAAGTCGTACTGCCAGACGTGGTCGAGGATCTGCTGCTTCGAGAGCACCCGCTCCGGGTTGAGCAGCAGGTAGCGCAGCAGCCGGAACTCGGTCGGCGAGAGCTGGACCTCCTTCCCGGCCCGCCAGACCTGGTGGCGATCCTCGTCCATCTCGAGGTCGCGATAGCGCAGCCTCGACGTGGCCTCGCCGTCGACCCCGCGGGTGCGCCGCAGGAGCGCCCCGATGCGGAGCGTCAGCTCCTCGAGCGAGAAGGGCTTCGTCACGTAGTCGTCGCCACCGCGGACGAACCCCGTGATCCGGTCGTCCGATCCGTCGCGGGCGGTCAGGAAGATCACCGGAACGAAGTCGTGTGCCTCTCGCAGGCGTCGGCAGACCTCGAACCCGTCGAGGTCGGGCAGCATGACGTCGAGGATGATGATGTCCGGTGAGGCGGTCCCGGCGGCCTCGAGCGCCTCGAAGCCGTTGCGGGCCGTCGTAACGCGGTAGCCCATGTACCGCAGGGCCGTGCCCAGCAGATCGGTGATCGACGGCTCGTCATCGACCACGAGGATGTGAGCGAGCGGCGTCGCCGGCGCTCCGACCATGTGCGCACCTCCGGGCGGACCGGGGGTTCGGAGGCGGTCCACCGACGCCATTGCAGCGCCCGAACCTTACAGGTTCCTGTGAATCTCCCGAGAAGGCCCTGCGCCACCGGTGCTCGCCTGCGCGCGGTCAGGCCCGGTCCAGCTCGCGATCGATCGCCCGCAGGATGAAGCGAGCCGCCTCGGCGCTCTTGCCACCCAGTCGCTGGCCCTCGTCCTGCTCGAGGGCTCGCTCGAGGTCGGCCAGCATCAGGTCGAGCGTCGGCGTCCGCTCCAGGATCCCCGTCGAGAAGGCCGTCTCGAGCCCGCTGATCGCCTGGCGGGCATTGTCGACGGCGTGGCCGGGGGCCGCGATGCGCTCACGGAAGGCCTCCCGGGCGGCCTCGGCCTCGGGTCCACCGCTGGGCATCGTCAGCGCAGGCCGAGCCGCTCGAGGACGCCGCGGTTCCCGGGTTCGTCGCCGTCGTCGGGATGCTGGGCCGGCGTGGTGGCCGCGGCCAGCTCGACCGGAGCCACATCCCCACCGCCGATCCCGGACGCGGCCGGGGCCCTGTCTGCGGACGACCCGCCGGGCTCGCGTCCGGTCCGTGATCGCCATTCGTCGGCCAGGACGCTCATGTGGAGCTCGTCCCAGAAGCGGCCGTCCCGGAAGATCGCCTGCCGCGAGCGGCCCTCGACGACGAATCCGACCTTCCGGTAGGACCGGATCGCCCGCTCGTTGAAGGCGAAGACCGCGAGGGCGACGCGGTGCAGCCCCAGCGTGCCGAAGGCATGGTCGAGCATCAGCTGGGTGGCCTCGCTCCCGTGGCCCCGGCCCCAGCAGTCCCGTTCGCCGATCGTGATGTGGAACATCGCGGCGCCGTTGTCGGGGTCCATGGCGCTGAACGCGCACGAACCGATGAGCCGGCCGCTTTCCCGGAGGTGGATCGCCATGGCCAGCGACTGGGTCCCGACCGCGCGGACCTGGAAGAAGCGGTCGATCTCGTCGCGGCGCATCGGGCCGTCCTGGTAGCGGGTCAGGCGGGCGATCTCGGGGTCCGCATACCAACGGCGGAAGGCCGCGAGGTTCTCCGGGGCGTGCGGTCGCAGGATGACCGTCCGGCCGACGAGCTGATCGGGGAGCCAGCCGCGCGGGATCATGGGCTGCGAGCGTATACCATCCCCGCCACGATGCGACGCTGGACCGAGGTCGCCGCGCGGGTGGCCGCCACGAGCCGGACCTCGGAGAAGACGGCCATCCTGGCCGGATATCTCGCCGGTCTGACGGCGGGCGACCTGGCGATCGCCTGCACGTACCTCACCGGCCGCCCGTTCCCGGAGAACGACCCCCGGGCCGTGGGGCTCGGCTGGGCCGGTGTGGCCGCGGCGGTCGGTGCGGTGGCGGGTCGTCCGCCGGAGGCGCTTCGCGAAGCCTACGATCGGCACTCCGACGTCGCCCGGGCGGCCGAGGACCTCCTCGCGCGCGTCGGCCACGATCCCGATCCGGCGCTCTCCCCGACGCTCGCCGACGTGGACGAGGCCTTCGCCGCCATCGAACGGGCGTCCGGCGCCTCCGCCAGAGCCGATCTGCTGGCAGAGCTCCTCCGACGGTGCGATCCACCGACCGCTCGCGGCGTAGTGATGGTCCTGGGCGGGGAGCTGCGCATCGGCCTCCGGGAGGGCCTGCTGGAGGCCGCCATCGCCCGCGCCTTCGATCGCCCGCTCGCCGATGTCAAGCGGGCATCGCAGCTGACCGGGGAGCTGGGCCGCACGGCCCTGCTGGCGGCCGAGGACCGGCTCGGTGAGGCCGAGCTCACCCTGTTCCGTCCCCTCAAGCCGATGCTGGCGTCCCCGGCGGAGGACGCGGCGGCGATCGTCGATCGCTTCGGGGCAGAGGTCTGGGTCGAGGACAAGTACGACGGGATCAGGGCCCAGCTCCACCGGGCCGGCGAGCGCGTCGCGCTCTACTCGCGCGACCTGCACGACGTCACCGGCCAGTTCCCCGAGGTCGCCGCGGGCGCCGCCGACCTCGCCTGGGACGGTGCCCTGGATGGCGAGATCCTGGCCTACCGCGACGGGACCGTCCTGCCCTTCCTGTCCCTCCAGGCCCGACTCGGTCGCAAGGCCCCATCGGCCTCGATCCTCGCCGAGGTCCCGGTCATCTTCGTCGCCTGGGACGTCCTTGCCGCCGGCCCGACGGACGCCCCGATCGACGTCCTGATCGATCGCCCCCTCCGAGAGCGGCGTGCGCGGCTCGAGGCGCTCGCGCTCCCGCTCGCCGACGAGGGCGGCGTCTTCGCCCTCTCGCACCTGGACCGGGTGCGCGGCGTCGACGGGCTCGAGGCGGCCTTTGCCGCTGCCCGCGAGCGCCGCAACGAGGGCCTGATGGTCAAGGACCCGGAGGGGCGCTACACGCCAGGTCGCCGCGGCTACGGCTGGATGAAGCTCAAGAAGGCCCTGGCGACCATCGACTGCGTCGTGGTCGGCGTGGAGGTCGGGCACGGCAAGCGCCACGGCGTGCTCTCCGACTACACGTTCGCCGTCCGCGACGAGGCGAGCGGTGACCTCGTGACCATCGGCAAGGCCTACAGCGGCCTCACGGACGCGGAGCTGGACGAGTCGGGCCGCTGGTTCGAGGCCCACACCATCTCCCGCCACGGCCGCTATCGCGTCGTCGAGCCGGTCGTGGTCGTGGAGATCGCCTTCGACGTGATCATGCGGTCGACACGCCACCGGAGCGGGTTCGCCCTCCGGTTCCCCCGGATCGCCCGCCTGCGGCCCGACAAGTCGGTCGACGAGATCGACACGCTGGCCACGGTCGCGGCCATCCACGAGGGGCTCCAGGCCGGAGCCGAGCACCTGGTGACCGCCTCGGCCCGGCGCTAGCGAACGGGCGGTCGGGAGCGGTCCGGGACGGTGACCGACGTCGCCCCGACCGGTATCCTCGGCAGATGTACGTTGACGTGGGCGCCGAGCAGACCATCCCGCTGGTCCTCTACACGGACAGCTTTGTCATCCGGGGCACGGTCCGGACCCGCCAGCATCGGGTCACCGACATCCTCAACCGGGCGGAGGGTGGTTCCATCGTCGTGGAGGAAGCGATCGTCGAGGAGTTCGGCGGACGGGGGGACGTCGATCGCGCCGACTTCGCCCAGGTCAACCTGTCGGCCGTCCTCTTCGCCGTCTCGGACATCCAGGTGGAGGCGACGCCCGAGCTGCGGACGCCCAAGGTCCGCTCGCAGGCCCTCATCACCGTCCCGCCGTTCCGGGTGACCGGCCGGATCCACCTCATGCCCGAGCGGAGCCTCCGCGAGGGCCTGCTCGAGCTGACCGAGCGGTTCATCCCGGTGACGGACGCCACCTACTGGTCGGAGCGCGTGGGCGAGCCCAGGACGACCGCCACCGTCGTCGCGGTCAACCGCGAGCGGGCCCACATCCTGGCGCCCCACACCGAGGTGGACCCGTGGGCCGGCCTCGACGCCGGCTCGGGCGAGCTCCCCGGCTCCGGCCAGGGCGATCCCGACGACGCCCCCGGGCGACCGCCGTTCCCCGACAACGATCCCGCGCTCTGAGCGGCCGCCGGGTGCGGCTGCCGCGTTCGATCAGCGCTCGACCGGGAGGTCCAGGCGGTCACCCCACTCGGCCCAGCCGCCGTCGTAGACCGCCACGTCCTCGTTGCCGAGCAGGGTGAGCACGAACGCCACCTTGGCCGCTCCGATGCCAGCTGCGTCATAGCAGACGAGCCGACGCGTCCGGCCCACGTCAGCCCCCCTCAGGAGCGCGCGCAGCTCGTCGGCGGGCCGGAACCGCTGGTCCCCCGGTCGTGTCGTGGCGGCAGCCGGGACGTTGTGCGAGCCGGGGATCCTGCCCAGCCGGCGGGTGTCTCCCTCGAGCCCTCGGTGCTCGCTCGGCGACCGGGCGTCGAGGATGGTCGCCTCCGGGGAGCCGAGCAGGGATCGGACGTCGGCCGTGGTGAGTCGGAGCCGCGACTGGGCCCGAGGTGTGAAGACGACGGGATCCGCGGGGACGCGGGCGTGCGAGAGCGGGCGCTCGCCGGCCGCCCAGGCGGCGAAGCCGCCGTCGAGGATCCGGCACGACTCGAGTCCATACGCCCGGAGGCTCCACCAGGTCCGGGCGGCGAAGAGGCTCGCCGTATCGTCGTAGACGACCACGGTGACGCCGTCCCCGATGCCCGCCTGGCCGAGCGCCCGGGCGACCTGGTCGGGACCGGCCAGCCGCAGGATCCCGCTCTCGTCGGTGGGCTCCGAGAGCGCGGTCGCCCAGTCGAGGTGGATCGCTCCGGGGATGTGGCCGGCGGCGTGGACCCGCTCGCCCGTCCCGTCCGGCCGCCAGCGGACGTCGAGCACGCGAACGTCCGGGCGATCCAGCTGGTCGGCCAGCCAGTCGGTCGACGCCAGGAGCTCCGGCCGGGCCCAGCCGCTCACTGGCCGAGCGCTCGACGGTCGGCCGGTGTGCTTCCTGGGGGGCACCTGGGGATCACGCGCATGGCCGGTATCATACGGCCGTGATCCCACCGCTCCCCCCGGACGATGACCGGCTGCGTGCGTTCCGGCATGCGCTGCCGGCGGTCGAGGCCGGCGTCTACCTGAACGCCGGGACGGCCGGACCGCTGCCGTCGGAGGTCGCTGCCGCCATGGCGGACCTGGCCGCGTGGGAGCTCGGGACGGGGCGCGCCCACCCGGCCTTCTTCGAACTCGTCGCCCAGCGCCTCGACGAGGCCCGTGCCGGGCTCGCTTCCGTGCTCACGGCCGACGTCGACGACGTCGCGGTGACCACCTCGACCTCCCACGGGATGAGCCTTGCCACGTGGGCGGCCCGGGTAGGCCCGGGCGACCGGATCGTCACGACCACGCTCGAGCATGCCGGCGCCCTGGGGCCCGTCTACGCGCTCCGCGACCGCGGCGTGGGGGCCGTCTTCGCCGAGGTGGGCGACGGCAGTGATGACGAGCTGACGCTGGCGGCGCTCGCCGAGGCGATCGACGACCGGACCCGGGTGGTCTCCGTCTCCCACGTCGCCTGGTCGACCGGCGCGGTCCTGCCCGTCGCGAGGATCGCGGAACTGGCCCATGCTCGCGGCGCCCTGCTGGTCGTGGATGGCGCCCAGGCAGCCGGAGCGATCCCGCTCGACGTCCCGTCGCTGGGGGCGGACTTCTACGCCGTCCCGGGCCAGAAGTGGCTCCTCGGCCCAGAGGGCGTCGCGGGCCTGTGGGTCTCGCCGGACCGGCGGGTGGATCTCCTCCCCGCCTTCGGCGGATGGAGCTCCTACGAGCGGCTGGACGCGCGTGGCTCCGCCGATCCCTGGCCCACCGCCCGCCGCTACGACGCCGCCAACTGGTACAAGCCCGCCCTCGTCGGCCTGGCTCGGGCCGTCGGCTGGCTCGCGATGTACGTCGGCTGGGAGTGGATCCACGGACGGGCGCTGCCCCTCGCCCACGGTGTCGCCGAGCGGCTGGCCGCGATCCCCGGCGTGGAGCTGCTGACCCCTCGGACGCGAATGGCGACGCTGGTGACCTTCCGGGTGGCGGGCTGGACCGCCGAGGAGGTCAGGGAGGAGCTGGCCGCCCGCTCGTTCGTCGTGTCCCGGACGGTCCCGAGTCTCGACGCCGTGCGGTTCAGCGTCGGCGCGTGGAACAGCGTCGACGAGCTGGAGCGGACGCTTCGGTCGGTGGAGCTGATCGCCGCCCACACGCCCGGCACGATCCCGCCGAGGCGGGGTCTCGAGATCGTCGACCACCGCGACCCGTGAGCGGCGGATCCTCGTCCGGGCCCGATCGCCCTCCGGTCCGCCAGCGGTCCTGGCTCGAGATCCGCTGGCGCCAGTTCAGGGGCGCTCCGCGGCCCGTCGTCCGGGCGGTCGTGGCCAGCCTGGCGGTCGCCACCGTCCTGGGGGCTGCCTACCTCATCTATGACGTGGCGATCAGCCGCGGCGCCGAGCTGCCGGGCGGCGACCTGCGGACGCTCGCGGTCGTGGCGTACGTCATCCTGGTCCTCGGGATAGGGAGCCTCGTGACCTACCTGGTGGTTCCCCAGCCGCGTGGTGCATCCGGCGAGCGCCCCCGCCGGACGATCTGGAGCGCGGCCCTGGGCCTGTTCGCGGCGGTCCCGATCGCCTACCTGATCCTGGTGATCGTCAACCAGGTGCTCAAGCCGCTCCTGGCCTAGGCGCCCGGCCGCGACCGCGGGGTGACCCGAAGGTCCCGGTCGCGGTAGTCTCCCGGCCGATCCCGGCGGGGCGCCGGACGAGGCAGACTGCTCCGCGAGGCCGATGGACGAGCATCAGCATGTCGCGCTGCCCAAGCTCTACGGAGCCCCTGCCTACGCGCGCCCGCCGCGACCGGTGGAGGAGCAGGAGCGTCCGCTGGATCTGGACGACCTCCCGCTCGAGGCGTTCCGGGCGGCCGCGGACGAGGACTTGGCGGCGGCGCCCCCTGGGTCGCCTGCCGTGCCCGCCCTGGAGCCTGCCATGCCCCCGGCCCCGGCGGTGCCGAACCGGGCTGCGGCCCCCGGCGCTCCGGCATCCCCCACGGCAGCCGGCCCGGCCGCGGAGCGGGACCCGGCGAGCGTCCTCCAGCCTCGCCCGTTCAGCCTGGAGGCACTCGCCAGGCGCATCGGCGGGCGCTAGCCTCGAACCCGTCCCCGCCCGACGTGCCCCGGACCACGGTCACGGCCGTCCTGCGCAACCGATGCTGCAGAGATACCTAGACAACGCGGCCCTGTGGGGCCAACATATCTAGCTATGAGCACGACCGGCAGACCGGCCCAGCGCGACCGCACGATCCGGATCGGCCAGGCCGCCGAGCTCCTGGGGGTCGGGGTGGAGACGCTTCGCCGATGGGCCGAGGAGGGACGACTCCGGACGACCCGGAGCACGGGCGGCCAACGGCTCGTGCCGGTCGCAGAGGTCAGTCGCCTCCTCGCCGAGCGGCGCCGGACCACTGCCGAGCGGCCGATCGTCGCCCAGTCCGCCCGCAATCGCTTCGCCGGCATCATCACCCGCATCGAGCGCGACGGCGTCGCCGCGACGGTCGAGGTGGTCGCGGGCCCACATCGCCTCCTCAGCCTCATGACCGCCGAGGCGGTCGACGAGCTGGGACTCGCCGTCGGCGACGAGGCCGTCTGCGTCGTCAAGGCCACCCAGGTCATCGTCGAGGTCCCACGTTGACGCCGCCGCCCGGTGGGCGGCCGGCCGGGCAGCCCACGGATCCGGGGTACCTGCGCCGCAGACGTGGCGGCCATCCCGCTGCCCGGCTGGTGGTCGCGCTCGTCGTGACGGCCCTCGCGCTGGGCGCATGCGCCGGCACTCAGTCGGAGCGACGCCTCACGATCTTCGTGGCCTCTTCGCTGCGCGACGTCGCCGAGGCCCTGGCGGCGGGCTACGAGGCGGATCATCCGGGCGTCACGGTCGTGGTGGCTGCCGACGCCTCATCGACCCTGCGCGTCCAGATCGAGCAGGGCGCCCCGGCCGACGTCTTCGCCCCGGCGAGCCCGGACGAGATCGAGCCGCTCGCAGCGGCCGGCCTCACCGCGGCCGAGCCGGTCACGTTCGCCACGGCCGACGTCGTGCTCGCGGCCCCGGTCGATGGTTCGAGCGTTCGGGACCCCTATGACCTGGCCGCCCCCGGCGTCCGCATCGTGGCCGCGGCTCCCGAGGTGCCGATAGCCCGGTACGCATCCGAGGTCGTGGATCGGCTCGCGTCGTCGTCGGCCTCCCCACCGGACTTCGCGGCGCACGTGGCCGGGAACGTCGTCAGCGAGGAGCCGAACGCCCGGGCCGTGCTGGCCAAGCTCGAGCTCGGCGAGGCCGACGCGGGCTTCGTCTACGCGCCCGACCTGCGGGGCGATGCCGCACTCCGGGAGGTCCCGCTCCCCGCCGAGGCCAGGGTCACCGCCGCCTACGCTGCGGTAGCCCTCGCCCCGTCCAGGGAGCCCGACCTGGCGGCGGATCTCGTCGGCTGGCTGATGGGGCCGGAGGCGGCGGCGATCCTTGCCGAGCGTGGCTTCGGGAGCCCGACCTGATGCGCCCGTCCATCCCGGCCGGGCTGGTCCTGGGGATCCCGGCTCTCGTCCTCCTGGTCTTCCTGTCCCTGCCGCTCCTGGCCCTCCTGGGTCGGGCCGTCCTCGGGGGCCTGCTCGCGGATGTCGCCGTGCGCTCGGACGTCCTCGTCGCCCTCGGCCTGAGCCTGGTCACGACCGCCGTCTCGATCGTGGTGGTGGTCCTCCTCGGGGTGCCGCTGGCCTACCTCCTGGCCCGCCGGCGCATCCCGTTCGCCACGCTCGTCGAGACGATCGTCGACCTGCCGGTCGTCCTCCCCCCGGTGGTCGCCGGGCTCGCGCTCCTGCTCGTCCTCGGACGGCAGGGGGCCATCGGCTCGGTCCTTGCCGAGCTCGGGATCGTCGTCCCCTTCACGACCGCGGCCGTCGTGGTCGCCCAGGTCTTCGTCGCGGGCCCGATCTTCGTCCGGGCGGCCCGCGCGGCGCTCGCCGGTGTCGACCGCGACATCGAGGACGCGGCCCGGGTCGATGGCGCCGGCGAGCTGGCGACGCTTCGAAGGATCGACCTGCCGCTGACATCGCCTGCCCTGGCAGCGGCGCTCGTGACGGCCTGGGCCCGCGCTCTCGGTGAGTTCGGGGCCACCATCCTGCTGGCCGGGAGCCTTCCGGGTCTCACCCAGACGCTGCCCCTCCTCGTGTACGCGGAGTTCGCAGGAAGCCTGGACGCCGCGGTGGCCGCGGCCGCGGTCCTCGTCGTGGCCGCCGTGGTCGTGCTGGTGGCGGTGCGCGTGCTGGCGGGTCGGCGCCTGCCGCCGATGCGATCGCTCGGCTAGACGGCCTCCCTGGCCGTGGCGATCCACGTCTGACCGTCCCTGCCGTCATGGTCGGAGCCGACCACTGGGGGTACGATGCCCACGTCGGCACGTCGCGCCGATCGGTGGGGGAGTAGCTCAGCGGTCAGAGCACCCGGCTTATATCCGGTCGGTCCCAGGTTCGAATCCTGGCTCCCCTACCAGAAGATCCCGTGCCGCCGTCAGTCGAGCGACGCTCGGACCAGCTCGGCGACCCTCGCCTGGCGGTCGGCGACGAACGAGCGCTGCGCCGGCAGGGACGCCAGCCACTGCGGCAGCAGCTGCGTCGTGGTGACGGCGCAGGTCGGAGTCCGCTCCACCCGCCCGTCAGGGTCGATCATCACCGCGTGGACCCGGACGACGTGGTCGCTGTCGTCCGCGCTCAGCCACCGGCGGACCCGCTCCGCATCGCGGCTCGCGCGGTCGAGGGGGTTCTCGACGGGGACCCACCGCCCGCCTCGCAGGCGGATCTCCCAGCGCCCGCCGTGGTGGCGCGATGCCCCGGCCGGCGGTAGCTCACCGACGACGACGACACCGAAGGGCCCCACGATCAGCTCGGGCACGATCCGCCCGTCGGGCAGCCGGACGCGCGAGGCGACGAGGTGGTCCGGGGGCATGGCGGCGGCGACCCGTGCCGCTGGTCGGACCCGGGGGCGCTGACGGGCGATGCCGAGGGTGTCCAGCAGGCGCAGTGCCCCGACGACGGCGAACCCGGCCGGCACGACCAGGGCGAAGGTCCAGGCGAAGATGCCGACCGCCATCTCCGCCGGGGTGGGGCGCGGCGGGATCGCGATGCGCTCGATGATCCCGCCCGCGAGTAGCAGGTAGCCGAGCAGCAGCCCGCCGCCCAGCAGGATCGTGCCGACGGATAGACCAGCGACGACGCTGCCGAGCGAACGCATGATCGAGCGGTCGGGAGTCGCGGCGAGGACCGGCATGGCCGCATCATGCGATGCGTCGATCCCGGGCCGGGATAGCCGAATGGGACCACCGGGCGGTAGTCGTTCGATGCTCGGTTCGCACCGGTCCGTACCCGGCCTCCCCGGACCGCACCATTCCGCCGCGAGGCGCATCGGATGGCCGCCCGTGCGCGGGACCCCCGTACCATTGCCCGGACCGATCGGGCCGCCCATCCTCGGGCTGTGTCGAGCACCTATCGCTCGGCGCGGAGGCATCATCCGATGGGTCTCATCCATCGCTCTCCGGCCGCGGTCGGGGTCCGGGCTCTCGCGGCCGTGTGGCTGGCGGGGCTCGTCCTGGCTCTCGTCACGGCCGGTCCATCGCTCGCCGCCGCCCCGAGCCCGATCAGGCTGTCCCTGCCGTCGGTCTCGGACCGGTCGTCCGCGGTCGGGGAGCCCGTCACCTTCCGCGTCGAGTACCGCCATCGCGGCGGCCTCGAGCCGGTCTCGGTCGTGGCCCGGGTCGGGCCCGCGACGTACCGCATGACCCCGGACGGGGATGACGGGAACGTCCATCGCGGAGTCACGTTCGCCGTCGTGGCGAGCCCGCCGGCCGGCAAGCTGGACGTCCGCTTCGAGGCGGTCGATCCGGACGGCGCAGTCGGCTCGCTGGACGACGGCTGGATCACCGTGACGGCGCCGCCACCACCGCCGACGCCCGAGCCGGCGAGCCCACCCCCAGCCGCTCCGGCCGCCGTGACCGGGGGCGGCGCGACGTCCGGTGGATCGGACCCGGACGAGGCGGGCGCCGACCCAGGCACGAGCGGTCCGTCCGTGCCCCTCGATGGCGCGTCGACCGTCGGCCGGGCGCCTCTGGCGGATCGGTTCGGCGAGTCGCGCGATCCAGGCGAGCCTGCCGTCTCGAGCCCGGTGGCCTCCAGCCCCCGGCCGACCCGGGTGGCCGTCAACGCCCCGACCGCCCGCGACCCTCGACCGATCCCGTCTCGACTCTCGACCGACCCCTCGATCTGGCTCGCGACCGGGGCGATCCCCGGCCTGCCAGCTTCGCTCCTGACCGCCGACGAGGTCGCGACGATGCTCGTTTCCACCGTCGGCGGCGCGGCGATGGTGACGGCCTTCCTGCTGTTCGGGCGCCGGCGACCCGACGACGACGATGACGCCGCCGACGCGGGCCGATCCGCGGCCGCATGCGCCGACGCCGCCCTCGCCTCGGGAGCGATGGCCGTGGCCGTCGAGGCCGGCCAGGCTCCCGGCGGGCCGATGGCGGATCCCGAGTCGGCGATCCCTCGCTGGCGGCGACCATCGCTGCTCGAGGCCCGCAAGCACGATCCGTCTCGCGCCCCGGAGCCGGCACCGGCGCCGCGGCTCACCTTCGACAGCGCCCGTGCCCAGCCCGGCGACGATCTCGAGCGGCGCCGGATCCGCTACCGGGTCGTCCGTCTGCTCGACTCGCCCGACGAGCTCGTCGCGAGCGAGATCGGGCTGCTCGACGAGGGCGACGAGGTCGCGCTGTGCGAGCGCTCGGGCTCGTACTGGCTCGTCCTGTGCCCCGACGGCTCTCGGGGCTGGGTCCACCGGATGGTGCTCGGCGAGGTGATCGATGCCGACGCGGCTCGCGAGGAGCGAGTCGACCAGCGCGATGACGACGAGCTCATCGAGCCGGGCCTGGCGGCTCGCTTCACCGCCACGCGCCCGGCACCGACCTGGAGCTACCAGCTCCCGGCCACGGACGCGAACGCCGGTGGCACCGACCCGGACCGGATGCACGACGACGTGCTGGCGGCCTACCGGGCCGCCCGAGCTCGCGCCTGACGCTCCCGCCGCAGCACGAGGATGTGCTGGTGGGCGATGTTGGGGACGAACGACCGCGGGTAGCCATACGGACGGAGGCGCGTCCCGGCCTGGTACCAGACGAGATCTCCCTTGGGTACGAAGCCGGCGGCTGATGCACGGGCCGCGAGGTCCGAGGCGGTGAACAGGTAGCGCCCGTCCTGGTAGGCGTCCCGGACGATGACGGTCGCGTAGCGGCCGGGCCTGAGGACCCGGTGCAGCTCCCCCAGGACACCTTCCATCCGGTCGAGGTAGGTCGCGTAGTCGGGGCTATTGGCCAGGTCGGCCGGGTCGTCCCCGACCATCGCGTAGTCCGTCCGCCGGTTCGCGTGCCGCTCGGCCAGCGGGCCGCCCGCCATCGTCAGGGGGAGCTGGATGTTGTAGGGCGGGTCGGTCGTGACGAAGTCGACGGACCCGTCCTCCAGTGCCTGGAGCAGCTCGACGGCATCGCCGGTGCGCATCTCGAGTCCCGACGGCTCGAAGCCGCGCGGCCCACCGGGGTCCTGGGCGCCCAGGTCGGCGAGCTCGGGCCCGGCTCCGTCGCGTTCGGCCCCTGCCTCGAGCAGCACCGCCTCGTAGACCGCCACCCAGCGCCGATCGAGCTCGAACCCGAGGGCTCGCCGCGGGCCGCGGGCGATGGCGGCGCCGAGCAGGGTCCCGCCGACCCCGGCGAAGGGATCGAGGACGAGCTCCCCGGTCCGGGTGAAGAACTCGATGAGGCGGGCCATGAGCCGCGGGGGCTTGTTGGCGCCGTGGGCCTTCCGGAGCCCATGGCCCAGCTCGGACGGGTAGGCGGTGGACCAGACCGACTTCGTGAAGTAGAGCCACTCCTCGCCGCTCAGCTCGTTGAGCTCGTTGGCGGGATGAGGCGGCCGTCGCTCCTGCACCCGGTCAGCCTAGCCGTCCGGACCGTCTCTCGCCTCGGGGGACCAGGTCCGGGGCCGATCCGAAGGCGGTGCCCCGGCGCACCGCCCGGTCCCGGTCGCGAGGGTGGGTGACCGGCGGCCGGACCGCCCCCGTAGAATGGCCCGCATGACCGGGCCGTACGCGAGCGCGCGATACGTGGGGCGGGCGGCCGAGTTCGCCCGGCTCGCCATGGCGCTCGACGAGGCGACGGCCGGTCGGCCCGCTACGCTCCTGCTCGCGGCCGATGCCGGGCTGGGCGCCACGCGGTTCCTCGATGAAGCCGCGAGACGGCTCGACCTCGCCTCGACCCAGGTGACCGTCGTCCGTTGCCCGGCCGACGCCGCCATCGACGGTCGCGCCTACGGCCCGATCGTCGGAGGCCTCGAGCCACACCTCGTCGAGCTTGCCGACGATGCGTTCGCCGAGGTCGTCGGGCCGAACGGTGGTGAGCTGGTCCGCCTGGCCCCCAGCCTGCGGGACCGGCTCGAGGCGCTGGGGCTCCCGCCGGTCCGCCCGCTCGTCTCGGACCTCGAGCGTCGCCAGTCACGACTCCTGGAGGGGCTGTTCGGGATCCTGACCCGGCTCGCCGCGATCGCGCCGGTCGTCGTGATGTTCGACGAACTCCACCGTGCGGATCCCGCGACCCGGTCGTTCGCCGAGTTCATCTCGCGGGTGTCCCGCGGCCAGCGCATCGGCGTCGTCGCGGCCTATCAGCCCGATGCCCTGGACCGCGAGCACCCGTTCCACGCCACCCTGGCGGCCATGCACGGCTCGCCGAGGCCGCCGGCGACCCTGACGCTCGGTCCCCTCGATCGCGACGAGCTGGCCGCCCTCATCACCGGCATCGAGGGCGAGCGACCCAGTGCCTCCGTCCTGCTGCTGGTCGCGGAACGGTCGGCAGGCAGCCCGCTGGTCGCCGAGGAGCTCCTGGCGGCCCGGCGGGAGCTGTCGGGGGCCTCGCTCACCGGCTCGCTCGAGGACCTGGTCCGGGCGCGCCTGGCCGACAGGTCGCCCGAGTGCCGACGCCTGCTCCGGTTCGTCGCTCCGGCCGGACGGCCGATGTCGGCCACGGAGATCGCCACCATCGCCGACGCCTTCGAGGCCGGCCGCCTTCGCCGCCCACCGCGCAGCACGACCACGCCGCGCTCGGCCGACGGCCCGCTGGACCCCGACCTCACTGCCGGGCTGGAGGAGGCCATCGACCACGGCTTCCTCTTGGAGCGATCCGCTCCGGCCGGTGCGGCCGATCCGGGTCCGTGGTTCGCGATCCGCCATGAGCTGGTCGCCCGCGCCATCGCCGGGGACCTCCTGCCACACCAGCGGCCGCGCCTCCACGCGGCCCTCGCCGTGACCGCCCAGGACAGACCCGCGGTCGCCGTTCGCCATTGGCTGGCTGCGGGACGCCCGGACGAGGCCCGACCGGCCGCCATCGCTGCCGCCGGCGCGGCCGAGGCCGTCGACGCTCCCGACCAGGCCCTCGCCTTCCTCGAGATGGCGCTCGAGCTCACCGCGCCGGTCGGCGACGCACGCGATGAGCCGCCGCTCGCCGACCTGCTGGCCCGCGCCGGTCGAGCCGCATTCGCGGCCAGCCGCCCGGATCGCGCCGTCGCCTTCGCGGAAGCCGCAGCGGCGACCCATGACGAGGGCGAGGACCGCCTCGGGCTGGCGATGCTGCTGGCCCGGCTCGGGCGCTATCGCTGGACGGCCGGCGATCGGGACGGGGCCGAGGAGACGCTCCGCCGTGCGGTCCGCCTCGTGCCGCCTGACGCCGGTCGGGAGCGCGCCCGCGTCCTGGCGGCGCTGGCGCAGATCCGGATGCTGGTCGGTCACTTCGACGAGGCGATCGAGCTGGCCACCCAGGCCCTCGAGGCGGCCGAGGCGCTCGGCGATGCGGCGCTGGGCGAGCGGGCCCATGCGCTGTCGACCCTCGGGGTGTCGGAAGGCTGGGGCGTCGATCCCGAGCAGGGCATCCGCCACCTCGAGGAGGCTCGTGACGTGGCCCGCCAGGCCGGTCGCCTCGACGAGGTCTTCCGGGCGTACGCGAACCTCTCGACGGTCCTCGATCTCCAGGGCGAACGGGAGGCGGCCGTCGAGATCGCGATGGAGGGCATCGCCGCGGCACGGGCCGTCGGCCAGGAGGCGGTCTACGGCAACTGGCTCCGGGGGAACGCGGCCGACACGCTCTTCCTTCTCGGCCGATGGGAAGAGGCTCGGGCGCTGGCCACGGTGTCCCTCGAGTGGAGCCCGGCCGGGTTCGGCTGGGTGAACGCCGCCATCAACCTGGCCACGATCGAGGTCGAATCGACCGCCGGCGAGGTCGCCGGACGACTCCTGGGCCAGCTCCTCGTCGAGCTCGAGACCGTGCCCGACCCGCAGGACGCTCCGCTCGTCTACCAGGCGGCCGCATCGTTCGCGCTCTGGCGCGATGACGTCGCCGACGCCCGCCGAGCGGCGCTCCTCGGCTGGGAGCGTGCACGCGGGACGGAGGACTGGACCCTCATCGCTCGCCTGGCGGCGACGGTCCTCGAGGTCGCCGCGGCTGACCTGGCCGACGCCCAGCGTCGCCGCGACCTCGCCCGGATCGCGGCTGCCAGGTCCCTGGCCGATCGGGTCCTGAGGGAAGCGACCGATGCCGTCGCCGCCTCCGGCGTGGCCACGACCCGGGGGTCACGGCGCGAGGCCGACGCCCGGCTCATGGTCGCCCGCGCCTTCCGCGCCCGGATCGATGGGCGCGACGACCCGAGCGCGTGGGCATCGGTGGCGATGGCCCTCGAGGCCGTCGGCGATCGCTACCAGGCCGCGCGAGCTCGATGGCGCCAGGCCGAGGCGGCGCTCACGACCGACGACGATGCCCGGGTCGCCCGGACGGCGGCGCGCGGCCCGCTCGTCCAGTCGATGACCAGCGCCGTGGAGCTCGGGGCGCTGCCCCTGCTCCGTGAGCTCCACGACCTCGCGAGCCGTGCGCTCATCCGCCTGCCGGAGTCCCTCGCCGCCTCCGTCGAGGCGCTGCTGGCCGGACCCATCGCCTCCGTGACCGTCGCCCGGGAGCCGGTCGCCGTGCCGGTCGGTCCGGCTGCCACCCCCGTCGCCGCGGCCGCGGCCGTCGGGAGCCCGGCGCTGGCGCGGACGCTCGTCGGCGACGCCGACCCTCAGCCGGCCGACACCTTCGGCCTGAGTCCTCGCGAGCGCGAGGTCCTCGCCCTGCTCGCGGAGGGACGGACCAACCGCGAGATCGGCGACCGCCTCTTCATCAGCCAGAAGACCGTCGGGGTCCACGTGGGCAACATCCTGACGAAGCTCGGGGTGTCCGGCCGCGTCGAGGCGGCGACCGTGGCGATCCGACTCGGTCTCATCCGCTCCGCCTGACCGGCGCCGCCGGTCCCCTGGGCCGTCGGACGCACCTTTCGCCGTTCGGCGCTAGATTCGGGACTCACCCGAAGCGTTCCCGGCCGATCCCGGCTGGCTGCCACCACCCGCACGGAGAACCTCGCCTCGATGCGCTCCTTCCGCCTCCTCGCTCTCCTCGTCGTCACCGCCGCCGCGGTCGCGGCCTGTGCCGGCTCGGCCTCGCCGGGCTGGACCTACGCACCCGCTCCGTCGCCCACCCCGGCTCCCTCGATCGACGCGTCCGCGGAGCCCACCGCGGAGCCCTCGACCGGCGCCTCGGCCGCGCCCTCGGAGGGTGCGGGGGGCGGCGATGGCGTCGTTCTCGACATCAGCGCGCAGAACATCGCCTTCGACAAGGCCACGCTCGAGGCCCCGGCCGACATGCCGTTCCAGATCCGCTTCGCCAACAACGACGCCGGAGTCCCGCACAACGTCGAGATCAAGGACGGCATGACCATGTCCGTCTGGAAGGGCGAGATCTTCAACGGCGTCGAGACCCGGGTCTACGATGTCCCGGCACTTCCCGCCGGGACGTACACGTTCATCTGCACCGTCCACCCGAACATGGTCGGCGAGCTCATCGTCAAGTAGCGTCGCCGACCGCGGCGGCCGCCCCGGTGTCCCGCGACCGCCGTGACATCGGCGAGCGCCGGGGGCATCATCCAGCCATGGCGAAGATCGCCGGCCCGGCGTCCGGATCCCCGCAGCCGAGCTCGGATGAGCCGCCAGGCGACTCGCCGGGCGGACCGTCCTTCGCCCGACCCGATGCCGAGGCGCCGTGGCGACCCGACCCGGAGGTCCTCGCCGAGAGCCGACCGGCCGGCTTGCTCCGCGCCTCCGGCCTGCAGGACCTCGAGGTCCTCCAGTCGCGCGCCGAGGCGGACCCGGCCTGGTTCTGGGGTTCCGCCATCGACGCGCTCGGCCTGTCGTGGCAGCGGCGCTGGGACCGGGTCCTGGACCTCGCCGACGGGCCGGAGCGGCCGCGCTGGTGGATCGGCGGCGGCTTCGATCACGCCCTGGCTGCACTCGAGCGGTGGCGCGGGCCGGCCGGCGAGGCCGAGGCGGTGGCCTGGGAGGGCGACGACGGCTCCGTCCGCCGGCTGACCGGCGCCGAGCTGGTGGCGACCGTCGAGGCGGCCGCCGACAACCTGGCCTCCCATGGCATCGGCCCGGGCACCCGGGTCGGGATCTTCCTCCCGATGCTGCCCGAGACGGTCATCTCGGTCCTCGCCCTGGGCCGGCTGCAGGCCGTCTTCACCCCGATCTTCAGCGGCTACGCCGCGCCAGCCGTGGCCGGTCGTCTGCGGGCCTTCGACGCGACGCACCTGATCACCGCCGACGGCTTCGCCCGTCGAGGTCGACCCATCGACCTGGCGGCCACGGCCGCCGCGGCGATCGCCGAGGCGCCGACGGTGCGGCGGGTCCTGGTCGTCGACCGGCTCGGGACAGCGACGGCCACCGGGCCGGCCGCCCCGCTCGGCGACCCGGTCCGGGATGCCGCCTGGGATCGTCCACCCACCCGAGCCCAGGCCGCTGCCGTCCCGCCGCGCCATCGTCCGGCCGGCCCCGTCGATCCCGAGACGCCGTACATGGTGATCTACACGTCGGGAACGACGGGCGCCCCGAAGGGCACGGTCCACGTCCACGGCGGCTTCCCGGTCAAGGCGGCCCACGACCTGGCCTACGTCTTCGACCTCCGCGCCGGCGACGCCCTCTGCTGGGTCACCGACCTGGGCTGGATGATGGGTCCGTGGGCCATCCACGGAGCCCTCCTGCTCGGTGCCCGCCTGGTCCTCTTCGAAGGTGCCCCGGACCATCCGGATGCGGGGCGCCTGTGGTCGGTCGTGGCCCGCCACCGGGTCACCCATGTCGGGGTCAGCCCGACCCTCATCCGGGCGCTGCTCGTCAGTGGCGTCGATCCCGTCCGCGATCACGACCGATCGTCGCTCCGGGTCATCGGCTCGACCGGCGAGCCGTGGAACCCCGACCCGTGGACCTGGCTGTTCGAGGTCGTCGGCGATGGGCGGCTGCCGATCGTGAACTACACCGGCGGCACCGAGATCAGCGGCGGCATCCTGGGCGCGTCGCCGCTGCGACCCATCCGTCCGACCTCGTTCAACGGGCCCTGCCTCGGCATGGCGGCCGATGTCGTCGACCCGGCCGGCCGGAGGCTGATCGACGAGGTCGGCGAGCTGGCGATCCGGGGACCCTGGCCCGGGATCACACGGGGCTTCTGGGGTGGGACGCCGGCCGAGGACGAGCGGTACCTCGACGCCTACTGGCGTCGGGTCCCGGGGACCTGGATCCACGGCGACTGGGCGGTCCGGGATCGCGACGGCTTCTGGTACCTCCACGGACGATCGGATGACACCCTGAAGGTCGCCGGCAAGCGTGTCGGGCCGGCCGAGCTCGAGGCGATCGCCGTCGGCCACCCGGCCGTGGTCGAGGCGGCTGCCATCGGGATCCCGGACGAGATCCGCGGCGAGGTGGCGGTCCTGCTGTGCGTCCTGCGCGCCGACGTCCGGGTCGAGCCCGAGACACTCGCGGCGGAGGTCACCGACGCCGTCGTGGCCGCGATGGGCAAGCCGGTCCGGCCGGCCGCCGTGGTCGTCGTCCCCGACCTCCCGCGGACGCGCTCGGCCAAGATCATGCGCCGCGTCGCGCGGGCGGCCTGGCTGGGGCTCGATCCCGGCGATCTCTCGGCGCTCGACAACCCGGGCTCGGTGACGGCCATCGGGGCGCTGGCCGCCGGGGGAGGGGAGCGCGGGCGTTAGCGCCGGCAGGGAGGCCAGCCCGATCCGACGGGCGGTCTAGGCCTCGGACGGTCGATCCGCCGGCCGGCCCGTCGTGGGGTCCCATCCGCCGGCCAAGCCGACCTTCGACCCGAGCGGGCGGTCGAGGAGCCCGGACACGAGTCGGGCCGCGTCGAGCAGCCGGCCAAGGTCGACGCCATGCTCGTAGCCCTCGGCCGACAGCAGGTAGACCAGATCCTCGGTGGCCAGGTTGCCCGCGGCCCCCGGGGCGTAGGGGCAGCCGCCGGTGCCGCCGGTCGAGGCGTCGAAGCAACGGACCCCGACTCGGAGCGCGGCGGTGACGTTCGCCAGGGCGGTCCCTCGGGTGTCGTGGAAGTGCTGGGCCAGGCGGTCGATCGGGACGCCGCGGTCGGCGACGCGGCCCAGGACGTCCTCGACCTGACCCGGGACGGCGACGCCGATCGTGTCGCCCAGGCAGATCTCGTCGGCGCCGAGCTCCAGGAGCCGGCCGGCGATCTCGGCCGGTCGGGCCGGGTCGACGGCACCGCTGTACGGGCAGCCGTACGCGGTCGAGATGTAGGCCCGCCGCCACCAGCCGCGGGATCCCGCCTCGACCAGGAGCGCTTCGAAGGACTCGAGCGACTCGGCGACGCTCATCCCGATGTTGCGCCGTGCGAACGCGTCGGTCGCGGCGGTGAAGACCGCGATGGCGTCCGCGCCGGCAGCCGCGGCCCGGTCCAGCCCCTGCTGGTTGGCGACCAGGACCGGATAGCGGACCCCGGCCGGACGGGGCAGCGTGGGCAGGAGCGCGTCCGCATCGGCGAGCTGGGGGATCCGATCGGGCCGGACGAAGCTCGTCGCCTCGATCTCCCGGAGTCCGGCGGCGACCAGGGCCTCGATGAACCGGCGCTTGTCGGTGGTGGCGATCGTGCGCGGCTCGTTCTGGAGACCGTCGCGCGGCCCCACCTCGTAGACCCGGACGGTGCGCGAGGTGGCGGGCCGGTCGGACGCCGCCCTGGCAGCTGGAAGGGTCACGTCGTCTCCTCGAGCATCGCGATTCGCTGTCCCCGCTCGACCTGATCGCCGGGCCGGACGTCGATCGTCGCGATCCTGCCCGACCGTGCTGCGATCACCTCATGCTCCATCTTCATCGCCTCGAGGGTCGCGATCCTCGCGCCGGCGTCGATCTGCTCGCCGGCGGTCGCATGCACGGCGAGGACGGTCCCGGGCATCGGCGCCGTCAGGCGGTCCGACGGCTCGGCACCGCGCCGCCCCGGCAGGCCGTCGGCGTCAGCAGGGTCCGGGGGGTCGGCCAGGCGGAAGGCCACGCTGCGACCCTCCACGGAGGCGTGCACGGTGTCGCCGTCGACGACCACGAGCGGTCGCTCCTCGTCCGGCGCCGATCCCGTCGGCCGACGCCCGGCGGCCCCTGGCTGCTCGTCGAGCCCACGGTCCGCCGGCAGGTCGACCGATCGTCGCTCCGGGCGCCCGGTCGCCTCGACCGCCACGCTGATCCGCCGCGGGAGGTTCGTCCGCCAGCCACCGGACCACGGATCGCGGGGTCGCGATCGACCCGATCCGGTCTCGGCCAGGAGCGCCGCGGCCGTCGACCAGGCCGTGGTCGGGAGCTCGACCGCCGTCATCGAGCGGGAGATCGGCGACGCGGCCGGATCGCCGTCGAGCGTGTCGATCCGCAGGGCGGCGTCGCGCACGACCGGCTCGTGCATCAGCCGCCGCAGGAAGCGCAGGTTCGTCGCGAGGCCCAGGACCTCGGTCTGCTCGAGCGCTCGGGCGAGGCGGTCGAGCGCCGCCTCGCGCGTCGGACCATGGGCGATCACCTTCGCCAGCAGCGGGTCGAAGCGCCCCCCGACCGGGTCCCCGACGTCGATCCCCGCGTCGACCCGGATCCCGGTCCGCCCGACCGGTCCGAAGTGGACCGAGTCCGCCGGCCATCTCGCGGCGAGGATCCGTCCGGACGCGGGAAGGAACCCGGCCTCGGGATCCTCGGCGTTGAGGCGGACCTCGATCGCATGACCACCGGCCTCGAGGGCCGCCTCGATCGACCGCTGCTCGAGCCCAAGCTCGCCAAGGGTGGCCCCACCGGCGAGCCGCAGCTGGTCCTCGACGAGGTCCCGTCCGATGACGAGCTCGGTGACCGGATGCTCCACCTGGAGCCGGGCGTTCATCTCGAGGAAGACGAACGAGCCGTCCTCGGCGACGAGGAACTCGCAGGTCCCGGCGTTCCGGTAGCCCACGGCGGCGGCGAGCCGGGTCGCGGCGTCGCGGAGCGATGCCCGAAGCGTCCGGTCCAGCCCGGGGGCGGGCGCCTCCTCGAGGAGCTTCTGGTGGCGCCGCTGGAGCGAGCAGTCGCGGTCGCCGAGGTGGACGACCCCGCCCTGCCCGTCGGCCAGCACCTGGACCTCGACGTGGCGGGCGTGGACGAGGTATCGCTCCAGGAGCAGGCGCTCGTCACCGAAGGCGCGGCGGGCCTCGCGCCGGGCTCCGGCCAGCGCCTCGACGACCCGAGCCTGGTCCTCGACGACGCGGATCCCCTTGCCCCCGCCACCGGCGACGGGCTTGACCAGGATCGGGAAGCCGATCCGAGCGGCTGCCGCCGACAGGGCCGCGTCCGACTGGTCATCGGGCTCCTCGCCGGCCGCCACGGGCACGCCGACCGACCGGGCGATCGCTCGCGCCCGGGCCTTGTCGCCGAGCGAGCGGATCGCGCTGGCCGGCGGACCCACCCACGTCACCCCGGCCGCGGCAACGGCCTCGGCCAGGTCCGGGCTCTCGGCCAGGAACCCGTAGCCCGGGTGGACCGCGTCGGCGCCGCTGGCGCGGGCCGCTGCGACGACCGCATCGACGTCGAGGAGATCGATGGCGTGCGGGCCGTCGATGGCCGGGACGATCGTCGCGACGCCGAGCCGCTCGGCGGTCCGGACGATGCGCCGGGCGATCTCGCCCCGGTTGGCGACGAGCAGCCGGCCGACGGGTCGAACCCGGACGGCTGGCCCGTGGGTCCGGCCGAGCGCCGAACCTGGACGATCACCCCACTGGTCCGTGGGGACAACGAACGCGTCTAACGCGTCAGACGCGACACGCCAGCGTCCACCGACCCGACGGGCCGGGAGCCGACCGTCCTTGATCCACCGCTGGACGGAGCGGGTCGTCGTTCCGATGCGGGTCGCGACCTGGCTTGGACTGAGCTCATCCGACATCGCTGTCGTGATCGTCGCATCTCGACCCTGCGCCAGGCAAGCCTCGGCTCGGGTCGGAGCTCGCTCGGCTCCGGTCGGCGCTCGCTCGGCTCCGGTCGGCGCTCACTCCGACCGCTCGGGCGCCCACGATGGCCGCCGCCGTTCGAGGAAGGCCCGGAACCCTTCCTGGGCCTCGTCGGTGACGCGCCGGCCGGCGATGACCCGGGCAGCATGTGACCTGGCCGCCCCGTCGTCGAGGCCGCGCAGTGACCGGACCAGCTCCTTGGCCGCGCGGGCCGCCGTCGGTCCGGCAGCCAGGATGTCGTCGACGGCCGAAGCGACCGCCTCGTCGAGCGCTCGCTCGCCCTCGACGACCTCGTGGACCAGGCCGATCCGGAGCGCCCGTGCAGCGTCGAACCGGCGCCCGCCGGGGAACAGGGCTCGGGCATGGGTCTCGCCGATCGTGGCGATGACCAGGGGTGCGATGACCGCGGGGACGATCCCGAGTCGCGTCTCGGTGAAGCCGAAGATCGTCCCGCTCTCGGCCACGGCCAGGTCGGCGGCGGCGATGAGGCCCATCCCGCCACCCAGGGCCGCACCATGCACCCGGGCCACCACCGGGACCGGGCAGTCGTCGACGGCCCGGAACATGTCGGCCATCGCCAGGGCCTCCTGCTCGTTGCCCTCGACGTCGCGCTCCATGGCCGCGCGCATCCAGGCGATGTCCGCGCCGGCACAGAAGGAGGGGCCGGCGCCGGCAAGGACGACGGCCCGGAGCGTGTCGGGCGGTTCGCTCGCCAGCGCCTCGAAGGCCGAGCGCAGCGCGGCGATGAGGGCGGCGTCGAACGCGTTGTGGACCTCGGGACGATCCAGCGTCACCCGGGCGACGACGCCGGCGGGGCCGGCTCGCTCGATCCGCAACGGTCCGGTCACGGGAAGACCTCCATGAAGCTGCTCACATCCGGAAGACCCCGAAGCGGGTGTCCGGGATCGGGGCGTGCGCCGCAGCTTCCAGGCCCATCGCCAGGACCCGGCGGGTGTCGAGCGGATCGATGACGCCGTCGTCCCAGAGGCGGGCGGTGGCGAACCAGGGGTTTCCTTCGGCCTCGTAGCGGGCGAGGATCGGCGCCTCGAAGGCGTCCCGCTCCGCCTCGGAGGCCCAGGAGCCACCGGGCAGCGAGGCGGCCCGGACCGTCGAGAGCACGCGCGCCGCCTGGCGGCCTCCCATGACCGAGATGCGGGCGTTCGGCCACGACCACAGGAATCGCGGCCCGTACGCCCGCCCGGCCATCGCGTAGTTCCCGGCCCCGAACGAGCCGCCGATGAGCACGGTCAGCTTGGGGACCTCGGCCGACGCGACCGCCGTCACCAGCTTGGCGCCATCCTTGGCGATGCCGCCGGCTTCGGCATCGCGGCCGACCATGAAGCCGCTGATGTTCTGGAGGAAGAGCAGTGGGATCCGCCGCTGCGCCGCGAGCTCGATGAAGTGGGTGCCCTTGAGCGCCGATTCACTGAACAGGATCCCGTCGTTGGCCAGGATCGCTACCGGCCAACCCTCGAGATGGGCGAAGCCGCAGACGAGCGTCTCGCCGTAGCGGGGCTTGAACTCGTGCAGCTCGCTCCCGTCCACCAGCCGGGCGATGACCTCGCGCACGTCGACCGACCGCCGGGGGTCTGCCGACACGGCCGCGTAGAGCGACGCGATCTGCTCGTCGCCATCGGCCGGGATGGCGGGCTGCCGCGGTTC
>DATHYZ010000194.1:0-9839 GCA_035458865.1 Candidatus Limnocylindrales bacterium
CGGGGCCTGGCGCCTGGCCCGGGACCATGCCCTCGTCCGCCAGCTCCCCAGCGTCGAGACCCTCGGCTCGACCACCGTCATCTGCTCGGACAAGACCGGGACGTTGACCCTTGGCCAGGTCCGCGTCGCCGCCGTCGACACGACCGTGCCCGGCTCCGATCCCAGGGGTGTCGACAGGCCGTTGGACAGCGGGACGCGGCGCCTGCTTCGAGCGGCCGTGCTGGCCTGCGAGCCAAGACCGTTCGACCCGCTCGAGCAGGCGATCGTCGGATACGCCCGCGACCGCGGGATGGACCCTGACCGTCTCCACCGCGGGATCCTGGCGACGGACTACGCCTTCGACCCGCACCACAAGTACCTCTCGCATGTATGGCGACACGACGGTCGCCGCAGCGTCAACGCGAAGGGATCCGTGGAGGGGATCCTCGACCGAGCCCACGCCTCCGCCCAGGACCGTGACGCCGCCCTCCGCGTCAACCGAGCCTTCGCGTCGAGGGGCATGCGGGTCCTCGCCGTCGCCTCCGGTGACATCGACGTCGAGAGTGGCGACCGCGGCACCGACGAGCAGGCGCTCCGGTTCCGCGGCCTGATCGCCTTCTCCGATCCGGTCCGGCCGGGTGTCGCCGCGGCGCTGGCGGAGTGCCGCCACGCCGGGATCCGGGTCGTCATGATCACCGGGGACCACCCCCTCACCGCATCGTCCGTCGCCGATGAGCTGGGACTCCCTCTCGAAGACGAGGCGGGGACGTCGCTCATCGCGACCGGAGCGGACCTCGACGCCGCCGACCCGCCCGGCCTCGCCGCGATCGCCCGCAGGACGGCCGTCTTCGCCCGGACCCGACCCGAGCAGAAGCACCGCCTGGTCGAGGCGCTGCGGGACCAGGGCGAGGTGGTCGCCATGACCGGGGACGGGATCAACGACGCTCCGGCCCTCCGCGAGGCGGACATCGGGGTGGCCATGGGCCAGCGCGGGACCGAGGTCGCGCGGGAGTCAGCGGCGCTCGTGTTGCTGGACGACGATTTCTCCACCATCGTCGCCGCGGTCCGGAACGGCCGACGCATCTTCGACAACCTCGAGAAGGCGTTCGCCTACCTCGTCGCCTTCCACCCGCCGCTGCTGATCGCCGCGTTCATCGTTCCATTGCTGGGCTACCCGCTCCTCCTCCTGCCGATCCAGCTCATCGTCCTCGAGCTCGTCCTGCACCCGGTCATCGCGCTCGTGTTCGAGAACGACCCGCCCGCGGAGGACCTGATGACGCGGCCTCCCCGACGACCGGGGTCAGGCTTCATCGGGTGGCGACTCCTGGTGCCGGCCCTGCTCGGCCTGACCCTCTCCGCGGCGGTCGTGGGCTCCTACCTGGTGGCCCTGGGCTCGAGCATGACGACGGACCAGAGCCGCGCCTTCGCGTGGGGGATCCTGCTCATCGGCCAGGCGCTGCTCATCCTGGTCGTCCGGTCACCGGCCCGGCCGATCTGGCGGACCGACCTCGTCGCCAACCGAACGGTCGTCCCGCTGGTCGCATTGACGGCCGCGGTGCTTCCCATCACGGTGCTCGTGGGACCGCTCGCCGATCTGCTGCACCTCGCGCCGCCTCCGCCGGCGGCCTGGGTCCCGGCGGCCGTCATCGCAGCCGGGGCGACGCTCTGGACGGAGCCCCTCAAGGCGATCCGGGGCGTCCTCCCGAGCGTGGTTCGGTGACGTCGAGACTCGTCTTCGCTGCGTCCCTGCTGGTCCGCCCCGTCCTCATCCTGCCGATGGCGCCCAGCGGACCGCTTGGTCGATCGGAGCTGCTCCCGGTCGGCGTCGTCGTGGTGCTCCTGGGTCATGCCCTGCTCGCCGCAGGCGTGGCCGCCGGCAGCCGTCCGATCCTCGCCCTTGCGCTCATCACCGCCCTCGCGGCCATCCCGCTCGCCATGGTCGGGCTCGTCGTCGGGCTGACCATGCCCTGGCCCATCGTCCTGGCCGGCTACAACGTCCTCGTCGCCGCCATCGGCCTCCGGGCGTGGCGCGACCGGGCGACCGGCCCGTAACCTCGCAGACGGCTGCCCGGGCTACTCCGTCCAGCTCCAGGCGAACCAGACCGTCAACGCGTTGAACACGAGGCTCACGGCCAGGAGGAACTTGTCGTACAGGGGCGGGTAGGACGGCAGGGTCACGAGGTTCATCAGGAGGAACCCGACCGCGACGATCATGTTGGCCCAGCGGGCGAGATCGCGGGGCGCGATCAGGCTGAGCACCACCATCAGGATCGGCACGAGCATCAGGGCGGCGATGACCAGCCAGATGACCTGCGACGGCTGCGTGCCCTGCAGTCGTCCGAACTGGACGTCGCCGGCCATGATCCGGAGGACATCGCCCCACAGGTAGGTCAGCATCGCGGCGACCCAGAGCCCCGCCAGCACCACCCTCGTGTCTGCCATGGAGTCCCTCCGATCCGTCACCGTCGTCCGGGCCATCGGCGACGCCGATGACGATCCGGACGCGAGCATGCCAGATGCGCGGCGCCGTGGCGCAGGATCGCGGATGGCCGGCCCCTGCTACCGTCCCCTCGTGCGTGAGGCCGACCGCCACGACCTGATCCGCGTCCACGGCGCCCGCGAGAACAACCTGAAGGACGTCAGCGTCGCGATCCCCAAGCGGCGGCTGACCGTCTTCACGGGCGTCTCGGGCTCGGGCAAGAGCTCGCTCGTCTTCGCCACCATCGCCGCCGAGTCGCAGCGACTCATCAACGAGACGTACAGCGCCTTCCTCCAGGGCCTGATGCCCACGATGTCGCGCCCCGACGTCGACCTGCTCGAGGGGCTGACCACCGCGATCATCGTCGACCAGGAGCGGATGGGCGCCAACGCCCGCTCCACGGTCGGGACGGCCACCGACGCCAACGCGCTGCTGCGGATCGTCTTCAGCCGGCTCGGCCAGCCGCACATCGGTTCACCACGAGCCTTCTCGTTCAACGTCCCGTCCGCCCGCGGAGCCGGGGCGATCACGGTCGATCGCGGGGGGAGCCAGGCGGTCCGGAGGACGTTCACGGTCATCGGAGGCATGTGCCCGCGCTGCGAGGGCATCGGCAGCGTGACCGACTTCGACCTGGCACAGCTCTACGACGAGGAGAAATCGCTCGCCGAGGGCGCGATCACCATCCCCGGGTACACCGCCGACGGCTGGGCCGTCCGCCTCTTCAGCGAGTCTGGCTTCCTGGACCCCGACAAGCCGATCCGCGACTACAGCCAGAGGGAGCTCCAGGACTTCCTGCGCCGAGAGCCGACGAAGGTGAAGGTCAACGGGATCAACCTCACCTACGAGGGCCTGATCCCGCGGATCCAGAAGTCGTTCCTGTCGAAGGACGTTGACTCCATGCAACCCCACATCCGCGCCTTCGTGGAGCGGGCGGTGACCTTCACCACCTGTCCCGCCTGCGACGGCACGCGCCTCAACGATGGGGCCAGGTCATCGAGGATCAGAGGGATCAGCATCGCCGACGCCTGCGCGATGCAGGTGAGCGACCTCGCCGCCTGGGTCCGCGATCTGGACGAGCCATCCGTGGCGCCGCTGCTCCAGTCGCTCCTCGACACCCTCGAGGCGTTCGTCGATCTCGGCCTGGGCTATCTCTCGCTCGACCGACCATCGGCCACGCTTTCGGGCGGTGAGGCGCAGCGGGCCAGGATGGTCCGCCACCTGGGCTCCGCCCTCACCGACGTGTCGTACATCTTCGACGAGCCGACGGTCGGCCTCCATCCCCACGACGTCGAGCGGGTCGATCGGCTGCTCCTGCAGCTCCGCGACAAGGGCAACACGGTGCTGGTCGTCGAGCACGACCCGGAGGTGATCGCCATCGCCGACCACGTCGTCGACCTTGGGCCCGGGGCCGGTTCCGATGGCGGCGCGGTCTGCTTCGAGGGGACGGTCGACGGCCTGCGCGCGAGTGGCACGATCACCGGTCGCCACCTCGCGTACCGGGCTCGGCTGAAGCCCGAGACGCGCGACCGGACGGGGGCGCTGGCGATCCGCCACGCGACCCTCCACAACCTCCAGGACGTGAGCGTCGACGTCCCGCTCGGCGTGCTGTGCGTCGTCACCGGCGTCGCCGGCTCCGGCAAGAGCTCGCTGATCCACGGCTCGGTGTCGGCGGACGCGGGCGTCGTGAGCATCGACCAGGGGACGATCCGCGGCTCGCGCCGGAGCAACCCGGCGACCTACACCGGACTGCTCGACCCGATCCGAGCGGCATTCGCCAGGGCGAACGGGGTCAAGCCCGCCCTGTTCAGCGCGAACTCCGAGGGCGCCTGTCCGACCTGCAGCGGCAACGGCCTCATCTACACCGATCTCGGCGTGATGGCCGAGGTGGCCAGCGTCTGCGAGGACTGCGAGGGCAAGCGCTTCCAGGCCGTCGTGCTCGAGTACAAGCTCGCCGGGCGGGACATCAGCGAGGTCCTCGCGATGTCGGTCACCGAGGCGCTCGACTTCTTCGGAGCGGGCCAGGCTCGCGTCCCCGCGGCCCGTGCGGTGCTCGGCCGGATGGCCGACGTCGGCCTGGGATACCTGCGCCTCGGCCAGCCGCTCACGACCCTCTCCGGCGGCGAGCGCCAGCGGCTGAAGCTGGCGATCCAGATGGCGACGGACGGGGGCATCTACGTCCTCGACGAGCCCACCGCGGGCCTGCATCTCGCCGACGTCGAGCACCTGCTCGGCCTCCTCGACCGACTGGTGGACGGTGGCAAGTCGGTGATCGTCGTCGAGCACCACCTCGCGGTGATGGCCCACGCCGACTGGATCATCGACCTCGGCCCCGGTGCCGGGCACGATGGCGGACGCATCGTCTTCGAGGGCCGGCCCCGGGATCTCGTCGCCTCGCGCGGCACGCTCACCGGGCAGCACCTCGCCGACTACGTCGGCGCTTGACCGACGCTCCCACGACCCTCCGGACTCACCGCCGGCTCGCCCCTCGTTCGACCACCAGGTTGGCGTGGGTCGCCATCGTGCATAGTGACGGCAGGGATCCTCACCCGCAGCGGGCCCGGTGCACGTCTGCCGGGCCAGGCCAGCCCGCCGACCTCTCGCATCGGGCTGGCGATCGAAATGCAAGTTTAGGGAGCGATCGCCGCATGACCGAGTCGCCGTATCCGACGTCCGTCCCGTTGGACCCTCGCTGGACGTCCGACACGATCACCGTCCAGGCCGGCCGGCCCGAGCGAGTTCCGGGCGCGCCGATGAATCCGCCGATCACGCTGAGCTCGACCTATGTCCAGGACGCGGTCCTCGAGTACGGCCGCGACGGCAACACCGGCTGGGGAGCGCTCGAGGCGGCACTCGGCGCCCTCGACGGCGGCCAGGCGGTCACGTTCGGGTCAGGGCTGGCCGCTGCCACGGCCATCGCCGACTTGGTCCCTCCGGGCGGCAGGCTGGTCATGTCGTCGGTCACCTACCACGGCGTGAGGAACATCGCCGAACGGATGCATGCCCAGGGTCGCCTGCGACTCCACCTCGTCCCGCCCGGCGACACCGCGGCGATCGTCGCCGCCCTCGACGACGCCGACATGGTCTGGGTCGAGTCGATCGCGAACCCGCTCATCGTCGTGGCCGACGTCCCCGTCATCGCCGCGGCCGCCCGCGAGCGGGGCGCGATCACCGTCGTGGACTCGACGTTCGCCACGCCGTTGCGCCAGCGACCGCTCGAGCTGGGCGCCGACATCGTCCTGCACTCGGCCACGAAGCTCATCGGAGGGCACTCCGATCTCCTGCTCGGCGCGGTGATCTGCAGCGACCCGGGCATTGCGGACCGGCTTGCCACCCAGCGCCACGACCACGGCTCGATCCCCGGCAACCTCGAGGCGTTCCTCGCGCTCCGCGGGCTTCGCACGCTGGCCGTGCGGCTCGACCGGGCGGAGGCGTCCGCGGGAGAGCTCGCGCGCCGCCTGGCGGACCACCCCCTCGTCGCCCAGGTGCACTACCCGGGACTGCCGGGTGACGGCGAGCACGAGCGCGCGTCGCGGGTCCTCCCCCATGGATCCGGATCGATGTTGTCGTTCGACGTCGCCGGGACCGTCGCCCAGACCGACGCCTTCCTGGCCGAGCTGCGGCTGGTGGCTCACGCCACGAGCCTGGGCGGCGTCGAGTCGCTCATCGAACGCCGCGCCCGCTACGCCGGTGACGCCGCTGTCGTCGGGCCCACCCTGTGCCGCCTGTCGGTGGGGATCGAGAACGTGGAGGATCTCTGGGCCGACCTGGACGAGGCCCTGCGCGCCGCGGTGGCCTGACTGCCCGGGGCGGGTGCCCATGTCGCCCGGCGCTCTTCACGCCCGGCCATACTCCGGGGCAAGATACCGGAAGCGCGCCGTCCTGCGACCTGCGCCACATCAACCTGGAGTGCCGTGTCCGCTCGAGTCCTCGTCGCCCACGCGAGCAAGCTCGGTTCGACCGCCGCGATCGCCGACGCGATGGCCCAGGTCCTGCGAGACGGCGGGCACGAGGCGGTCTCGATGCCCGCCCGGGACGTCGAGAGCCTCGACGATTGGGACGCGGTCATCCTGGGCAGCGCGGTCTACGCGGCCTTCTGGCAGCGTGACGCCCGCAAGTTCATCGATCGCTTCCGAGCCGAGCTGACGGCTCGTCCCCTCTGGCTCTTCAGCGGCGGACCCCTCGACCAACGGCTGGCGAGGGGCGACCTGCCGATCACCCCGCACGGCGCCGCGCTGACGGACGGCCTTGGGGCGCGCGGCCACCGGACCTTCGGTGGTCGACTGGCGCCGGATGCGGACGTCGACCCCCGGATCCTCCAGACCCACCGCGTCGGTGACTTCCGCGATTGGCGGGCGATCGTCGACTACGCCTTTCGCATCGGCCTCGAGCTCGACGCGATGACGTTCCCGACGTCCTCGTAGGCCGCCCCCGGCGACCCGTGCCGCCCGAGGCAGCCGACGGGTGTGGTCGGGGCCGCGACGCGATCGCGGGAACCATGCCGCGGCCCTGACGGTGACCGGCAGGATCGCCGGGCTACTTGGAGGATCGGTCCGATGCGTCGTACGCGATCCGCCCTCCGAATGCCCAGCGGTCGAACCCGTCCGGGAGACCGAACAGGGCGTCCCCGCCGGGTACGTCGCCGACGAGGTCGAACCAGCCGCTTCCCGTCGCGTGGGTGAAGCGCCCGGTCCCGCCGATGGCGGTCCACGTCCCCTCACCGGTGTAGCCGATGAACCCACCGGCGTCCATGAGGGCCTCCGTGGTGCCGACGTAGGCAAGATCGAGGGTGTCGCCGTTGTCAGCGGTGAAGGTGAGCGTGCCGTCGCGGAAGACCGCGTGGAAGGCGCCGCTCGGGTCGGGCACGACGTACGTGCAGTGCGTCAGGGCGATCCCGACGCTGCCCAGATGGGACAGCTCCCCGGTGCCGACCCTGCTGAAGCGCCAGATCAGGAACGGGTCGGCCGCACAGCCCGGGGCCCCTTCGTCAGGAGGAGGGCCCTCGGTCAGCACAGCACCGTGGATGGGGACCGACTTGCCGGGGCCCCCGGCCAGCGCCGGGACCGCGCTCATCACCAGGAGCGCAGCGACGACCATCGAGACGCCGAAGAACCGCAACATCAGTCTCTCCTCTCGCTTGCTGTGTGGCTCGTCTCCCCCATGGCCCTCCTTGCCCCGCCCACCCGCGCGGTTGCGTCGCGAAGGGGCGCTCGGCTCAGCGCGGCGGCTCGCTCTCCTCGAACCCGGCCGCAGCGAGCGCTTCGACGAGCACGTCCTTGCCCGGGTCGCTGAGGTGCATCCCGTCCTCGGCGATCCAGCCCTGCTCGCCCGGGTCCTGGTCGTGGGCCGGGCTGGTGAAGACGTCGAGCATCGACACGTAGACGGCCCCGGACGCCTCGGCCGCCTCGCGCATCACCTGATCCAGGGCTGCTTCGCCGGCCGTGCATTGGGCCTCGACCCCGGCCCGTCGCCAGCCGGGGATCCACGGGTTCCAGCCCCCGTAGCCGCGGATGATCGTAGGCTGGCCCTCCCGCAGCGCCCAGATCGCCGCGTACTCCCGGACGAGCGCGTCCCGCCACGCCTGCCAGTCCTCGGCGGAGGTCGCCGCGGGGGCCGGATAGAACGTCTGCCCGGGGGCCAACGGCCCCCCGGGGTAGTCCGGGTCGGTGACAGCGTCGAGCGCATCGAAGCAGGTCAGGAAGTCCGGTGGCTCGTAGCCGGCAGGCGGGAAGTAGAACAGGATGACCTCGGCCCCGGCCACGATGTCGGCATAGAAGCCCTCGGTCCCGCTCAGGAGCTCCGTGGGTCGCGCGCCGATCTTGCTGTGGGTCCGCACCTCGCGGCCGAGCGCGGCCGCGAGCAGGGGGGCGTACCGCTCGGAGACGCCGGCGCCTCCCGAGGCAGCCAGGACGACGAGGTCCACCGGCTCATCGCCGGCGGGCGGTTCGCCACCGGAGCCGGACGGCTCCACGGTCGTGGATCCAGCCGCGGTGGGCGCGGGCGACACCGTGGGTGTCGGCGCAGATGTCACGGCGTTGCCGCCGCAGGCCGCCAGCAGGAGCACCAGGGCCGCCGGAGCGACGATCGATCGCGTCACCGTCGATCCCTTCTGGGACGCCTCCGCAGGAGTGGCATGCGCCTCGACTCCGAGACGCATGCCGCCTCACCCCCCAGACGCCTGCGTGGTCATCAGCCCGGGTCAGGTACCGCTCGAGTAGACCCAGCCGGTCCTGATGTGCTGATCGGCCGCGTTGACGCTCCAGTAGTAGTGGTGCTCGAGGCCCTCGTAGGCGCCCTCGCCGATGAAGTGCCCCTCGCCGTTCCGCTGGCTCCCGTTGTCGGCGGTCTGGATGATCCCCCGCCAGGTGCCCTCGTCGTTGGTGATCGTGGCCTCCTCCGCCACCCAGACGTAGCCGGTCCCGTCGCGCTCGGTGATGCGGATGCGGTCGGCGATCTCGATCCCGCTGACCCTCGGGTCGTCCATCTCGACCGCGCACGTGACCTTGAAGCCAGGACCGCCCGTCTTCGGATTGATCCCTGCGTTCCCGGAGAGGCTGCAATCGGCACCGCCGGAGACCGTCGCGAAGTCGTCCGGGATCGCATGGAACGGGGTCGGCGCGGCCGCCGGGGCGGGCAGGAACGACAGCTCGTTCGCCCGACGCACCAGCTCGCCACCCACGAGGGCGGCCGAGACGGTCATCGCCAGCAGCAGTGCGGCCGCGGCCACGACCCATGCCATCCGGAGCGCCGGGCCCCAGTCGGCGGACGGCGCGAGGCCGGCCCACCACGCTCGGCGCTCCGGCGGCAGTGTGTCGAGAGCCACGGTGATCGACGCGGCCAGGTCGGACGGGGCGCCGTGACCGGCCCGTCGGGCCAGCATCGCCTCGATGGCAGCGTCGCTGAGGATCGTCCGGTCGTTCATGTGAGCTCGGCCTCCAGGGCCCGCTCGAGGGCCCCACGCGCGGCATGGAGCCGCGACTTCACGGTGCCGACGGGGATGTCGAGCGTCGCGGCGATCTCGGACAGCGGCTGGTGCTCGAGGTGGTGCAGCACGAGGATCGTCCGCTCCGGGACGGACAGTCGTTCGAACGCGCGCTCGAGCGTGTCGAGCGCGACCGTCCGCTCGTCGGGCGTGGGGCCCGCTGCGGCCATCGTCTCGAGTGGGCTCGCGAGATCGGCGACGGCGATCTCCCGGACCGCCCGCCGATGACGGCCCCGCCGGAGCTGCCGGCAGCCGTTGACGAGGATCCGGCCCAGCCAGGCGTCGAACCGGGCCGGGTCGCGAAGGCGGGTCCGCTGGCGCCACGCGTCGAGGAACGCGTCCTGCGTCGCGTCCCGCGCGTCGGCATCGTTGCCGAGGATCGCCCGCGCGATCCGGTACGCG
>DATHYZ010000195.1:0-5235 GCA_035458865.1 Candidatus Limnocylindrales bacterium
AACTCGGGGATGCCGAGCAGACCGATCCCACCGCCGGTCCACTCCCGCAGGATCGAGATGATCGACGGGAGGGCGTCAGCGAAGACCAGGGTCAGCAGCGCGATGTAGATCCCGCGCAGGCGGAGGACGGGCAGGCCGAGCAGGACCGTGACGATGACCATCGTGCCGGTCGCCCCGACCCAGATGGTCAGCCATGGCGAGACGCCGAGTTCCTTGGCCATGACCGCCGAGATGTAGGCGCCGAGGGCGAAGAAGCCGAGGTTCCCGAGCGACAGGATCCCCGCATAGCCGTTGAGGAGGTTCCAGTAGGAGGCGACGACGATCCAGATGAACGTCAGGCCCGCCACGTGGAGGAGGAACCGGCTCGCGCCGAGATACGGGAGGGCCACCAGGAACGCCACCGCGATGACGGTCAGGAGCAGCGGCAGGCGCCCCCGTGAAAGGAGCTGCCTCGTGCGCCCGACGGCGTCGCTCATGCGGTCCGCCCGCCGAGGATCCCCTGGGGTCGCAGCCAGAGCGCGATGATGAAGGTGGCCAGCCAGGCCGGCCACACCCACAGGGTCCCCAGCTGGAGGGTGACGAAGGTCTCGATCAGGCCCAGGACGAGGGCCGCCACGATCGCCCCTGGCACGTTCCCCAGCCCGCCGAAGGTGACGATGATGAAGCCCTTGATCATCCACTCCCAGCCGATGTGGGGGGTCATGAACGACTTCGTGCCGAGGAGGACGCCGCTGATCGCCGTGACCCCGAAGGCCAGGGCGAACGTGGCCCCGTAGATCCGGTCGATGTCGATGCCCACGATCCGGGCCCCGGATACCGACGTCGCGACTGCCCGCATGGCCCGCCCGAGGGAGCTCCGGTTGAGGAAGGTCCAGAGCGCGACGATGATCACGACGGCGAGGATGACCAGCGCGACGTCGTTCAGGCTCACCGTGACCGGCCCGAGGTCGGCCTCGCCCTCGATGAAGACGGGGATCGACTTCACCCGGGGACCGAAGACCTCGAGCATCCCCCACTCCATGAGGATCGCGAGCCCGAGCGTGAAGAGGAGGGTCGCGAAGGCCCATTCGGCCCGCCGCAGCAGCGAGCGGATGGCCACCTGGTGGAGGATCCAGCCGAACACGGCCATCACCACGACCGCGACGGCGATCCCGACACCCAGGGGCACGTCGACGGAGGTGATGGCGAGCCAGGCGACGTACGCTCCCAGGACGGCCACGTGCCCATGGGCGAAGTTGAAGACGTGGCTGACGCCGTAGATGACCGTCAGCCCGATGGCCATCGTGGCGTAGAGCCCGCCGACGACGAGACCGCTCCAGGCCGCGCTGAGGATGGCATCCATCAGAAGTACGCCTCCTTCAGCTCGTCGACGCTGGCCTCGCCCGATGGCCGCTCGAACTGCACCGCGCCCCGCTTCATCATGTAGATGCGGCTGGTCAGACGGAGGGCGTAGTCGATCTCCTGCTCCACGAGCAGGACCGTGATCCCGGCATCCTGGTTGATCCGCAGGATCGCCCCGTAGACCGCCTTCTTCATGCTCGGGGCCAGGCCGATCGACGGCTCGTCGATGAGGAGCATCCGGGCACCGCTCATGAGGCCGCGGGCGATGGCGACCATCCGGCTCTCCCCGCCGGACATCGTCATGCAGACCTGGCGCTGGCGCTCCTTGAGCCGGGGGAACACGTCGAAGACGAGCTCGAGGTTCCGCCGGAACTCGGGGCGGGCGGTCCTCGAGTAGGCGCCGAGCTGGAGGTTCTCGAGGACCGTCATGTCGCTGAAGAGATGTCGCTCCTCCGGGATGTAGGCGATCCCGGCCTCGACGATCCGGTGCGGCGGGGCCTTGATGATCTCCTCGTCCATGAACCTGATCGAACCGCCGGTCGCCGGATGGACCCCGGCGATGGCCTTGAGGAGCGTGCTCTTGCCATGCCCGTTGGGTCCCAGGAGCCCGACGATCTCACCCCCGCGGACGTCGAGCGAGACGCCCCGCAGGACCTGGATGTCCTCGTAGCCGCCGACGACATCGCGGATCGCCAGCATCCCTACTCCTCGCCCCCGGCTTCGTCGTCGTCGAGGCCGCCGCCGAGATAGACGCTCACCACCTCGGGGTGACCCTTGACCTCGTCAGGATCGCCTTCGAAGAGGACCGAGCCGTAGTGGAGCACGAGCATCCGGTCGGACAGGCCGATCAGCTCGTCGAGAAGGTGCTCGATGATGACGATCGTGACGCCCCACTCCGCCCGGATGCGGGTCACGAGGTCGCGGTAGCCATCCACCTCGACGTGGGAGAAGCCGGCCATCGGCTCGTCGAGGAGGAGCAGGCGGGGAGACGTCGCAAGAGCGGCTCCGAGGACGACCTTCTTCGTCGTGAAGAGATCGAGGTTGGTGGCCCGGGCATCTGCCACTCCGCCGAGCTCGAGGAAGTCGAGGAGACGGGGGACATCGCGGTCGCTCTTCGGTCGCCCGAAGAGGGCCCCGATGCGGAGGTTGTCCCTGACCGTGAGCGAGTGGAACAGCGTCGGAGTCTGGAACGTGCGCGTGAGGCCGAGCTGGCACACGTCGCTGGGGCCCATGCCGACGATGTCCCGGTCGTCGAACCGGATCGACCCGGATGTCGGCCGGTAGAAGCCCGAGATGGTCGCGAACAGGACCGACTTGCCGGCCCCGTTCGGACCGGCGATGCCGTAGATCGTGCCCTCGGGCACGTCGAAGCTGACGTCGTTCACCGCGATGAGGTTGCCGAACCGGCGGGTGAGCGAACGGACCTGCAGGATGGCCGCCCCCTCGCCGGAAGGGGCGGCCATCGGGGTGGGGTCGGCTACGGCAGCCACGGCGGCAGCTGGATCTCGCCCTCTGCCGCGTTGTCGGGCAGGACCACGACGTTCTTGCCGCCCTGGACCTGGGACCAGAGTGTCGGCAGCAGATCGTCGCCCGCCTGGGCGTACTGGCCCTCCTCGAGCGGCGCGAAGTCGTACGTCCCAGCGTAGCCCTGGTAGATCGTCTCCCGGATCGAGTCGTTCACCTGGTCGAAGCAGTCGACACAGCCGACGGCCTCGACGGCGTTGGCCCAGATGTCGAAGGCGTCCCGGACGACGTAGGCGTGGATCGACTTCGGCTCGCCGCCGTACTCCTCGACCCACTTGGCGGTGTAGTCGGCCTTGTCGAGCCCGATCCGGTCAGACACGCCGATGACCGTCGCCCAGAGCAACCCCTCGGCCGAGTCGCCGCTGAGCTCCAGGAACTCGGGGATGCTCGGCGTGTACTGCATGTAGACGAGGCTGTTCAGGCCGCCGTCGCCGAACTGGGCGTCCCACTGGTTCATGAACCGGGCGGCGTCCGACGGGTCGAGGTTCCAGAAGGTGACGAAGGCGGGCTCGGCGGCCTCGATCCGCGAGAGGATCGGGCCCCACTCCTCGACGCCGAACGGGGTGACCTCGTCGACGGCGATCTCGTAGCCCTGGTCGGCGATGAAGTCCTTGAAGGCCTCGGCGCCGACCACGTTGTACGCGTAGTCGGTGGTGATGACCGCGACCGACTTGTTGGTCGGGCTGAAGCCGAGCTGCTCGGCGATCTGCGGAAGGATCTCGGCCGCGTTGACGCCGTAGTCGTAGTCGCTCGGGTCGTACTGGAAGACGTTGCTGTACTTCTCCGGGTCGTCGCGGACCGGGTCGACCGCGGCGGTCATCGTCACGGCGTGGAGGTAGGGCATGTCGCCCTCGCCGAAGGCCAGCGTGTTGATGCCGCTGTCGTCGTACCCGGTGATGACCGCGTCGGGGTTCTCGCCGAGGATCCGCTCACCACAGGCCTGGATCGTGTCGACTTCGAGGGCCGCCACGTCGCAGGTGACGAGCTCCAGCTGCCGGCCGAGGACACCGCCCGCGGCGTTGTAGTCGGCGATCGCCAGCTCGAGCGCCTGGAGCATCTCCTCGCCGTCGCTCGCGTAGGGTCCGGTCAACGGCATGGCCGAACCGATGAGGATCGGCTCGCTGCTGCCCCCTCCCCCACCGCCGTCGCTCGGCGCCGGGGACTCCTCGTCCCCTCCGGGGGCGCAGCCCGAGAGCGCGAGCGCGAGGGTCAGGGCGATGGCCGGGAACGTTAATCGGCGCGTAGACATGACGTCCTCCCATGGACGGGCCCGGGTACGCTCCCCTCCGGCGGCCGCGGTCTCCGTCCTACCGCGATCCATGGCACTGGCAGGATACACAACCGCATGAACCCACTTTCCGTCCATCCCGTGCCGGGCCCGCAGGCGTCGTGAGGCGCTCGAGCGCGTCGCTCCGGGTGGTCCTGGGCGTCCTGGCGGTCGCGGCGACCGTCCTCGTCGGCGCCTGTGGCTGGCCCGGGTCCGAGCCCGGGCGCACGCCGATCGGGTCGAGCGCGAACGGCCCGATCACCTTCGTGCGTTCCGCGGGTCGGGAGGCCGACCTGGTGGAGATCGACCCGGTCACTGCCGACGAGCGGGTCCGCTTCGCCGGACGGGGCACCGTGAGCACGCCGGCCTGGTCGGCCGACGGTCGGCGGCTCGCCTACGCCTGGCGGGATCCGACCGCCGGGGGCTACCGGATCCGGGTCGCCGACGCGGACGGCTCGAACGACCGTCCGATCACCCCGGGCGATGCGATCGACGCGAGCCCGAGCTGGTCTCCCAGCGGCGACCGGCTGGCCTTCTCCAGCAACCGGGAAGGGCCAGGGTTCGGGGTCTTCGTCGTGGAGGTCGACGGCTCGGGACCGGTCCGCCTCGTCGATGGCCAGGACCCGGCCTGGTCTCCGACCGGCGAGTGGATCGCCTTCGTCCGGCTGGTCGACGAGGCACGGGACCTGTTCCTGGTCCGTCCGGACGGCAGCGGTCTTCGCCGGTTGACGGTCGGGCCCGCGGACGAGACCGACCCGGCCTGGACCCCGGACGGCCGGTCGCTCGTCTTCGCCAGCGACCGGTCCGGCGACCACGACCTCTACCGCCTGGACCTTGACGATCTGCAGCGCACCCGGCTGACGAGCGGACCCGGCAACGATCGCAGCCCCGCGGTGTCGCCCGACGGTCGGAGTGTCGCGTTCTCACGGACCCTGGGCAACGGCGCGGACCTGTGGCTGACGGACGACGACGGTCGCGAGCGACGCCTGACGACGGACCCCCTCTACGACGTCGATCCGGCCTGGCAGCCGATCCGGCCGTCGGGGTCCGGATGAGCCGGCGCCGGTCGCGAGGGGGTGAGGCGGGCTGCGCGCAGCCCGCGA
>DATHYZ010000196.1:0-3499 GCA_035458865.1 Candidatus Limnocylindrales bacterium
CCATGCCCCGATCCCCCTCGGCCCAGCCGGCCTCGACCGGCGTGAACCAGCCCATGTCGAGGAGGCCCTGCTCGTCCCAGGCCGACCCGGTGTACGCCGCGAACGCGGGGTCGCAGTTGACCTCGGCCCATCGCTCGAACATCGAGTCCGTCGGGAAGCCGGCGGGATCGCCCTGGTAGTCGGCGACGTGGAAGACCTCGGCGCGGTGCGCCAGGCTGCAGTCGACGATGCGGATCTCGTCGAACTCACCGTCCGGCAGGGACTGGATGCAGTCGCCGACGGCGAGCCGGTCCGGATGGATGACGGTCCCCGTGCCCCCATCGCCCGGATCGAACGTCTCCGAGTCCTCGAACGCCGCGCCCAGGAGCCCCATCACGAGGGTGCCCACCCCGAAGACGACGGCGGCGATCGCGATGAGGACCCGAGCGGTCCGACCGACGCTACTGCTCGGCGTGATCCAGTCGGTCGGGGTCGCCGAGGCCTCGTCCTCGGGAGCCCATGATGATCCGGCGCCTTCCTCGAACCCGGGAGTCGGCCGCTCCACGGCCCCTGCCCAGGCGTCGTCGTCGGCCCTGCGCCAGCCGGCTGCGGGCTCCGCGGCAGCGCCGGTGGCCCCGCGGAGGTACAGGAAGCCCTGGCGCTCGACCACGTCGTCGCCCAGGCTCCGGATCGCCTCCTCGAGCTGCTCCTCCGTCATCGCCGGATCGATCCGTAGCCGGCTCCAGGCGAGCAGACCCGGCCGCGAGATCCCGCTCGGGTTGTCCGCGAGGATGTCCCGGACGGTCGCCATCTCCACCTCCAGGTCGGATCCGGCCGAGTGTAGGCCCTGCCGAGACGCCGGACACCTGCCGAACGGGCTGACGAGTGGAGGTGCCCGATGGCGCATCGCCGGGGGCCGGGCGGCCCGCGTCGTCGTTGACCGGCGCGGGTAGGGTGGGGGGACGCACGCGAGAGGTAGCGGATGGCCCTGGAGTCCGGCCGGATCACGATCGGCTTCCCCCGGATGCACAAGGAGCCGGGCGAGCATCGGGACTTCCTCCCGCCGCTCATCGGCCTCCTCGCCGGGATCGGGGCGGAGGTCTACGTGGAGACGGGGATCGGCTCCGGCATGGGCTACGCCGACCTCGACTACACCTCCGTCTCACCGCACGTCCACGTCACCGACGAGGACCAGGCCTACCGCCAGGACGTCGTCGTGGTCCTCCGCGCGCCGGAGGGCCGCTACGACCGGTTCCGCCGGGGTGCCGTGCTCGTCTCGATGCTCCACTTCCCGACCCGTCCCGCCCGGGTCGCCATGCTCGCCGAGCTCGGGATCGACGCGGTCAGCCTCGACACGATCGTCAACGACGAGGGCAAGCGGCTCATCGAGAACCTCCGGAGCGTCGCCTGGAACGGCGTGGGCTCCGCCTTCCAGGCCCTCGAGCGCCGCTGGCCGGCCCTGACCGTGCCCGGTCGCCCCCCGGTCCGGGTCACGATCATGGGCGCCGGGACGATCGGCAAGCACGCCGTCGAGTTCGCCACCAAGTACGGCGACGACGCCCGCAACGAGATGTTCATGCGCCTCGGCCTGGCCGGCGTGGAGGTCATCACGACCGGTCGCAACCTGACCCGCGACCCGGAGTACCTCCGGGCCCGCCTGACCGCCACGGACATCCTCGTGGACGCGACCCAGCGCCACGACCCCTCGGTGCCGCTCGTGCCCAACGACTGGCTGGGCCTCATGCCGCAGCACGCCGTGGTGTGCGACCTGGTCGTGGACCCGTACCTCCTGGACGCGGATCCGAAGGTGGTCCGGGGCATCGAGGGAATCCCCCAGGGCGACCTGGACCAGTGGGAGTTCGGCCCCGACGATCCGGCCTGGGAGACCCTCCCGCCGGGCATCCCGACCGACCACCGGCGAACGGTCGTGTCCTGCTACTCGTGGCCCGGTGTCCGGCCCGAGCCGTGCATGCACGTCTACGGCTCGCAGCTCGCCCCCATCCTCGAGGCGATCGTCCATGCTGGCGGCCTCGACGGGATCCGGGCGAACGGCTCGTACCACGAGCGGGCGGTCTGGCGCGCCAGCCTCCGCGCGTGGCTCGCCGGGGAGGGCGCGTCGATCGGCACGCCGCCGGTCGCGGCGGGGGTCGCGCCGCCGGTCGCCGGCGCCTGATCGCCCCAGGCTGCGGGCGCCGCCGGCCGCGGACGGCCCGTCGGCGTCAGCGCGGCTCGCGCACCTCGCGCCGAGCCCGCCGGACCACCCGGACGAACCCGCGCAGGTGCTCGACCGGCCGGATGTGGCTGCCCTCGCCGGCGTAGATGGTCCGGATCGGCACCCAGTCCAGGCGGAAGCCGGAGCGAATGCAGACGGTGATCATCTCGACGTCGAACTCGAAGCCCGACTCCTCCGCATCCACGAGCCGCTCCATAAGCCGGCGCGACAGGAGGCGGTAGCCCGACTGGTTGTCCGGGACCGACCGGCCCACGGCCCACGAGAAGGCCCAGCGCCCGACCGTGTTGGAGATCCGGCGGACGAGTGGCATCCGGGAGAAGTCCCGCCGGCCGATGACGAGGTCGGCCCGGCGCTCGGCGAAGGCCCGCAGGAAGGTGGGCAGCTCCGCCGGATCGTGCTGCCCGTCGGCGTCGAGGATGACGACCGCCTCGAGCCCCTCCTCGAGCGCCCAGCGGAAGCCGGCTCGGACGGCCGCTCCCTTGCCCTGGTTCGGGCGCTGGCGCAGGACGATCGCGCCGGCGGCTTCCGCCCGGTCGGCAGTGTCGTCGGAGGAACCGTCGTCGACGACGAGGACGGGCACGTGGAGCAGCGCCCCGGCCACGACCGCGGCGACCCGCTCTCCCTCCTGGTAGGCGGGGACCAGCGCCCAGATGGCCCGGGGGGCATGGGGCGCGGAGTCTGGTGCGAGGTCGTCGGCCCGGGTGTCGATCGTGAGGTCTCCGGTCGCGAGCGAGACTTCTCGAGTGTAGCCGCGAGGGCCGCGGGCCCATCGCCAGGCCTCCCCGCGGCCAGCGGCGACCCGGCTAGGATGGGGCACCCGCACGGAGCCGGGCACGGAGGAGGGACGCGATGACCGGACGGATCGGATCGGGGCTGCAGCGACTCGGACAGGCCTTCGGCGGATCCGACCCGGGCTGCTCCCATCTCGACCAGGCCCGGAGCGTGGAGCCCACGTCCGACGGCTGCGGCGAGTGCCTGGCCATCGGCGGCGAGTGGGTCCACCTGCGCCTCTGCCTCGTCTGCGGCAATGTCGGCTGCTGCGACAATTCGCCGAACCGGCACGCCCGCGCTCACTTCGTCGCGACGGGCCACCCGATCATCCGCTCCCACGAGCCCGGTGAGACCTGGGCCTGGTGCTGGATCGACGAGGTGACGCTCTAGGGACAGCGGCGGCGCTCGGCCAGGGTCGAGGGGCGGGGCCCGCACTTCGGCGGAAGGGGCTTGACAGACTAGTTAGTAGTCACTAACCTACGTGCTATGGCAACGCGCAACGCCCCAGCGGCACCC
>DATHYZ010000197.1:0-2470 GCA_035458865.1 Candidatus Limnocylindrales bacterium
GCTCCAGGGCCAGGGGCCCATCCTCGAGCGGGTGGACCTCCACGTCGGTCCGGATGGGGATCTCGGGCGCGAGGGCAAGGAACTCCCGGGCGTCCTGGCTCGTGACGTTGGCGACCGAGCGGATCGACCGCTCCCACCACAGCCGGTCGTACGAGAAGGCCGGGATCCGGTCGAGGTGGATGGCGTTGATGGCGACGGTGCCACCGCGGTCGACGGCGCCCAGGGCCGCCAGGACGACGTCGCCGGACGGCGCGAAGGTGATGGCCGCATCGACGGGATCGGGGGCCTGTTCGTCGTAGCCGCCCACCCAGGCCGCGCCGAGCTCGACGGCACGGGCACGCTCGGCCGCCGAGCGGGTCCAGACGAAGACCTCACAGCCACGGTGTCGGGCGACCTGGATGACCAGGCGGGCCGACGAGCCGAACCCGAACAGCCCGAGCCGATCGCCTGGTCGCACGCCGGCGACCACCAGCGATCGATAGCCGATGACCCCGCCGCACAGCAGCGGGGCGGCCGCGAGGTCGTCGAAGCCCTCGGGGATGCGGACGGCCACGTCGGCTCGGACGGTCATCCGCTCGGCGAAGCCGCCGTCACGGTCCCAACCCGTGAACTCGGCATCCCGACACAGGTTCTGGCGCCCGGTCATGCAGAACCGACAGCCCCCACAGGTCCCGGCGAGCCAGGTGGCCCCGACCCGCTCGCCGAGCCGCCAGGCATCCACCCCGCTTCCCAGGCCGATCACGCGGCCGACCGCCTGGTGGCCGAGGATGACCGGCGACCGGTGCGCCGCGAGGTCGCCCTCGGCGATCTGGAGGTCCGTCCGGCAGACCGCGCAGGCGGCCACGTCCACGAGGAGCTCGCCCGGACCGGGCGACGGGTCGGGGACCTCCTCCAGGCGAAGGAGTCGACCGGCTGCCGGCCCCGGCGCCGCGAGGACGAGGGCGCGCATGCCGCATGGGTAGCATCCTCGTCGCCCCGCCACAAGGGCGAACGGTCGCTGCCCCTGATCGAGCCGCGTTCCCGGGTCAGGTCCCGCCACGCGACCCCGGCCGTTCCCGGACGTCCGGTGTAGAGTCGAGGCATGCCCCGACGACTCTTCGTGTTCGACCCGCCCGACCGCTTCGCCGTCGGCACCGTGGGCCCGCCCGGGCAACGGACCTTCTACCTCCAGGCGAGCGGGAACGGCAGCATCGTCTCCGTCTCGCTGGAGAAGGTCCAGGTGGCCGTGCTGGCCGAGCGCCTGGACACCCTCCTCGACGAGCTCGACCGGCGGGGCCTCACCGACTCGAGCGTCGACCGTTCCGGCCCCGACGAGGGACCGCTGGACGAACCGCTCAACGAGCTCTTCCGGGCGGGGACCCTGTCGCTCGGGTGGGACGCGGACCGCCCCGCCATCGTCATCGAGGCCCGGGAGGGCACCGACGACGAAGCGGAGGTCGAGGCGGACGACGACGACCCGGATGGACCGGACGTGATCCGGGTCCGTCTGACCCCGGGGCAGGCACGGGACTTCGTCGAGGGCGCCGAGCGGATCATCGCCGCTGGTCGCCCACCGTGCCCGATGTGCGGACAGCCGCTCGAGCCGCAGGGTCATCTCTGCCCGCGGCGCAACGGCACCTACCTGAACTGACGCCGACCATGGCCGATCCGCCGGCCCCCGACGAGCGCTCCGGCGATGCCCCGGCGGGCGACGCGGCCGGACCCGAAGCGGGATCGAGCGGGCCACCGCCGACGATCACCCTCGATGCGGCGGCAGCCGAGCGTCTGCTGGCGACCGGCGAGCTCGAGCTGGTCGGGCGCCTCGTGGCCTCCTCGAACAACGCGCTCATCGGGACCGTCACCGGGTCGGTGGCAGCAGCCCCGGACCAGGACCCCGGAGGCGACGATCGACCCCTCACCGCGGCCTGCGTGTACAAGCCGGTCCGCGGAGAGCGACCGCTCTGGGACTTCGCGGAGGGAACTCTCGCCCTCCGCGAGGTCGCCGCGTACCTCCTCTCCGAGGGCGGGGCCTGGGACATCGTCCCGCCGACCATCCTTCGAGACGGGCCCTTCGGGCCCGGGATGCTCCAGCTCTGGATCGAGCCGGACGAGGCGATCGACCGCGTGGCCCTCGTCGTCGAGGGCGATCCGGCCCTTCGCCCCATGGCCCTGTTCGATGCCGTCGCCAACAACGCCGATCGCAAGGTCGGTCACCTGCTGCCGACGAGCGACGGGCCGATCTACGGGGTGGATCACGGCATCTGCTTCCACGAGGAGCCCAAGCTCCGGACGGTGCTCTGGCACTGGCAGGGCGAGCCACTGACCGACCAGGAGACGGGACAGCTCCGGGAGCTCCGCCGGTCGCTGGGCGGTCCGCTGGGCGAGCAGCTGGCCGAGCTCCTGACCGACGACGAGGTGGCCGCGGTCGACCGACGGATCGCCGCGCTGCTCCACGAGGGCCGCTTCCCGCTGCCCGATCCGGATCGTCCGG
>DATHYZ010000198.1:0-3762 GCA_035458865.1 Candidatus Limnocylindrales bacterium
CGCCTACGGCCCGCCGACCCTGCGGTTCATGTTCGACATGGCCGGGGCGACGACCTGGCTCGACGCCGCGGTGACCCTCGGCCGGTTCGACGACATCGCCCGCGAGGCGCCCGCGCTGGCCGTGCCCGGGACCTGCATCGAGCCGTTCGCGCTCCGCGCGCTGGGGATCGCCAGCGGGGACCGCTCGCTCCTCGAGACCGCGGACCGCCGCTTCGCCGAGCTCGGCCAGGACTGGTTCGCGGGCCGCGGCCGCCCGGTCATCCCGGCGTAGCGCGGCCGGACCCGGCCGGCATCCGGCACGAGTCCCGCGGCACGGGTCCCGGGCGCCTCCCGGGCCGGCCGTCACCCTGACGTCGCGTGCCAGAATGAGGGGCCGCGTCGATGACGCACCGCCTCGATCGCCCGGAGTCCCATGGCTCGTTCGTCCGCCCCGCGCCCGCCCAGCGTCGACCGTCTCGTCGCTGCGATCGCCGCCCGGAACGGGGCGGACGGCCGGGACCGCGAGGCCGTCGTGCGGGCGGCACGCGAGGTCATCGCGACGGAACGGGCACGGATGGCCGCCGGCGCGGGCGCCCGACCGCTCGACGAGCTGGCCGCGCTCGTCATGGCGCTCCTCGTGGATTGGGGGTCGCCGGCAGGACGCGCCACGCCGGTGATCAACGCCACCGGCGTCATCCTCCACACCAACCTGGGTCGAGCGCCGTGGGCCCGCCAGGCGATCGAGGCCGCGACCGCGGCGGCCGCCGGCTATTCGCTGCTCGAGCTGGATCGGGAGACCGGTCGGCGGGGTCGTCGCTCCGGTGACGCGGAGGACCACCTCGTCGCGCTCACCGGGGCCGAGGATGCGCTGGTCACCACGAACAACGCGGCGGCGATCGCCCTGGCCGTGGCCCTGGCCGGTCGGCGCGGCGTCGCGGTGGCGCGTGGCGAGCTGGTCGAGATCGGCGGTGGCGTGCGGATCCCCGAGATCATCCGACGGGCTGGCGCCCGGCTGGTCGAGGTCGGCACCACGAACCGGACCCGCGTCGCCGACTTCGAGGAGGTGCTCGAGGACGGCCGGGCGAGGCTCGTCCTGCGGGTCCATCCGTCGAACTTCAGGATCGTGGGCTTCACCGCGGGCCCCGATCCGACGGAGCTGGCGGAGGTGGCCCACCGCCACGGCGCGATCGTGGTCGACGACCTCGGGAGCGGCGCCCTGGTCGACACGGCGGCGGTCGGACTGACCCACGAGCCGATGCCCGCCGAGCGCCTGGCTGCCGGTGCCGACCTCGTGACGTTCAGCGGCGACAAGCTGCTCGGGGGCCCCCAGTCCGGCCTGATCGTCGGGCGGGCGGACCTCGTGGCCCGGATCCGCCGGGATCCACTCGCGAGGGCCTCCCGCCCGGACAAGGTGACGCTCGCAGCGCTGGCCGCGACCCTCGGGCTCTACCGCGCCGGGCTGGCCCACGCGGAGATCCCCGTCCTGCGGATGCTCTCGACGCCGGTGCGCGATCTCGAGGCTCGGGCCGGCCGACTGGTCGCATCCGCCGCCGACGCCGCCGTCACGGTGACGGCGCTGGAGGCGACGGTCGGCGGGGGATCGCTCGCCGGGGAGGTCCTGCCGTCGGCCGGGCTGCGCGTCGCCGGGCCCTCGGCGGACCGGCTGGCCGGCGCCCTCCGGGTGGGTGACCCCGCGGTCGTCGGGCGGGTCGCCGACGACGCGGTGCTCCTGGACCTCCGCACCGTCAGCCCCGACGAGGACGAGGCGCTCGCGGCCGCCCTCCAGTCCGCGCTGCGTCGGACCCGATCCGCAGACGCATGACGGTCGTCGTCGGCACGGCCGGGCACATCGACCATGGCAAGACCGCCCTGCTTCGTGCGCTCACCGGCATCGACGCCGACCGCCTGCCGGAGGAGCGGCGCCGAGGCATGACGATCGACGTCGGCTACGCGCACCTCGACCTGCCCGGGGGTGGATCGCTCGACTTCGTCGACGTCCCCGGGCACGACCGGCTCGTCGGCAACATGCTCGTGGGGGCCGGCGAGATCGACGCGGCCCTCCTGGTCGTCGCGATCGACGATGGCCCGCGGGCCCAGACCCTCGAGCACCTGGAGCTGCTCGATGCGCTCCGGGTGACCCCCGGCGTCGTGGCCGTCACGAAGGCCGACGTCACGGCGCCCGACGATCCGCGCCGGACCGAGGTCGTCGCCGCCATCCGGGACCTGGTCGAGCGGACGTCGCTGGCGGGGGCGCCGGTCGTGGTCACCTCGGCCGAGACGGGCGAGGGCCTCGATGAGCTCCGGGCGGCCCTGCTGGGGATCCGGGACATCGTCGAGGCGCGCGCGACGGAGGCCGGGCCCGATGCCCGCGGCGACGGCCGACCGCGTCTCGCCATCGACCGTGTCTTCGCCGTCCGCGGTCGTGGGACCGTCGTCACCGGCACGCTGCGCGGCGGCTCGCTCGCGCCGGGCCGGGTCCTGCGGGTCGAGCCCGGCGGCACCACGATCCGCGTCCGCGAGGTCCAGGTCCACGGCGGGCTGGTGGACCAGGCCCCGGTCGGCCGGACCGCGCTCAACGTGGCCGGGACGGAGGCCGCGGCCCTGTCCCGGGGCCAGGTCTTCAGCGACGACCCCGCCGTCGTCCCGACCGACCGTCTGCTCGTGGTCCTTCACCGCCCGGTGGGCTGGGCGGCCGGCGCGGCGACAGGCGGGGCCGGCGCCGGAGGAGGCCGGCGCCAGGTGGACGGACGGCGTCCGGGCCACTGGCCGCCGATCGGCGAGGACCTGCGCCTCCACCTCGGGACCGCCCAGGCCGGGGCGACGATCCGCCGGCCGGGCCCGGCCACGGTGGACCTTCCCGGCGGAGCGACCGTCGTGGAGGTCCGGCTCGACCGACCGATCGCGGCACGCCCGGGGGATCGCTTCGCGCTGCGACGGCCCTCGCCAGCCTCGACCGTCGGCGGCGGGCGGGTGCTGGATCCTCGGCCGCCGACTGGACCGTCCCGGCGCCGGGCGACCGCGGCGCGCCTTGGCGCCCTCGGCGGGGCCGCCGATGACCGCTCGCTGGCCCTGGCGCTCGTGGCGCTCCACGGAGCCCTCCCGGCGGAGCGCTGGGCGGCACTCGGCGGCTCGGCCGACGTCCCGGAGCCGGACGCGGACGGCGGCTCGGCGCCCCGGGTCCTCGGGTCGCTCGTCGTGGACGCCGCCATCGCGGACGAGCTGGCCGCAGCCGCCCGGGAGACCGTCGTCGCCCACCTCCGCGCCGAGCCCGACTCGCTGGGTGTCGCGGTCGGGGCCCTGCGAACGGCCCTGGCCCTCGGGCTCCGGCGGCGGGCGGCCACCGCGCCGCCGGCCGCGTCGAGCGCGGCGAGCGCCCTCATCGACCACCTGGTCGCCGTCGGGAGGCTGGAGCGCGACGGCGATCGGATCCGGCCCCCCGGCGCATCGCCCGGCGTCCCCGCCGGCCTGGCCGCGGCCATGGAGCGACTCGAGGCGCTCCTCGCGGTCGCGGCGCCGCCGTCCTTCAGCGAGGCCGTCGCTGCCGCCGCGTGCCCGGCCGAGGGCGTCCGGGCCCTGGAGACATCGGGCCGCATCGTCCGGCTCGAGCCCGAGCTGGCCTATGCGACGGTCACCTACCGGCAGCTCGCCGGTCGAGCCCTGGAGCTGGCGGCAGCCGGACCGCTGGCCCCGGCGGCCTTCCGCGACGCGACCGGCAGCAGCCGCAAGTACGCTCTCGCCATCCTCGAGGACCTCGACCGCCGGGGTGTCCTCCGGCGGACGCCC
>DATHYZ010000199.1:0-3401 GCA_035458865.1 Candidatus Limnocylindrales bacterium
CCGATCCACCGGGTAGCCGTAGACGCCGGTGCTGATGGCCGGGAGCGTCACGGTCCGGGCGCCCTCCGCTGCCGCGAGCTCCATGGAGGTCCGGTACGCCGAGCCGAGGGCATCGGGCTCCCCCGCCCCGCCGCCGTACCAGACCGGTCCGACGGCGTGGACGACCCAGCGCGCGGGGAGCTCGCCGGCCGTCGTGACGACCGCCGATCCGGCTGGGCAGAAGCGCGACCCGACCGGCCCGTAGCGGGCATCGAGGTCGGCCATGATCCCGGGGCCGCCGGCCCGGTGGATGGCCCCGTCCACGCCGCCACCGCCCCGCAGGCCCTCGTTGGCCGCGTTGACGATCGCGTCGGCCGGGACCCGGGTGATGTCGCCCTGGACGAGAGCGAGGGTCCGCTCGCCGATCCGCAGCTCGCGCATGGGGGCAGGGTAGCGCGGGCGGGGCCGGGCGCAGGCGGTCGGGCGCGGACGGGCGCGGGGCGGGCGGCGGACAGGCGGCGCGGCGCGGGCGGCGGACTCCTCCGGCCCCGACGTCACCGGCCGGGACGGTCGCCCCTGCCAGGCCCTCGCCTCGACTACGATCGAGGCCCGAAAGGAGCCCGCCCGTGAACCTGCTCACCGTCGCCGGCTGGACCGTCCGGGTCGCCGGCCTCGTGGTCCTCGTCCTGGGCCTGGTCGTCTGGACCGGCGCCTACTCGGGCGCCGTGCCGATCCACATGCTGGCCGGCATCGTCCTGGTCGTGGGCCTCTGGGCGGTGGCCCTGCTGGCCGCGCGGGCGGGTGCCCCGAACACGCTCGTGGCGGTCGCCATCGGCTGGGGCCTGCTGACGGTGGCCTTCGGGTTGACCCAGGACCAGCTCCTCCCGGGCGACGCCCACATCGCGGTCGAGGTCGCTCACCTGCTGGTCGGGCTGGTGGCCATCGGCCTGGGCGAGATGCTCACGGCCCGGACGCGCCGGGGAGCCGCGACCGCGTAGGGGGGCAGCGCGCCACGACTCGACCGGCCGCGCTCGACCGCGCGGTTTGACTCCGCGTCTACGGTTGGTCTAGTCCCGACCAAGCCCTGAAGGAGGTCGTCCCCATGGTCCGACTGTACGTCCGTCACCCGGTCACCGACTACGCCGCATGGCGGCAGGCCTACGACGCGTTCGACGCCGAGCGGCAGGCGATGGGCGTCACCGGCCACGCGGTCTATCGCGCCCTCGACGACGGCAACGACGTCACGGTCTGGCACGACTTCGCGACCCGCGAGGCGGCCGAGGCGTTCGTCGGCTCCGATCGGCTGCGCGAGGTGATGCGTCAAGCCGGCGTGGCCGGCGAGCCGACGATCTGGTTCGTCTCCGAGGCCTGATCCCGGGCGCAGCGGCGCGGCGCTGTCGCGTCGCCTGCCGAGCCCGGCGCCGACCTAGACGTGCCGGACCGCCACCTCGGCCAGGGCCCGGCGCGAGCGCCTGGGAACGGGCGGGAGGATGGGCTCGAGCACCAGGGTGATGGCGACCGCCAGCAGGCCCAGGGCGGCACCGAGCACGAGCACGAACGCCGCCAGGTCGAGCACGAGCCAGACCAGCCAGTGACCGAAGCGCTCGTCGCGGACGGGGTGGCGCGGGTCCTCGAGCGGCATGGACGTACGGTGCCGCTCCGCACCACGCCACCGCAAGTGCCGAAGGCGGTGAGGTGGGACCGAGGGCCGGTCGGGGTCGGCCGACCACCCCCGGGCCTCGCGCTGGGTGCGAGGGTCACTCCAGCACCTCGATGAGCGCCGCCACCGCGGCCCGGAGCTTCTCCGCCGACGAACCCCCGATCTTCCGGTCCTTGACCAGCGACTCGACGCGCCTCGCGAGATCGTCTGCCGCTTCGACAGCGGCCGCCCGATCGCCGGCGCGGACCGCCCGCTCGACGGTGTCGATCAGGGCGGCGAAGTCCTTGGCCGACCTGCCCTTCAGCGGGTCGTCGGCCTTGCGCACGGCGGCGATGGCCGTGAGGGCCGCCGCCGTCCACGGGGCCGCGGTGGCCGAGGGTCGCGGGGTCGCCGGGGACGGGCTGGCCGGTGTGGGGCTGGCAGGCGATGGGCTGGCGGGCGAGGCGGACGTCGTCGGGGTGGGCGTGGGGGTAGAGGTGGCGGACGTCGCCGTCGGCCGGGCGGCGCCCAGCTCGGACGGGGCCCAAGGTCCGCCGCCCGATGCGAAGACAGCCAGGGCCGTGACGGCGACGAGCGCGACGACGGCTGCGAGGAGCTGCCGGGCACCGACACCCCGGCGTCCGGCCGTCGCGGTGGCGCGCCCACCACGTGCCGCCGGCTGGCGCTGGGCCGGTGCCCCGTCCCGCCCCGCGGCCGGCAGCTGCGCCACGACGGTCGTGGCGTGGTCGGACGGCGACAGCGCCGCGGGGTTGCGCCGGGCGACTCCCACGACCGCGGCCGGGGCGACCGCTCCCGCCGTGGTGACGGCCGTGTGCGGGGCCAGCGGCGGGTCCCACGACGAGGTCGCCTCCCGCAGCACCGCGGCGAAGGCGAGCGGCTCGAGGCGTCGGGCCGGGTCGACCGCGAGGCCGGTCGCGAACGCCGCGTCGTAGGCCGGGCCCAGGTCGGGCCGGGCCTGGGAGATCGGCACCGGTGGCTGATCGGCGGCCGCCACGAGCTCGCCCAGCGTGGCCGCCGGCCGTGGCAGCCGGCCGGTGAGCGCCTCGTACGCGACGAGTGCCAGCCCGTACGCGTCGGCCCGGGGACCCGCCTGGCGGCCGTGGACGACCTCGGGGGCGAGGTACGGAAGCGTCCCCAGGGTGGCGCCGCTGATGGTCAGGACGGTCGCCGGGTCGGCCGCATCGCCGGTCCGGATCACGCCGAGGTCGGCGAGCTTGGGCCCCGACGCGCCCAGCAGGATGTTCTGCGGCTTCACGTCGCGGTGGACCACCCCGGCGCGATGAAGCGCATCGAGCGCGGCCGCCAGCCCGTCCACCACGGTCACGACGACGGGGGGCTCGAGCGGGCCATCGGCCGCGATCCGCTCGGCGAGCGTTCCGCCGGCGGCCAGCTCCATCACCAGGAACGGCGTCAGCCGGGCCTCGGGATCCACCCAGCCGACGTCGTGGATGGCGATGATGTTCGGGTGGTTGATCGAGGCCATCGTGCGGGCCTCGCGCTCGAACCGCTCCAGGAGGGTCGCGTCGGCGGCGACGCTCGGGGCGACGACCTTGACGGCGACCTCGCGCGCGAGCAGCAGGTCGGTCGCCCGGAACACGGTGGCCATCCCACCGGCGCCCAGCCGGGCGTCGATCCGATAGCGTCCGGCAAGGGTCTCGCCGACGGCGATCATCGCCGGAGGATACGTCGATGTCCGGTCGAGGTCTCTGGTACGAGTTCGCCAGCCGTGCAGGGCCGAGTGGCCGCCCGGCCGGTGCGCTCT
>DATHYZ010000200.1:0-2492 GCA_035458865.1 Candidatus Limnocylindrales bacterium
CGGCCCCGCAGCGCGAAGGGGGGCTCGTTCGGCAGGTCCCGGTCGGCGCCGGGCGGCACCGCGTCGAGACCGGTCGGAGCGTCCACGCCGCGAGTCTACTCCCCCGCTCCGACCGCCCCGGGCCGTCCGGGTCTCGCGACCCGGGGCCGATCCGCCCGATGCGACGGGTCAGGCCGGGTCGGAGAAGATCGCCATCGCCTCGACCCGCCAGGCGCCGTCCTCGCGCCGGAAGGTCACCAGGTAGCGCCCGCGCTCGCTCGTCGTCCCGTCGTCGGTCACGAAGTCGACCTCGTAGGTCCGCGCGAGCACCGCCCGGTCGTCGCCGACGAAGGCGGCCTGGGTCTCCGTCCGGTCGTTCTCCTCGCCGGCCTCGATCCAGCCCCGGACGACCGCCTCGATGGCCGCCCGACCCCTGGCCGTGGGGGCGTCGCTCGACAGGAGGACCCCGTCGTCGGTGAACAGGCCAGCGACGGCGGCCGCGTCGTCGGCCTCCACGGCCTGGGCCCAGCGCTCCATGACGGCCTCGAGCTCGGTCACGGCCAGGTCCATCTGATCCCTCCTATCGCCCGGATGCGTCGCTGCCGGGCGCACTCGATCCCGCTGGAGCGTCCCCGAGCTCGTGCATGGCGTCTCGGAGCGCCGGATAGAGCGAGCGATACGTCGCATGGCGCGCCTCGTGGACCGCCCGGGTGGCCGGATCCGGTTCGATGCGCTCGGCCATCCGGACCATCGCCCCGATCGCGGCGGGCAGGTCGACATGCGCGCCGACCCCCGTCGCACCCAGGACGGCGGCTCCGAGCATCGCCGTGTCCGGCACCTCGGGGACGGCCACCGGGACGCCCAGGATGTCGGCCTTGATGTGGTTCCAGAGATGGCTCCGGGTGTTGCCGCCCGAGACCCTGAGGCCGTTGACCGGGAACCCGGCCGCGCGGATCGGGTCGGCCACGTGGCGCAGGGCGTGGGCGGCGCCCTCGAGGACGGCCCGGGCCAGGTGGCCTCGCCCATGGCCGAGCGTGAGCCCAACGAACGCGCCGCGGGCCAGGGGATCCCAGATCGGCGAGCGCTCGCCGGCCAGGTAGGGCAGGAAGACCAGCCCGTCGGCGCCCGCCGGCACGGCCGCCGCCTCGTCGAGCAGGAGGTCAGGGTCCAGGCCGTCGAGGACCTCGTCGACGAGCCAGTCGAAGGCCGCCCCGGTCGTCGCCATCGCCCCACCGGCGAGCCAGCGGCCCGGCAGCGGCGCCGCGGCGACCCACGCCCCGGGGATGTCCGGCCGCTCGGCAGCCAGGACCGCGAAGCCCCCGGACGAGCCACCGGTGTCGATCGCGTCCCCGGGCTCCAGGAGGCCGGCGCCGAGGATGCTCGCGTAGGCGTCGTTGAGGCCGGCGACGACCGGGGTCCCGGACGGCAGGCCCAGGTCCCCGGCGGCGCGGGCGGTGAGGCCTCCCAGGACCGCCCCCGGGGCGACCGCGGTCGGCACCCGCTCGGACGGCAGGCCGAGGGCGTCCAGGACGCGGCGACCGGGCACGGCCTGGTCGGTCCCGACCGTCATCGCGGCGGTCCCCGAGAGGCGGAGCCCGAGCCACTCCCAGGCCGCAAGGTAGGCGACCGTCCGGGCCGCCGCCTCGGGCTCGTTGCGCTCGATCCAGAGCGCCGCCGGGAGGATCCCCAGCAGCCAGATGGGCAGACCGGTCGCCTCCGCCAGCTCGGCGGACTCGGCGCTCGAGCGCCGGTCCAGCCAGGCGATCGCCGGCCGGGTGGCCGCGCCGCTGCCGTCCACGGCCACGCAGGTCGGGCCGTGGGCGACCGGGCAGACCGCCACGACCTCCAGGCCCGGGTCTGCCAGGGCATGGAGCCGCGCGGTGGCGTCGACCAGGGCGGCCCACCAGGCCTCCGGGTCCTGCTCGGCCCGACCCTCGGCGTGCTCGGTCGGGTACGGCACGCGGGCCATCGCCTCGACCGATCCGTCGACGCCGACCAGGCCGGCCTTCAGCTCGCTGGTCCCGAGATCGATGGCAAGGACGACGGGCGTGGTCATGCGACCGGCGGCAGGACCTTGCCGGGATTGAGGATCCCGAGCGGGTCCAGGGCCGTCTTGATGGCCCGCATGACGCGGACCGCGTCCACGCCGCGCTGCGCCACCAGGTACGGGGCCCGCGAGACGCCGACGCCGTGCTCGCCGGTCATGGAGCCGCCCAGCTCCATGGCGATCGCGTAGAGCTCGGCGCTGAGCTTGTGGGTGAGCTCGTCGGCGCGGGGGTCGTCGCGCTCGAAGACGAAGTTGGGGTGGAGGTTCCCGTCCCCGGCGTGCCCGAACGTCGCGCAGCGCACGTCGTACCGCGCCGCCAGCTCGCGGACCCGCCGCAGGAGCTCGGCCACGCGGGCGCGCGGGACGACGACGTCCTCCATCCGGGTCACCCCCAGGCGCTCGAGCGCGTGGTAGGCCTGGCGGCGGCCCTCGCGGAGCCAGTCGGCCTCCTGGTGGTCGGCGGCCC
>DATHYZ010000201.1:0-9977 GCA_035458865.1 Candidatus Limnocylindrales bacterium
GGCGATCCGGGTGCCGTCCGGGGACCAGGCCGGGGACTCCTCGCCGGTACGTCCCCGGGTCAGCTGACGCGCCTCCCCGGAGGTCGCATCGACGACCCAGAGGTGGGACACGCGGTCGTCCACGAACCCGCGCCCGTTGAACAGGTACCCCAGGCGATCCAGGTAGCGGATATCCGACCGGGGCGGCTGCCCGGGCTTCTGCTCGGCGACGCGGCGCAGCCGGGCGTCGGTCTTCCGGTCCGCAGCGGCCGAGCTCGACGAGACGAGGAGTCGGCGGCCGTCGGGCGCCCACCAGCACCCGTCGACCCCGCGGGGAAGGTCGGTCAGCCGGCGGGCCTCGCCGCCGTCGAGCGGCAGGAGATGGACCTGCGAGCCATCCTCTCGCTTGTCCGGCTCCCGCTCCGACCCGGGCAGCGGATCCTCGCCGTAGAGGCGCCGATCGGACAGGAAGGCGAGCGTCCGCCCGTCAGGCGATGGCCGGGCACCGTGATCGTGCCTCGTCCCGAGCGTGAGCTGACGGGAGGCGCCGCCCTCGAGATCGACCGCCCAGATCGCCTGTCGATAGCCGTCATAGCCGGGCGCGACCGTGGCGATCGTGATCGCTGCCGAGCGCCCGTCCGGGGCGATCCGTGGCTCGGTCGGGACCCGCAGGCGATAGAGGTCCTCGGGCAGGGCGGATCGGGGCATCGGTCCTCCGGGCGTCGATCCCGGGATCCGGGCCCGGGCCGCCCGCCAGTCTACCGGCTACCATCGGGAGCGATGCGCCCCTCCGGGCCCGGGTCCGAGCCGTGACCGACCAGCTGTCGCTGGAGCTCGACGACGCCCTGCCGCAGCCGCCGGAGCGCCTCCGGCCGATGCTGCCGCGGCCGGCGACGGCCCCGTTCGACAGCGCCGATCACCTCTTCGAGCCCAGCTGGGGCGGTCGCCGCGCGCTCGCGTTCCTCGAGCCCGCCGTGGAGCGCGGCGCCGACGAGCGCTGGCGGACCGCGACCGGCCTTCCCTCGCTCCGACTCCTCGACGCCGGCGGGGTCGATCTCGCCGGTCTCGTGCCCGAGCTGGACGAGCTGGCCCTCCGCATCGAGGCGAGGTCCGCGGTCCTCGATGGAGAGATCGTGGCCACCACCAACACGGGCCGAGCCGACCCGGCCGGGCTCGACGCCCGCCTCCGTGGACGCCCTGGACCCCCGCTGACCTACCTCGCCTTCGACCTTCTCTACCTCGACGGGCGGCCGTTGCTCGGGCAGGCGCTGGAGCGCCGGCGCGAGGCACTCCGCAAGACCCTCCGCCCCGGGCCCGAGATCGTCGCGGTCCCGGCGATCCCCGGCGAGGGTCGCGCCCTGCACGAAGCCGTGACCGCCCAGGGACTGGCCGGGATCCTCGCCCGCCAGCGGACGAGCCCATACCTGCCAGGCGTGCGAAGCCGCCTCTGGCGGTCGGTCGCCGCGGGCGCCGCGGCGGCGCCGCCCGACGCGGCGTCCGACGCCGACAAGGTCGCCGGGGTCGCAGCCCAGGGTCGCGGATCGATCCTGGCGGTCATCCGCAAGCTGCCGCTCGAGGACGAGCCCTAGCGACGTCCGGCGGCGGACGGCCCGCGCGCTCAGTCGGGGATCCGCTCCAGGACCAGGATCCGGCTCCAGAAGTCACCCAGGCCCGCGGCCGCGTGCCGCTCGACGTCGATCGGCAGGCCCGCGGCCATGAGGTCGGCCCCGCTCCGGGGGCCCACGCATCGGGCGACGATGGCATCGTCGGGGTCCGGCCAGGCGGTCACCCGGTAGGTGGCCGACGGATCGAGCCCACGGAGGCGCACGCGCCGGTTCGCCGGGGTGGGCCGGTTCAGGACCTGGTAGATGCCGAGGACCGCCTGCGAGCGATCCGGGGCCACGACCATCCACGACACCCGGTCGGCGCCCGGCCCGAACGGCGCCTCGAGGCGCTCGAAGCGACCTCGCTGGAAGAGCTCCCGGTGGCGGATGTAGAAGTCGACCTGGCCGGCCACCTCGGCTCGCTCGACGTCGGTCAACGCCAGCGGGTCGAGCTCGAGGCCGTAGACGCCGAAGAAGGCGACCGCGCCGCGGGTGGCCAGGGGCGTCAGCCGTCCCGTCTGGTGGTTCGGGACCGCCGCGACGTGGGCACCCATCGAGCTCAGCGGATAGGCCATGGAGGTCCCCCACTGGATCCGGAGCCGCTCCACGGCATCGGTGTCGTCGCTGGTCCAGCCCTGCGGGGCGAACGCGAGAAGGCCGGGATCGAAGCGCCCCCCGCCGCCCGCGCACGACTCGAAGAGGATCGCGGGGAACCGCTCGGTGAGCCGCCGATAGAGCTCGTAGACCCCGAGGATGTGGCGGTGGAAGAAGCGGCCCTGCTGGTCGGGGGGAAGCGTCCGCCCGAACGGCTCGGTCATCGTCCGGTTCATGTCCCACTTGACGTAGGAGATCGGGGCGCTGGCCAGGACCGCGCCGATGGCGTCCGTCAGGTGATCGACGACCTCGGGGCGACCCATGTCGAGCACCAGCTGGTTCCGGGATTCGGTCGAGGGCCGGCCCGGGATCCCCACGGCCCAGTCGGGGTGGGCCCGGTAGAGGTCGCTGTCGGGGCTCACCATCTCCGGCTCGATCCAGATGCCGAAGGCCATGCCGAGGTCGACGACCCGGCGGACGACCGCCTCGAGCCCATCCGGCAGCTTCCGTCGGTCCACGGTCCAGTCCCCGAGCGACGTCGTGTCGGCGTCACGCCGTCCGAACCAGCCGTCGTCCAGGACGAACAGCTCGACGCCGAGCGCACGCGCCGAGGCCGCCATGGCGACGAGTCGCTCCGCATCGAAGTCGAAGTAGGCGCCCTCCCAGCTGTTGAGGAGGACGGGCCGCGGCGCGTCCCGCCAGCGGCCCCGGGCGAGACGCTCCCTGAAGAGCCGGTGGAAGGCATCGCTCATCGCGCCCAGGCCGTCCGTCGTGTGGACGACGACTGCCTCCGGCGTGGTGAAGGCAGCCCCCGGCTCCAGCGCCCAGGCGAACGTCTCGGGTTCGATCCCGACACGCACCCGGGCGGTCTCGAAGGGATCGACCTCGACCTCGACCAGGAAGTTGCCCGAGTAGACGAGGCTGAACCCGAGGACCTCTCCGTGGGCCTCGTCGGCGGTCGGCCGCCGGAGCGCGATGAACGGGTTGTGCTCGTGGCCCGACGAGCCCCGACGGCTCGAGATCGACAGGCGGCCCGGGACGAGTGGCCGCTCGACCACGTGCGCCTCCCGGGCCCAGGCGCCGCTCAGGCCGAGCGCCACCCAGTCGGCATCCGGCAGGTCCACCGAGAGGCTCATCGCCGTCCGGAGCTCGAGCGGCTGCGTCGTCGCCCTGAGCGTCGCGCTGCGGGCGATCACCGCCTGGTCGGCGAAGATCGTGAACCGGAGATCGGCCTCGAGACCACTCGGCCCGTCGACCAGGGTCACCTCGAGCGTCTCCGCCTCCGAGTCGGCTTCGACGTAGGTGGAGGGCAGGCCCTCGAGGGTGGGCTTGCCGGGCGTCACCCGGTGCGCCCGGTAGCGCAGCGAGAGCGCCGAGGCGCCATCCGGACCGGCTGCCACGAGGGCCGGGACGCGGTAGTCGCCGATGCCCGAGGTCGGGTAGGCGAACGGGACGGGATCGCCGACGCGGTTCGCATAGCCGTCGAAGGGGTCCGGGCCCAGGTGGCGGTAGGACCTGCCGAGGGGCAGCGCCGAGCCCAGGTGCAGCTGGCCGAGCGACCCGTCCTCGTACACGCAGAGGACGAGGCTGAGGTGCGGGTTCCGGAGATGGAACTGGCGGTCCTCCGCCCGCCACTCGACCGTCACCGACCGGGGCTCCCGGTCGGCTCGAGCGTCCAGGTCCAGCGGTACGTGCCGGGCCCGACCAGGTAGGCGGGCAGCGTGTCCGGCCCGCACGAAGCGGTGCCGAGCCCGCGGTGGACGACGTCGAGGTGGATCACCGTCTCCTGGCACGGGACGAGCTCCTCCTCGTGCCGCGCAGCCGCCAGCTCGGCGGCCCGGTGATGGGCCACCGAGACCTGCCCGGGCCGTCCCAGCGTCAGCCGCAGGCCGCGACCGGCCCCGTCGTCCACGGCGACCCAGCGGACGTCGGCATGGCCCCCGTTCTCCTGGGGCCGGACGTAGGGCACGTGCTGTTCGGTCACGGCGGACCGCCACCGGCCGACGGTCGCGCCGCGTTTGCGGTCCGGGTAGCTCTCATGGGGGCCGCGCCCCAACCACTCGACGTGCTCAAGGCCCGGGATCGTCTCGAGCACGACGCCGACGCGCGGGAGATCGGCGAGCTCCGGCGGGATGGTCACCTCCTCCTCCACGCGGGCCCCGCCGCCGACGAGGCCGGTGACGACCCGCCGGTGGCGGACGCGGGCGCCGGAGCCGGTGGTGATCTCGTCCTCGATCGTGGCCGTCGTCCCGTCGGCCGAGCGCTCCAGGGCCACCAGGCGGCGGGACAGGTGGTCGAGGCCGTGGCGGGCCCAGGTGTCGGCGGGCCCACCGATGCGGTCGTTGTCGGTCGGCGCCCGCCACAGCGCCAGGGCCGGAGCGGCAGCCAGGAGCGGGTGGACGATCGTGCCGTCGTCAGCGACCGGGGCCGGGCCGGGAGCCGAGTCGTTCCGAGCCGACGCATCGGGGTCGGCACCCGACCCGAGCGGCACCTGCAGGACGCACACCTCGGATCCCGCCGGGGCCCAGGCCAGGTCGTGAGCCGCCGTCCAGCGGACGGTCAGCCAGGCGTCGCCGTCGAGCTGGTCCGGGAGGCCGTCCAGGCCCACGGTCGCGGCTCCACCCGGGGCGACGGCCGGAAGCGGGACCTCGCCCGAGGCGACATCGTCGCCGCCGACCGACGCCACCCAGGAGGCCCGCAGCCATCCGAGGCCCACGAAGTGCTGACGGTTGGTCACGACGATGCCGCCGGGAGCGGCGGCGATGGCCACCGGCGCGGCGAGCGCCCGGTGCTCCCAGAGGGCCGGCTTCGGGGTCCGGTCGGGCCAGACCAGGCCGTCGGTGCAGAAGTTGCCGTCGTTGGGCTCGTCGCCGAAGTCCCCGCCGTACGCCCAGCGGGTCGTCCCGTCGGGGAGCTCCTGGACCAGGCCATGGTCCCACCACTCCCAGATGAAGCCGCCCTGCAGCCCCGGGGTGGCCTCGATGGCGTCCCAGTGATCGGCGAGCGTCCCGTTGGAGTTGCCCATCGCGTGGGAGTACTCGCACATGATCAGCGGGCGGTCCTGGCGACCGGATCGAGCGAACTCGACGATCGAGTCGAGCTCCGGGTACATGGGGCAGACGAGGTCGCTGGCGGCGTGGCCGGCGGTCCAGTCGTACCGGATGGCGCCCTCGTAGTGGAGCGGGCGGGACGGGTCGAAGCGGCGGAGCCAGGCCGCCGCGGCATCGTGGTTGGGTCCGTAGCCCGACTCGTTGCCGAGGGACCAGGCGATGATCGAGGGATGGTTGCGGTCGCGCAGCGCCATCCGCGAGACCCGGCTGACGAACTGGGCGAGGTAGCGGGGATCGTGGCAGAGCGTCGCCTGGAAGGCGTGGGACTCGATGTCGGCCTCGTCCACGACGTACAGCCCGAGCTCGTCGGTGAGGTCGAGGAACGCCGGGTCGTTCGGGTAGTGGGACGTCCGGACGGCGTTGAAGCCGAAGCGCTTCATCGCCTCCAGGTCGGCGCGCATCGACGCCTCGGAAACGACCCGCCCGGTGTGCTGGTCGAAGTCGTGGCGGTTCACGCCCCGGATGAGGACCCGCGCGCCGTTGACGAGGAGGTCCCGGCCGACGACCTCGACCCGGCGGAAGCCGACCCTGACCAGCGCACGGTCGACGACGTCACCGTCCGGCGAGCGGAGCTCGACCGTCAGCGGGTAGAGCCGCGGCGTCTCGGCCGTCCAGGGCTCGATGCCCTCGATCCGCAGGTCCAGGTCCGCGGAGCCCGGCGTCGGCGGCTCGAGACGCCGGTCGAGCTCGACCCACTCGGCCGGAGCGCCGGCGACACCGGTCGGCCCCTCGAGGCGGTGTCGCCGGACCAGCTCGCGCTCGCGCGGGGATCCGGCGTCCTCGGGCAGCGCGAACGTGGCAGCGGGGCAGGCCACCGGGGCGAAGATCCCCGGGATCGAGGCCTCGACGGTCCAGCCCGGCTCGGCGGACCCGTCCCGGAAGCCGACGTCGACGCTCAGCCGTAGCGAGCCCGTCCGCAGGTCGGGCTCGAGGCCCGCAACCGCGCCGACGTCGGCCAGGTACGTCGACCCCGTCGCGTACAGGTGGACAGACCGGGTGATCCCCCCGTGCCACCACTGGTCCTGGTCTTCGATGAAGGTGGCGTCGGACCACTTGACGACGGTCAGGCGGATCAGGTTCGGGCCTGGCTCGACGAGGTCGGAGACGTCGAACTCGGCCGCCAGGTGGGAGTCCTTGCTCATCCCGATCTCGCGCCCGTTGACGGCTACGAGCAGGACGCTCTCGGCGGCTCCCACCTGCAGGACGACGCGACGGCCTGCCCATCCCACGGGCAGCTCGAACGAGCGCTCGTAGACGCCGGTGGGGTTCACGTCCGGGAGCTCCGGCGGCAGGCCCGGGAAGGGCATCTGCACGTTCGTGTACCAGGGCTCGTCCCAGGTGCCCTGGCGGGTCCAGCAGCCGGGGACCTGGATGTCACGCCATGCGTCGGCTGACGGCGCCTCGTGGGGATGGGTGAGCAGCTGGAACCGCCACGTGCCGTCGAGCGAGAGCTCGGCGCGACGAGCGATGGCGTGCATGGGCAGCCGACCGGACGCGACGAGCTCCGGGCTGGTCCAGGGATCGCTCACGGGCATGATTGTGGCACGCCGCGCTGCCGCGAACGCGTCACCGGATGCGCCGGGCGCCGGCCGCAGCCCGGACCTCGTACACGTGGGGCTCCAGACCGGTACGGGCGGGATACCCCTCGAGGATCGCCGCCCGGAGCGGCTCGACGGCCGCGGCGTGGACCAGGTTGACCGTGCACCCGCCGAAGCCGGCGCCGGTCAGCCGGGCCCCGACCACGCCGGGGATCCCGCCCGCGATCTCGACCAGGGCGTCGAGCGCGTCGGAGCTGACTTCGTAGTCATCCCGGAGCGACGCGTGACTCGCTGCCATGAGCTCGCCGATCCCAGCCAGGTCACCCGACTCGAGGGCCGCCACCGTAGCCCGCACCCGGGCGTCCTCTGTGACCACGTGGCGTGCCCGCCTGAAGGCGACCTCGTCGAGAAGCCCTCGTCCCGCTTCCAGCAGCTCCGGGGTGACGTCCCGAAGCGCCCGGATCGCCGGGTCGAGGCGAGCCAGGGCGGTCACGGCCCGGTCGCACTCGGCAAGGCGGGCGTTGTAGGCGGAAGCCGCGAGGGATCGAGGCGCCCCGGAGTGGCAGATGACGAGCCGGAGGTCGCCCGGCAGCGGGACGGGCCGATGCTCCAGGCTGCGGCAGTCGAGCAGCAGCGCATGACCCGGGCGCCCGAAGCCGACCGCGAACTGGTCCATCAGGCCGCAGCTGACCCCGACGTAGGCGTTCTCGGCCCGGCGGGCCAGCTTCGCCAGGGCCATCGTGTCGACCGGAGGTCGGTCGCCCCCATGGAGGGCCCACGCGGCGGCGGTCTCGATCGCGGCGGATGACGACAGGCCGGCACCCGCCGGCAGATCCGAGGCAAGCACGCCGCGGAACCCAGCGATCGGGATCCCCGCCTCGGCGAGCGCCCAGGCCGTTCCGGCGACGTAGTCGATCCACTCCCCCGTCGGCGATCCGATGGCATCGAGGTCGAGCTCGGCCTGCTCGCCGGTCGCTGCCAGGGTCAGGGCGACCCGGCGGTCATCGGTCGGGAGCAGCGCGACGGTGATGCCGAGGTCGATCGCCGCCGGGAGGACGAAGCCCTCGTTGTAGTCGGTGTGATCACCGATGAGGTTGACCCGCCCCGGGGCGTGGACGACGCGGACACGGTCGGGGTTGGCTGCCGCGATCGGCTCGAGCGCGGCCAGGCGCTCGACGAGGCGGGTGGGTGGCTCGGATCGATGGTCAGGCATCGGTTCGACGGTAGCGGATGCGGACGTCGAGGAGGGCCCGGACGTGGGCTCAGTCAGCCGAGGGATCCGGGGGTGGACCGACGGGGACCTCGCGGAGTCGCTCCGCGGCCTCCTCCGCGGTCACGTCGCGCTGGGTCTCGGCGAGGAGCTCGTAGCCGACCATGAACTTGCGGACGCCGGCCCGCAGCAGCGGCGGATAGAAGTGGGCGTGGAGCTGCCAGCCGTCGGCCTCGGCGTGCCCCGGGGTCGTGGGCGCCTGGTGCCAGCCCATGGAGTACGGGAAGGGCTCGCCGAACAGCCCGTCATACCGCCGCAGCAGGACCCCGAGGGCGCTGGCGAGGTCCACGCGAGCCGGCGGCGCGAGATCCGGCAGCCGGGCCGCCGGCTCCCGGGGCAACACGAGCGTCTCGAAGGGCCAGGCCGCCCAGAACGGGACGACCACGAGCCAACGCTCGGTCTCGACCACGACGCGAGGGCCCCCGGCCTCCTGCTCCGCATAGGCGAGGAGGAGGCGCTGGCCAGTGGCGTCGAGGTGGGCCGCCTGCGTCGCCGCCTCACGCCGCGCCTCGACCGGGAGCGCGGAGCCGGCCCAGATCTGACCGTGCGGATGCGGGTTCGAGGCGCCCATGGCCGCGCCCCGGTTCTCGAACACCTGGACCCAGCGGTGGCGCGCGCCCAGATCGCGGGTCTGGTCGGCCCAGACATCGACGACCCGGCCGATGGCCGCGTCGGACATGGCCCCGAGCGTGAGGTCGTGGCGTGGCGAGAAGCACACCACACGGCAGGTCCCCCGCTCCCCTTCGGCCCGGAGCAGGCCGTGCTCCAAGACCGCCTCGGACGTGTCGGCCCGGAGCGCGGCGAAATCATTGTCGAAGACGAAGGTGGCGTCGTACGCCGGGTTGCGATCCCCGTTGGCCCGGACGTTGCCGGGGCAGAGGTAGCAGTCGGAGACGTACCGGGGGCGCTCGTGGACCACCTCGGGCTCCCGCGCCCCCTGCCAGGGCCGCGCTACCCGCCCGGCGGAGACGAGGACCCACTCGTCCAGGAGCGGGTTGTAGCGGCGGTGGGGATCCCGGGCGAGCTCGGGCGGCAGCAGTCCGTCGGTGAGGGCCTCCTCAGGACACACGGACGGGTGCCACCTCCAGGGCAGCCGGCTCGACGACGATGAGCTCCGGGACGGAGCGCCCCAGAAGCGTGCGCGCATCGACGCCGATCCCGGTGTCGGTGATCAGGACGTCGGCCTGGTCCAGCTTGGCGATGGAACTGATGCCGATGACTCCCCACTTCGTATGGTCGGCCACGACGACGAGACGGCGGCCGGCCTCGATGAGGGCCCGGTCGGTGTCGGCCTCGAGGAGGTTCGGGCAGGTGAAGCCGGAGTGCGGGTCCATGCCGTGGACGCCGACGAACACCGCGTCCACATGGACGGTCCGGAGCGCCGCGACCGCGAAGGGGCCCACGAGCGCCTCCGACGGCGTCCGGACGCCGCCGGTCAGGATGATCGTCTGGTCCTGTCGTCCGCCGCCCTGGAGCACATCGGCGACACGGATCGAGTTCGTGACGACGGTGATCCCCGGGACCTCGACGAGGCGGCGAGCCAGCGCCAGGGTCGTCGTCCCGGCCGAGACGGCGATGGCCATCCCAGGCTGGACGAAGCCGACCGCCGCAGCCGCGATGGCCTCCTTCTCGGCCCGCTGGCGAACGGCCTTGGCGAGGAAGGTCGGCTCGTCGACCGAGAGGCTCTCGACCGCGGTGGCCCCACCGTGCACCTTCCGGACCAGTCCGCGCTCGTCGAGCGACTCCAGGTCCCGGCGGACGGTCATGTCGGAGACGCCCAGCTCACGGACGAGGTCGGTGACGCGGACGGCACCGGTCTCCCGGACCCGCTCCAGGATGAGGGCCTGGCGCTGCGGGGCCAGCATCAGACGGTCCCTCCCGG
>DATHYZ010000202.1:0-16418 GCA_035458865.1 Candidatus Limnocylindrales bacterium
CGGTTGTCGCCACGGATGGATTGGCAGACCGGCATGTAGTGCTCCCGGAAGGCCCGCTCCGAGACCCCCTCGAAGAGGGCCGTCCGGGCGGCCGCCTTGGCGGTCCGGTAGGCCGCGCCGATGCCGTCCTTGTAGAGGCGGGTGATGCCGCTGTCGCCGATGAAGACCACCCGGTCGGCGTACGGCTTCTCCACCCCGTGGATGTTGATGTGCGGCAGGCACTGACAGCTCTTGGCCTCCGAGTCCCAGCCCTCGGGCATGACCGCCCGGACCTCGGGCGCTGCCGCGAAGGCGTCCCCGAGATCGTTGTCGATGTCCTCGCCCAGCAGGCACATCGTCACGTAGTCGCCCTTCGGGATCAGGGCGGCGAACTCGAGGCGCGGGATGTTGAGCAGGAACACGTGCATCGAGGTGCCGATCGCCTCGTTGATCACGTCGGCGCCCAGGTAGTACTCGCGGATGAGCGTCTTGGTGAGCTTGGGTCGCTCATAGCCGATCCCGAGGCTCTCGAACGTCTTGAGGATCGAGGTGTTGACGCCGGTGGCGACGACGACGAGGTCGTAGGGGGTGGGTTCGCCGCCCTTGATCTGGATGGTCGGCCGACCGTCGACGCGACCGACCTCCTCGACCCGGGCGTTGATGACCTTGGCGCCGCGCTCGGTCGCGCTGTCGATCAGGTGCTGGTCGAACGACTCCCACTTGGTCTCGGTGACGTCCCGCGGTCCGCCACCCCGATGGACGGCCCCGATCCGCATCTCGTCGTTGGGGGTCGCGATCCTGACGCTGCCGACGTCCGTGTGGAGCACGTAGGAGTCGATCCCGCGCTGGACCACGTCGGTGGAGAGCCAGACGCCGTCGACCGCGAGATTCTGGACGAGCGACTCGGAGATGATCCCGCCGCACATGTTGCAGCCGACCGCTCCCGCCTTGGAGAAGATGCGGGGCTCGTAGATGTCGACCTCGAGGCGCGTGTCGACGCGCTCGGCCATGTCGAGCAGGAAGTAGGTGAACATCGCGCCGGCCGGCCCGCCGCCGATCACCGCGATCCGCGATCCGTCCTCGAGGGCTGCTTCTGGGATGGCGGATCCGCCAGGGGGCGCAACAGGCGTCTCGGTCATCGATCCCTCGCGTTCGGTACGGTTTGAAGGGATGCTCCCGGTCGCCTTGCTGATCCGGCTAGTGACTTAGGTCACAAACGGCCGGCGTCGATCGGTCGGTATCGCCGGAGCCGCGGGGCGGCTCGCCGCGTCAAGGCCTGCGCACCACGGTCGCGTAGATCCCCGCCATCCCGGACTCCTCCCCCTCGTCCGGGACGAGCATCTTCGCGTTCACCACGAGCCAGCGGCCCCGGAAGCCGTCGCGCTCGATGCCGACTTCGGTGACGAGCGAACCCTCGGGGGCATCCTGCGCATCGAGGATCTCGCCCGGCATGCCGGTCTCGACCATGACCTCGAACTCGTCCGTGGCCCCGCGAGGGCCCGTGGCCAGGTAGATGCCGTGAGCGTCCTCCGGCGTCATGGCCTTGAAGGCGACCGCGAAGGCATCCCGCTCACCGCTGACCGCGACGTACGAGGACGAGCGCCACCTGGCCGGCTCGCCGTCGTCACCCTCCGGGCTGCCCTCGACCTTGCCGGTGAAGCCCCAGTAGACGAAGTCGAGGAACGCCTCACCGGTCCGCGCCGCCAAGTACGTCCGTCCGACCTTGAGGTCGTGGACGAACACGCCCTGGTGGACCGGCACCGTCTGCTCGTAGATCCCAGGCGGTACCGGGTCTGGTGCCTGGGCGATGCAGTACGCCTGGCGGGCCTTGTTCCCCTCGGTCGGGCAGACGACCTCGACGGTCCTCGCGTCCTCGCCCCAGCTTCCCCAGAAGGCGACGTACCGCCCGTCGAACGACAGGCCCTCACCGAAGCGAGCGAATCGGTCGGACGTCGGCTTCCCGCGCCCATCGGGCACGGCGTCCCCGATGCCGATCAGGGTCACGATGGTCGACGTGCTGCCGGCCCCCGTGACGAAGATGCCACCAAGGGTCGGCGACGCCTCGTCGTCGTAGCCGACGAAGACCACCAGATCGCCGGCCGCGCTCGGTGCCGCCAGCGAGCCGAAGGCGACCTGGGAGCCGGGGATCGTCGTGCGGCCGCTCATCGCGATCGCCCGCACCGCGGAACCCCCGCCGAGCGCCTTCGCCTCCAGGTCACGGGCGAAGACGCCGGTCCGGGGAACGCCGTCCTCCGTGTAGTTCGCCTTGAAGAAGACCGCCCGCTCCAACGGCGAGGGCGTCCCCGGGAAGACCTCGAAGCTCGTCGGCACGGCGAGTCCGGGGACCGCGTAGACCGAGAAGCCCGGGACGCCATCCGGCCCGGAAAGGGCACCCAGCTTGCTGGCAGCCGTCACGAGCTCCCCGACGTCGGCGAAGATGCCGGTCGTTCCCGCGAGGTCGTCATCGTCCTCGCCGGTCTGCCAGACGGGCTGCGTGTTGCCGCGGAAGGCGAAGGTCCCGGAGTCACCGTCGATCCGGGGGAAGGCCGGGTACTCGATGAAGGTGGCGTCCTGGTTGTTGGGCGCGGGGGCCAGCATGGTGCGGTCCACCACCCGAAGGATCTCGCCGTCCGCCCCCAGGTCCGCGAGGTAGATGCCGTGCGGCGGCCCCATGCCGGGGCCCATGGCGGCGATGCCCGGGGCCAGGTCGCCCGTCTCCGCGCCCATGCCCCCCTTGGCCCGGGCTCGGAACACGACAAGACCGGCCTCGTTGACCGATGGCTGGTTGTAGCTGTTGAACGTGCTGTCGCTGCCGGGCATCGTGTCCAGGTTGTTGACGACCGTCATCCAGGTCAGGTCGGGGCCCGTCGGAGCGGCATCGACGGGGTCGACCCGCACCGACAGGACCGACGTGGTGGCCACCGCCAGGCAGGCGAGGACGGCCGGGATCGTGGATCTGGAACCGCGCATGTCCCCTCCGCACGTACGGCCCGCCGGCGGTCGATGGGACGGTCGATCGCCATGGCCCAGGAGGGACGCCGCCGGGACGAGGCTTCGGGGCCCGACGAGCGCGATCGAGGTCACCAAGTCTGCCTGAGGCCCACGTGCAGCCCAAAGGGTCAAACGGGGTCGTCTGCGCGGGCCGTTCGGTGTGACCATGTCGACGGCCGCTGCGAGACACGGCGATGCCGCCCGGGAGGCGGGCGGCATCCAGCAGGCTCTGCCGGTGTGGAGGACCGGTCCTCAGGCCATCGCCGGGACCCGGAGCTCGGCGAGCGCCTTGAAGTCCTCGAGCTGTTGTCGCGTGTACCGCTCCACCCAGCTCTTGGTCATCAGGTCCTTGATCCAGCCGGGCAGGTGGCCCGGCATCTCGTAGGTCGCCTCGACCAGCACGCGGGTCCGGTTCCTCCCGTCCTCCTCCAGCCGATAGAACACGTCCATCGGGCCGAAATCGCTCCGGATGTGAAGGAACCAGGGCGGATCGACCTCCACGACCTCGTTCGTGCCCTTCATCTCGAAGCCCATGAAGCGGGATGTATCGACGTAGGTCGTCCCGACTCGATCGATGGGGCCGCTGAAGTCCGAGTACTCCGACCGGGGATCCCAGTCGTGCCAGTGGGATGTGTCGCAGAGGAACGCCCAGACGTGCTCGATGGGGGCATCGATGCGGATGTCGTCACGGAGGTGGTTCATGACCGACTCCTGCTGCAGCGGGTCGGTTTCGCCAGTGACTCGGCGCGGCCCCGGCGGCCACGGTTCGGACCGCGCGTCCACGTCCCCCGGTACGCGGACAGCATGGCTGCGCCTGGCCGAGCGGGACAAGTGCCGTCGGTCGGATCCGGGCGTCCGGTCGGGCCGCGCCGGCGGGCGCCGCGACGCTTGACGTAGCGGCGTGGCCAGCCACCGTCCATGGTCTCCCGGCCGACCCCGGCTCAGCATCGGCGCGAGCCGGCCGCACCGACCGCTCCCGTGGCCGGACGCACGCCGCAACCCCGAAGGAGGCACCCGATGACATCAGCGAGCCTCGCCGACACCCGCCACGCGACCCAGGCCCGAGCGACCCGACGGGCCGCCGCGATCGTCCTGGCGGCCGGGATCGGCCTCGCCGGGCTGCTCGTCGCCGGCCAGGCGGGCCTGCTGCCGAAGGCGCCCGACTACCGCGGCGACCCGGCGGAGCAGTACCGATCGCCGCAGGTCGTGGGCGAGCGGATCGCCGAGCAGTTCGCGGAGCGCTAGCCGCCCGCCCGTCAAGGCGGGTCCGGCACTCGCTGTCGTAGCCGCCCTCGGCCGAGCCCGGGCCGGCCGCGTCAGGCCTCCGGCGCGTCGCCGACGAACCGTCGCAGGCTGCCGCGCCAGAGCGCGCGACCGTGGAACGACACGTCCGGACTGATCGCCGACGGGCCGCCGTACCAGACGAGCGTCTTGAGCAGCGGCGTCAGCTGCGAGCCGTACAGCTCCATGCAGCGCTCCGGCTGGACCCCGGGCCACGAGTAGCAGGAGACGACCGTTCGACGGTTGGCGTTCGGGACGCCCGGTGGCAGGCGGTCCCAGGCCGGGTCGTCGGGGCCGAACTCCCACTGGTCGAGGCTGCCCTGGGGGATGCCCTCGATCCCTCGCACGACCGGTGGGTCGTCGTCGAGGAGATACGGGTCGACCGCCAGGTCGCAGACGATCGCGTGCGGGGGCAGGAGCCCGAGCCAGGCGTTGGGGAAGATGGGCTTCGAGGTGTCCCGCCGGGCGGTGGCATCGACGAGGATGTCGGTGAGGGCGAGGCGATGGCGGAAGTAGGCCTCGTTGCCGGCCAGGTTCTGCTCGGCGACGACGACCTCCACCCCGGGCAGGCCCTCGCGCATCAGGCGGGCGTTCCGCTCCTCGTCGCCGGCCTTTGCCGCCCACTCGATGGCGAACTTGCCGACACCGCCGGCACCAAGGATCGTCACGCTCACGGGCGGTCGTCCGGCGGTCATGAGCGGCGGCCAGCGACGCTCGAGCGCAGCGAACGCCGCCTCCAGGCCATTGCGGGCGACGTCTCGCAGGTTCTGGACCAGTCGCCGGCCGTCGTCGCCGGTGACCATGTCGATGGCCACCGCGTCGATGCCCAGCCTGCGCAGCAGCTCGACACGCTCGGGTCGCGTGTTGAAGTGGAGCATCGACAGGAGGATCGCTCCGGGCCGGAGGAGCTCGTAGCGGCCCTCCGGGGCGCGGAGCACGACGACGACGTCCTGGGCGTAGGCCGTCGCCTCGTCGACGATGTGGACCCGCGGCGAGAGCGTCGCGTAGTCGTCGTCCGAGTAGCCCATGCCGAGCCCGCTGCCGGTCTCGACGAAGACGTCCACCTCGAGCTCTGCGAGCAGGCCCATCAGCGGCGGCAGGAAGGCCCGCCGCTCGCCGGGCTCGTTGTACATCCGCGGGAAGCCGATCGTCAGGTGCCGCTCGTTCGTCATGCCGATCCTCTGTCGCGGGCCCCGTCCCGAGCTGGTCCACCAGACCGCCGAAGCATCCGGGACGATAGGGCCGCCGCCCTGGAACGATGAGAGCATCGCATCGCGGGGGCCAGAGCGGTTGGTCGGTTCCGGCGGCTGTCGAGATCGCTTCTCGGGGTTCCCGGCTCACGATCGACCTGCGACGCTCGCCTCGGCGAGGGACTCCTGGGACGGCCCGTCGAGGCATGGGTCCCGGCTCCTGCCGACGCCCCCGGGCCGGACGGCTCTGGACGGACGACCGGGCGGGCGGCGTGAATCACCCGGGCGTCCGACGAGCATCTCTTGGGCGTTGTGAGCATGAGTCTCGAGGCCCCCCTCAGTGCCTCGGTGATCGACCGCGCCGTGGCGGGCGACGAGACGGCCTTCGCGCAGCTCGTCGGGTGCTACCACGCCGACCTGATGCGGGTGGCCTATGTCGTCTGCGGCGATGCCGAGGTCGCCCAGGACGCCGTCCAGTCCGCCTGGGTGATCGCCTGGCGCAAGCTCGGCACCGTCCGGGACCGGTCGAGCATCAAGGGCTGGCTGGTGGCCGTGGCGGCCAACGAGGCCCGACAGTCGGTCCGCCGACGACACCGCCAGGCGGTCGTCGAGCTCCGGGTCGGCTCGGCCGATCGGGAGGAAGCCGATCCGGCGGCTGGGATCGAGCGGGTCGATCTTGTCAATGCGCTGGGACACCTGACGCCGGAGGATCGGGCGCTGCTGGCGATGCGGTACGTCGCTGGCCTCGATTCGACCGAGCTCGGCCGATCCCTCGGCATGTCGGCATCCGGGACCAGGGCACGCCTGGGCAGGCTCCTCGAGCGGATGCGAAAGGACCTCGGTCATGACTGAGATCGAGCGCTTCGAGCGCCGGCTCGCGACCGCCCTCGAGCGGTACGCCGACGAAGTGCCGACCTCGGTGGACGCGGTCGGGCTGGCGCGATCGATCGCCGCCGAGGAGGCCGGCCGCGGATGGCGGTCGATCCTGGCGTCGTGGCATCGGCTCACCCCGGCGGTCCGGTATGCACTCGTGCTCGCGATCCTCGCCGCGCTGCTCGTCGCGCTGGGGATCCTTTCCCAGCGGGTGCTCCTGGTCGACGACGGCGCTGTCTCCACCGGCAGGATGGACTGCGCGGGCCCGTCATGGACGACCTCGACGGTCACCACGGTGCGGCTCGCGTGCCAGGGCGAGCTGCCCGGCCTGGATACGCGCGACGGCCTCCGGATCGTCCTCGACCAGGAGACTGACTCGGCCGGCTTCCCGGTCTGGTCCGGCAGGCTCGATGGGAGCGGATCGCGCGGCGCATGGTCCGGGGACATCGTGGTGTTCGTGTCCTGGGACGGTCTCGTCACGGGCGAAGCGGTCCTCGACGGACCGGACCCGGACACCCAGGCGGAGGTGCGCCTGCATCTCATCAGCGATGGCGGGCTCGCGTGGGGCGTGCTCGCCCGGCGGGGATCGGCCGATGCGCCCTGAATCACCCCGGCGAGCGGTCGGCATCTCTATGCCGTCCGATGGCCGGCGAGGTCGATGGGTCCGGGCCGGGAGCCATGGACGCGATGGAGCGACACGGGACCGCGAAGGGAACGCGATGCCGCTCGGGAGGACATGATGCGTCACCCCACGAAGATCGGGACGGCCCTGGCTCTGCTGGCGTGTGGGCTGCTCGCCGGCTGCTCGACCACCGTCGGAGGCTCGCCGGTCCCGGCGGGTTCGCCCTCTCCGGCGGGTTCGCCCGCCCCGGAGGCGCCGGCCGTCCTCACGGGCTCGCAGACCTGCACGGATGACGTCCAGGAGCTGACTGACACCGGGGACAACAGCTACATCGTGTGCGACCGGACGATGTCCGATCCGCGCCTGACCGGCACCCAGCACCTGGTGGGCTCCGGGTCCAGCGCGGATCCCGCACTGTTCGCGCTCGGGGCGGTCGGAACCCTGGAGACCGAGGGCGGCGACTGGGACTGCAAGCAGTTCCTGTTGGGCTGGACCGAGACCACCGGCCTGCTGGAGGAGGTCTGCCGCGGGACGGGCGCCTACGCCGGGCTCACGGCCTACATCCACGGGGCCTCCGACAACGCGGCCAGCGACTGGGGCCTCATCGCCTGGATCCAGGAGGACTAGTGCTCCGATCCGCCGGGGGTCATCAGGACGTCCGAAGGATCCGACCGGGGCCTGCTCGTCCGACCGGCAGGCCCCGCGGCCGTGCTCAGGGACCTCCCACGGGGCCGGTCGCCAGCGGCTCGGAGCCGCGATGCCACCACTCGCGGAACTCGACGCAGGTCCCGTCCTCGCCGAACCGGGCGACGAACAGGCAGTCGAGCGCCACGCGCTCCCCCGTCCTCACGACCGTGAAGCTCGCCCGCCAGCGGGCGATCCCGACGTCGTCGCCGACCGCCAGGATCTCGTGGGTGGACCGCTTGTCGGCGAGCCGCCTGGCACCGCCCTCCCAGTAGCGGCGAATCGCCTGGCGGCCGACGATCGGCGGGTCGAACGGCGATTCGTGGTAGCGGGCATCGGCCGAGAAGAGCGCCGCCGAGGCATCGGGATCGTCCTCGGCACTGGCCCGGCCGTACGCGTCGAGCCATGCCTCGAACGCCTCGATCGTCAGACGGGTCACGGCAGGCGAGCCTCCGACGGGACGATAGCCCTCCCCGGGGGTCGCGACAAGACCGGCGCCCGCCCGTGCCCGGACCTGGCGGCTCGCCGCGAAGGCGGCCCCGGTCGGCACGGTCCCGCCGCTGGAGCGGGCCGTGGATCCCCGGCGATCGGCGTCGGCGTCCTCCCCCGCCAGGCTGCCCGACCGCCAGACGAGACGTCGTCTGGCACTTGCCCGCGCCCCCGACGGCGATTGAATAGACAGGCTCGGTCCGGGACTCATCACCTATGAGCGTCCGGATCGGGGAAGCGTCCAGGGCGGTGGGGATGCAGCGCGAGGTCGTTGAGCAGGCGCAAGGCGGGGACGCCGATGCGTTCCGCGAGCTCGTCCGCGAGATCGCGCCGAGGCTCTACGGCATCGCCTGCCGGATCCTGCGGGATCCGACCCGCGCCGAGGACGCCCTCCAGCAGACGCTCATCCAGGCGTGGGAGGGTCTCCCGGGACTGCGCGACCCGGACCGTTTCGAGGCCTGGGCCTACCGGCTCGTCGTGCACGCGAGCTACCGGGAGGCCCGCCACGAGCGGCGCTGGGTGGCATCGGTGCGGGAGATCCTGGTCGAGCCCGAGACCGGCGACGACGTCGGCGCGGTCCTCGACCGCGACGAGATCGAGCGGAGCTTCCGACGGCTGTCGCCGGAGCACCGCGCGGTCCTCGTGCTCCACCATGCCATCGGCCTGCCCATCCGCGAGGTGGCCGACGTCCTCGGCATCCCGCTCGGCACGGCCGAGTCCCGACTCCACTACGCCGCGCGGAGCTTCCGCGCGGCGTTCGAGGCCGACGCCCGGAGCGTCGTGGCCTGGAGGGCTTCAGCGTGACGGATGAAGCGCGCCAGGACGAGCGGATGATCGAGTGGCTCAAGGACGGTCCGTGGGACCCACCCATCGAGGCGCTCGAAGCCGCGGTCGCGCATGCTCGAAGCCACCCGCACCGCGCGCACCGGGTCGGCGGCCTCAGGAGGAGCCTCATGAGCGGCATCCACCTGACCCCCGTGCAGCAGCGGCCGGCCGGTCACCGGACCGCCTTCGCCGTCCTCGCGACCGCGGCTGCCATCGTCGTCGTCGCCGCCGGGCTGGTCGGCGGCATGAACCTCATCAACGGTCCGTCGGCCCCCGTGGGTCCCGGGGCGACGAGCCAGCCCTCGGCCGAGCCGTCGCCGGCCCCCACGGCCGAGCCACTGCCAGCCGACGTCAGCGGCCTCATGTCCGATTGCCGGGAGACGTCGGCAGGCAGCAGTTCCGAGGCCGACGCCGTCATCCAGACGCGCGGCAGGATCCTGGCCTGCGTCATCTCGTCACCGGACGCTCGCGTCGCCGGCAACGCCGTGCTCGTGTACAACGCCGACGAGCCGACGCGCGGCGACATCGAGACCTGGGGGTCCATCAGCGTCGAATCCGCAGGCGGCACCTGGAGCGGCGTCTGGCTCGGCAAGGTCCAGTGGTGGGGCATGGCGCGGCGGCACCTGCTGATGGGAGTGCTCACCGGGAGCGACGACCACGACGGGCTCCGGGTCCGCTGGACCCTGGACAACGAGGAGGGCGGCTCTGTCTCCGGCGGATCGGATCTGGCCGGCACCGTGCTGCGGCTCGAGGCCACGGTCGAGACCGTCGACACGATCCCGCCCAACGGCACGAGGCTCATCAGCGGCGCGGCGGGCTGCTCCAGCGTCGAGAGCGGCACGGAGACCGACGTCGACGGGGTGACCCAGATCCGGGGCGCCGTCATCGAGTGCTCCAGCAGCGGCGGCAGCGACCCAAGACTCGAGGGGATCACCCACACGGTCGCCAACATCGACCTGCGGGCCGATGAAAGCGCCGACATGTGGGGGACCGAGGAGATCACCGTCGACGGCGAGCTTCGCTGGCGCGGTGAGGCCGCCGGCACCGTCGCCGTCGGCTACACCACCCATCACCTCGAGGGCGTCGACATCGGCTACGGCCCGTATGCCGGCCTCGAGTACCACTGGACGACGATCGGCGACCCGGAAACGGGCTACGTGACGAGCGGCAGGATCGAGTCCGCGTCGAACGACTGATCTCCACCTGGCGGGGCCCCGCGGCTGATCAGCCAGGGGCCCCTGTCGGCGCCGGCGTCGGCGGGTCAGCGCACCACGACGGCGCGGATCGCGAGCACCGCGTCGGGGCCCGAGCCTACGCCTCGGCGATGACCCCGACCGAGACCTTGAAGCCGGCGCGTCGCTGGAGGGTCGGCATGATCATCCCCTGGCCGATCGGCGTGTCGCCGGGGAACCACTTCGCCCATTCCTCGCTGAACGGCTCGAACTCCCCGGGATCGCGGAGCGCCCAGGAGGCCCAGACGACCTTCTCGAGCGAGCTGCCTTCCGCCTCGAGCTTGGCCTTGAGGTTGGCCAGGCACTGGCTGGCGTGCTCCTTGACGCCGCCGTTGACGACGCGGCCGGTCTCCGGGTCCACGGGACCCATCGAGGTGATGTAGATCATCCCGCCGGCCTTGACCGCCCGGCCGTGGCCGACGACGAGCCGCGACGCCTCCGGCGCGGGCGGGGCCTCGCCGGTGATCCAGCGGCTCTTGCCGGGTGGGGTCGGGTTCTTGGGGTCCTCCGGGGGGATCCCGAAGTCACCGGGGGGCATCGAGATGCCGCGCTGCTGGAACCGCGGCATGAATGTCGGCCGGATCCCGGTCGGCCGCAGCTCGCCCTGGATCTTGCCGCCGACGTAGGCGGTCTGCTCGAACTCGAAGATGTCCTGCATCCGGATGTCGTCGTCCTCGATCCCGTAGACCTCGGTGATCTTGACGACCTTCCGGGACCCGTCCTTGAGTCGGGCGGTGTGGACGATCAGGTCGACCGCGGCGGCGATCTGCTCGCGGATGGAGCGGAGCGGCAGGTCCACCCCGGCCATGAGGACCATCGTCTCGAGGCGCCGCAGCATGTCCGCCGGGCTGTTGGCGTGACCGGTCGAGAGCGAGCCCTCCTGCCCGACGGTCATCGCCTGGAGCATGTCGAGCGCCTCACCCGACCGACACTCGCCGACGATGATCCGGTCCGGGCGCATGTGGAGCGAGTTGCGGAGCAGGTCGCGGATCGTGATCTCGCCCAGGCCCTCCAGGTTCGGCGGCCGGGCCTCGAGCGTCACGACGTGCTCCTGGTTCAGCTGGAGCTCCGCCGCGTCCTCGATCGTGATGATCCGCTCCTCCTCGGGGATGAACGAGGAGATGACGTTCAGGGTGGTCGTCTTGCCGGATCCGGTGCCGCCCGAGACGAAGACGTTGAGCTTCGCCTCGACACAGGCGCGGAGGAAGTCGAACATCTCCTCGGTCGCGGTCCCGAAGCCGACGAGGTCCTCCACCGTGTACGGCGTGGTCGAGAACTTCCGGATGGTGATGACCGGGCCCACCAGGGACAGCGGCGGGATGATCGCGTTGACCCGCGAGCCGTCCGGCAGGCGGGCGTCCACGCGCGGGCTCGACATGTCGATCCGCCGGCCGAGCGGGGTCACGATCCGGTCGATGATCCGGAGGACGTGCTCGTCGTTCAGGAAGCTCCGGTCGACGCGCTCGATCTTGCCCTTGCGCTCGATGTAGATCTGATCCGGGCCGTTGACCATGACCTCGGTGATCGTCTCGTCGGTCAGGAGCGGCTCCAGCGGGCCGAGCCCGCCGATCTCGCCCACGAGATCCTGGACCAGGCGGCGGCGCTCGTCGCCGGTGATGGCGAACCCGTTGTCGCGGACCAGCCGGTCGACGATCCCCTCCATGCCGGTCTGGACGTCGGCCGCGTCGGCGCCCAGCAGCGACGTCGCGGCTCGCCCGATCTCTTCCTGGAGGCGCAGGCGGATCGTCCGCAGCAGCTCCTCGCGGGCGGCGACCTGGGCGGTGGCCCGGGCCGATGCGGGGGGCGGCGCGGTCGCCCGGGCGGGGACCGGCTTCGCACCCGCGGACGGGGGAAGCGTCGGCTCGTCGGGGCTCTCGACCGCGGGCGCCGGGTCGGCCGAGGCCTCGGGTGCGGCGGCCCCGTCGGTCGCCGGGGCATCGGGCGCCACCGGCTCCGTGCCGTCGGGCTCCTCGTGGCCGGCTTCCCGGGCCGCGGCTGCGCGCTGCGCCGCTTCGACCCGCTTGAGCAGGGACATCTGTTCCGTGTTCCCCCGATCGCTTCGGCATGCGTCATGGGACGGCGACGCTCCGAGGCCCGGCAACGCCTGGTCCCGGCCACCCGGTCACCGAGCCTGTGGAGACGATACCCCGGTCTCGCTCACCACGCGAGCGAGGGCCCTAACGGCCGGTGTGGCCTCGACGCACCACCCAGATTCGGCGGTGGGTCCCGCCGGGTCCACGACCCGGAGGTCCCGGGCCCGACCGACCCGGTCGTCGTGGGTGCCGGGCACGACACGGGGTAGCATCTCGTGCATGGAGACGGGCGAGGCGCTCCGATGACCTCCGGGCCCGCTGCGGCGACCGAGCGCGCCCAGGCCAGCCTGGAGCTCGTCGTGCCGGTCCGGACCGAGCTCGGCGAGGGGCCGTGCTGGGATCGCGGCCGGTCCGTCCTCTGGTGGGTGGACATCACGGCCGGGCTGGTCCATCGGCACGATCCCGGGGGCGTCCCCGACGCGATCATCGACGTGCGCTCGCCCGTCGGCGCGGTCCTGCATCGTCGGGGTGGCGGACTCGTCGTGGCCCTGGCCGATCACCTCGCGGCGCTCGACCCGGACACCGGCGCCCTCGAGCCGCTCCTCGACCTGGAGACGGCGGGCGGACTTCGGTCGAACGACGCCAAGGTCGATCCGGCCGGTCGGCTGTGGCTGGGGCGGATGACGGCCGACGCCGCGCCGGGGGCCGGCACGCTCGTCCGCATCGATCCCGACCGCTCGGTCACGCTCGGGCTGGACGGCCTGACGATCCCCAACGGGCTGGACTGGAGCGCGGACGGCCGGACCATGTACTTCGTCGACTCCACGTGGGGGGAGGTCCGGGCGTACCCGTACGACCCCTCGACCGGCTCGATGGGCGAGGGGCGTCCGCTCGTCAGCCTCGGCGGCGACGGCGCGCTCCCCGACGGCCTGACGGTCGACGGGGAGGGGTTCCTCTGGGTGGCCGTGTGGGGCGGCGGCTGCGTGGTCCGGGTCGCCCCCGATGGCTCGGTCGCGGGGCGCGTCGTGCTGCCCGCCTCGCAGGTGACGAGCTGCGCCTTCGGCGGCCCGGAGCTCGACGACCTCTACGTCACGACCGCGCGGGAGCAGTTCACCGCGGAGGACGACGCCCGCGAGCCGCTCGCGGGCGGGTTGTTCCGCTGTCGGCCCGGGGTCGTCGGCCGGGCGTCGTTCGCCTTCGCCGGCTGAGCGGGGCCGGGCCGCGCCAGGGACCCGGCGCGGCCCGCTGCGCCGCCGCTCCCCTACCCGGCCCAGGTGTAGCCGCCGTCCACCGCCAGCGTCTGGCCGGTGATGAAGGCGGCCTTCGGGCCGAGCAGGAAGGCGACCGCGCCGACGATCTCCTCGACCCGGGCGAGCCGTCCGAACGGGACCCCGTCGAGCATCGAGAGATCGATCGCCCCGGCCTCCAGCTGACCCCGGATGAGCGGCGTGTCCGTCCACGAGGGCGCGATCGCGTTGACCCGGATCGGCCGGTCGGCCCACTCCACGGCCAGGACGCGGGTCAGGCCCACGACGCCGTGCTTCGCCGCGGCATAGGCGACACGGCCGGGCAGCGCCCGTACCGCCAGGACCGAGGCGACGTTGACGATGGCCGAGCCCGGGACGAGATGCGGATAGGCGGCCTGGCAGGCGAAGAAGGTGCCGTTGAGGTCGACGTCGATCACCCGGCGCCAGTCCTCGACGGCGAGATCGGCCGAGGGCCCGGTCCGGTTGATCCCGGCGGAGTTGACGAGGCCATCGAGCGGGCCGACCTGGGCCGCGACGTCCGCGAAGGCCGCCCGGAGGGCATCCGGGTCCGTGACGTCCGCCCGGACGAACCGGCCGCCGACCTCGTCGGCGACGGGCTGCCCGGCGGGGTCCAGGTCGAGGACGGTCACCTGCCAGTCCTCGGCGGCGAGCTCCCGGACCACGCCAAGGCCGATCCCGCTGGCGCCCCCGGTGACGACGACGTGCCGCATGTGGACATCGTCCATCATTGGGCCGTCGGCGACACGGCCGGCGAGCACGCCAGCGGAGGATCGACCGGGTGACCGAGACGATGCGCGCCGCCCGATGGCATGGCCGCCGCGACGTCCGGGTCGAGGACGTCCCGATCCCCCGCGTCGGCCCGGGCGACGTGCTCCTCCGGGTCAGCTGGTGCGGCATCTGCGGGACCGACGCGGAGGAGTACCGCGACGGCCCGGTCGTCATCCCGGCGACCGAGCCGAACGCCCTCACCGGCCAGCGCGCGCCGATCACCCTGGGGCACGAGTTCGCCGGGGCGGTCGTCGAGGTCGGCCCGGGCGTCGAGGGCCTCGCGGTCGGCGACCGGGTCGCGCCCGAGATCTGCCTGAGCTGCGGCGAGTGCTGGTACTGCAGCCGCGGCGACTACGCGCTCTGCAGGTCCTGGGCCGCGATCGGCCTCCACGGCGACGGCGGCCTGGCCGAGTTCGTGCGGCTGCCGGCGCGCCTGTGCCTGCCGCTACCCGACGCGATCGCCGACGACGAGGCTGCGCTCATCGAAACGACCGAGGTCGCCGTCCGGGCCGTGCGCAAAGCCGGCATCCGGGACGGCGATTCGGTCGCGGTCGTCGGGGACGGAGCCGTCGGGCTCATCACGATGCAGGTGGCCCGGGCGGCCGGCGCCTCCACCGTCATCCTCCTGGGCCACCGGCCGGCGCGGATGGAGATCGGGCGGCGCCTGGGCGCGGACCTTGCGCTCGACACCCGCGAGCCCGGCTGGCTCGACGCCGTCCGGGAGCGCACCGGCGGTCTTGGGGTCGACGCCGCGATCGAGGGCGGCGGCACCGCCGGGGCGATCGCCGACGCCATCGCGGCGACCCGGAAGGGCGCCACGATCGTCCTCCTCGCCGTCATCGGCGTGCCCATCCCGGTCGACACCTGGCCGATCGTCGAGGGTGAGCGAACGGTCATCGGGAGCGTTCAGCACCACCTCGAGGAGGACCTGCCTGCCGCGATCGACCTGCTGGCCTCGCGGGAGATCGACGTCCGGCCCCTGATCACCCGGCGGATCCCGCTCGAACGGGTCGTCGATGAGGGCTTCGCCGCGCCCGACCCCGCGGACATCAAGGTCCTCGTGTCGACGCAGGCGGGAACGAGCCCGGGCGGGGCCTAGCGGAGCTGATCGGCGCGGATCCGCTCGATCCCGGAGCTGCCGACCAGCCACAGCGTCCCGTCGGGAGCGACCGAGAGCTGGGTGCCCGCATCCAGGTCGGTGACGACCCGCCACATCCCCGCCTCGAAGCGCTGGATGACGGGATCGGCCAGGACATCGCTGAGCCAGACCCGACCCAGCCCGTCGACCTCCACGCTGGCGCTGTTCCCGACATCCGCAGGCTCGCCCGGGCGAAGCGTGGAACCGATCTCCCCGTCGAAGCGGACGATCGAGCGCCACCAGGAGGAGATCCGACCTTCGAGGATCACGGCGACGACGCCACCGGTCGGGTCGGCTTCGAGCGCCATGACCTCGATCGGCCCGTACCCGGGCACCTTCGTGCACGTGCTGCCGTCGGATCGGGCGAGGCCCGCGGCCCCGACGTATGCGATGCCCCCGGTGTACGCGGTCCCGTCGATGGCGGCCGCGACGAGCCAGCCCCCGGCCGGGCAGTCGAAGGTCGTGGCCACCAGGCGGCCGTCGACGTCGGTGAGGTGGACGAGGTTCGACGAACTGACGTTCGACGGACTGACGGCGGCCCAGATCGACCCGTCTGGCGCGTAGTCGACGGCATTGACCCGGCCCGTCCAGCCCCAGGACCAGCCGTCGTCTCCACGAACCGCGACCCCCTGGTCGGTCGCGATCGCGAGGCCGTCGCCGGCCGGCGAAACGGCGAGCTCGCGGATCCTCGCGTCCGCCTCGAGGTCTGGGGGCCGCTCCGGACCGGTCCAGCTCCCGTCGGTGTAGTGCCAGACCCCGAGCTGGTCGGCGGTCCAGGCCTCGTCGGCCGATACCGCGACGAGGAGCCGCCTGAAGTCAGACACACCAAGCCAGGGCGTCGGTTCGCGGACGACCGGTTCCCAGCCGCCTGGGCCACCCCGGTAGAGACCCAGGTCGGTGGCCGCCACGAGGTCGGACCCGACGACCGCGATCCCGGTCAGCCACTCCGCGCCTGCCGTCCCGGGCGGCTCGACCTCCTCCCAGGAGCCCGCGACGAGCCGCGCGATCCTGCCCTCACCGGCGACCCAGACGTCGCCCTCTGTCG
>DATHYZ010000203.1:0-3283 GCA_035458865.1 Candidatus Limnocylindrales bacterium
GCCCTGCCTGGTGGCCCGGCCCCGCGCCGGGTCCGCGTCCCATGGCGTCCGGGCGGGACGGACCGGGCCGCGTCCGTCCGAACCGCCCAGGATCTGCTCGTAGGCCGACTGGACGGCCAGGAAGCGGCGGACCTCGAGCTCCCCGGCGGAGTCGGGGTGGTAGCGCTTGGCCAGTCGACGGTAGGCGCGCTTGACCTCGTCGATCGTGGCGCCCGGGACGAGTCCCAACGTGCGATATGGGTCGGCGCTGAACGTCATGGCGTCGCGGTCACCCCCGCGGATCCTGGGTCAGCCGACGAGCTCGCCGACCGGCACCAGCTCGAAATCGACGACCGCTTCCATGGCGACCCGGCCGTGGGGGTCGCGTTCGGTCGGCCGGTGGTACCGAGCCAGCTCCCGGAGCGGCCGCCCGTCGGCGACGCCCACCTGGCGAAGCGCCTCCACGGTCGCCGCCCAGGTCGCCCGCTCGTGTCCACCACCATCTTCGATCTTGAGGGCCAGTCCGGATGGTCCCTTCTGGTGAATCCGATCGCTGCGGGGGCCGGGGAGGATCGCCACGCCGCGGAGCGCCTCCATCCCGGCCTTGCTGACGAGGCGACCGGGCATGGCCTTCATGAGGGAGGTGTCGAGCCGGTCGTGGGTGCCGCCGACCATCTCCGGATGGGCCAGCATCGCGTCCCGCACGATGGTCAGGGCCGGAGCGCTGGCCCGGCGCGTATCCGTGGCCGGCAGGGCCGCCGGCTCGGCCAGCACGGCGTAGGCCCGCGCGACATCCCGGAGCGTGAGAGCGTAGGTCGGGACCCCGCATCCGTCGATCACCAGCGGGATCCGGTCCGGATCGAGCCCGAAGGCCCGGCCGACGGCAGCCCGGTAGGCGGCCTGGGCAGGGTGCTCGGGCAGCCAGTAGCCCTCCGGGTCCCAGCCATGGAGCTTCGAGAGCAGGAGGAAGACGGAGTGCTGGCCGGAGCACATGTGGCGCACCGGTCCGGGCCGCTCTCCGTCGCGGGCCAGGCGGGCGGCGGTGAGCTCGTCGAGCGGCATGCCCTCGGCACCGCAGGCGAGCGTCGCCTGGGTGATGTGGGCCCGGCGGTACATCGCCTGGATGGTCCTGACATGGAGGTCCTCGCCGCTGTGCGAGGAGGCCATCAACGCCAGCTCGGCCGGCGAGAGGTCGAACGCCTCGACGCCGCCCGCCTCGATGAGGCTGACGAGACCGAACGGTTTGGCCGTCGACCTCAGGGTGACGACCTGGTCGGGGTCACCGATGGCCATGAGCTCCCGGCCGTCGGCATCGACCTCGACGATGTCACCCCGGTGGATGCTCTCCACGATCCCACCCCGGACGATCCGGACCAGGACCGGGGAAGCGGTCCCGCGGACGGGCCTGGTCCGCGACGGGGAGCCACGGCGGCGGGGACGGGACGGGGACGCGGCGGCGTCGGGCAAGAGCGGAGCCTCCGGGAGCAACGTACCCCCGAGCATAGCGCGGGGGTACGGAACGCGACCGGGCCCGCGGACCACCGTTCGTGGGCACCCGATCGGCGGGTCGCGACGGCCCGGTCGCTGTCGCGACGCTAGGTCGCCGTTACCGGCTCGTCAATGCCCCTGGAGCGACTTCGGCAGGGCGTGCCGCCACTAGCGGTGCACCGTAGCACCGCCCGGCGCACCGCGGCCGGTGCTAGCATCGGTCGCGGTCCCCCTCGCCCGGCCATGCCCGACCCGGAGATGCCACCGTGACCGACCTGGAGCTGCCGAAGACCCTCCACATCTCGCGCCACCCCGCCGTCCAGCACAAGCTGGCGATCCTGCGGGACGAGGACGTCGAGCCCAAGAAGTTCCGCGAGGTGGTCCGTGAGCTCTCCTGGCTCCTGGGCTACGAGGCGCTCGCCGACGCCCGGATCCGACCCATCTCGGTGCGGACGCCCCTCGAGACGACCGACGCCTTCGAGCTGGCGGACCGGATCGGCCTGGTGCCGATCCTGCGGGCCGGGCTGGGCATGGTCGACGCGATGCTCGAGCTCATGCCGACGGCCCAGGTCTGGCACCTCGGCCTCTTCCGCGACGAACGGACGCTCCGGCCCGTGGAGTACTACAACAAGCTGCCGGACTCGGCGAGCGTCGACGTCTGCCTGATCCTCGACCCCATGCTGGCTACGGGCGGCTCCGCGACCGCGGCCATCGAGGTCCTCAAGCGTTGGGGCGCGGTCCGGATCAAGCTCGTGAACCTGATCGCCGCCCCCGAGGGGGTGAGGGCCGTTACCCAGGCCCACCCCGACGTCGAGATCCACTGCGCCGCGCTCGACCGCCAGCTCAACGACAAGGGCTACATCATGCCCGGCCTCGGCGACGCCGGGGACCGCCAGTTCGGGACCGGCCACTCGAGCTGAGCGACGCGCGAGGCCTCACCCGGCGGTTCCGGCGACCCCGGGCAACCGCCGCAGCCAGGCCACCGCGTCGCCGACGTGACCCCGGGCCAGTCCCGCGTCCGGGGCCCAGGTCTCGAAACCGTGCGCGCCTCCCGGCACCACGTCGACCTCGACCGCCACGCCCGCCGCTCGAAGGCGATCCGCGTAGTCCACGGCCTCGTCGCGGAACAGCTCCCCGGCGCTCACGCCGATCCAGGCGGGCGGCAGACCCGAGAGGTCGTCCCGGCGGGCGGCGGCCGCGTAGGCGGGCAGGGTCTGGGCGCCCGGCTCGACCCGCAGGTAGGAGCGCCAGCCGTAGCGGTTCTGGCGGTTGTCCCACACGGGATGGGCGACGAGATCGAGGTCCCGGCGGGCGGCCGTCCGGTCGTCGAGCATCGGACAGAAGAGGAGCTGGCCGACCGGGGTGATCCCGCCCTCGTCGTGGAGCCACTGGGTCAGGGCTGCGGCCAGCCCGCCACCGGCACTCTCGCCGCCCACGACGACGCGACCGGGGTCCACGCCCAGCGCGACCGCCTCGCGCTGGATCCAGGTCCAGGCGGTCCGGCAGTCGTCGAGCGGGGCCGGGAACGGATGGCGGGGCGCCTTCCGGTACTCGATCGCCAGCACGACGATCCCGGCCTCCCGGGCGATCTCGCCGCAGAGGCGGTCGTTCTGGACGGCGCGGCCGATGATGAGGCCTCCACCGTGGATCCAGAGCAGGGCCGCCCGGGACCGGGCCACGTCCGGGCGGTGCAGTCGAGCACCCTGGCCCCCGATACGGACCTTCTCGACGACCACGCCATCGACCCGAGTGGACGGCATGATGCTCAGGAGGGCTCGCGCCAACAGGCGGTTCGGTGCTCGGTCCAGGGCGGCCG
>DATHYZ010000204.1:0-6377 GCA_035458865.1 Candidatus Limnocylindrales bacterium
GACGCCTGCGGCGCGATCCTGAAGGGCACTGGCCGGGTGTTCTTCGTGATGGCCCCGTTCCTCTACAGCTGCTCCGGGACGGTCGTCCAGGATGGCCGAGCCGGATACTCGCTCGTGCTGACCGCAGGGCATTGCGTGTCCGACAAGGGCAAGTTCGCGACCCAGTGGATCTTCATCCCCGAGTACGACAGCAACCCGATCGAATACGGCGACTGCGGCAACAGCAAGTACGGCTGCTGGACGGCGCAGGCGCTGTTTGTCCACGAGAACTTCGCCAGCCAGAAGCGCTTCAACGACACCGCCGTCATCCATGACTTCGCCTTCGCTCTCATGGGCCCCGGCGGGAAGTCGGGAACCGCCTCGCTGGAGACGACGGTGGGGTCCTTCCCGATCGCGTTCAGCGGGCCGACCACCGGCACCACCCTGTCGGCGTTCGGCTATCCGGCCAGCAGTCCGTACGACGGACTCCAGCTGACCTACTGCCGGGGGCCGATCGGACAGGATCCAGGCACCGGCAACGCGACCTGGTCGATGGCCTGTGACATGACCGGCGGCTCGTCCGGTGGTCCGTGGGTCTCCGGCGACCCGCTGACGAACTCGGCGACGCTGCGCTCCCTCAACTCCTACGGCTACTCGGGTGTCGACAACATGTACGGCCCGAAGTTCGGCAGCCGGGCGCAGGCTGTCTACGACGCCGCCAACGGGACCGCGACCTCCGACACGCGCGTGACGGGCGGCTGACCAGCCACGGATCCGTCCGCGGGTCCGGCGCCCGGCCTTCCCCGGTGAGTGGGCGGCCGGGCCGGGTCTGATACGAGTCGGACCGGTGTCCGGTGGCCGCCAGGACGAGCCGGTCGGGCAGTGGCCCCATGGGGCCACCTGGCCCTTCGCGCCCCGCGGGCGACCAGCCTACGGTCATGCCGAGGAGGACGCCTCCATGCGCGTGCCGCTGGGCAGTCTGTGCTGCTTGCTGCTGTCGCTGGCCCTCGTGTCAGTTGCCTGTGACGGGTCGGGCCTGCGGTCCGAGGTCCGCGGCTCCGGGGATGTCGTCACCGAGCAGCGATCCATCAGCGGGTTCGATCACCTTTCGATCTCGGGCCGGGGCACCGTGCATGTCGAGATCACGGGGACCGAGTCCCTCGAGGTGGAGGCCGAGGACAACATCCTCGAGGTGCTCACCATCGAGGTCGTCGATGGGCGCCTCGAGCTCGGCGCGGAGCCGTTCACCAGCCTCGAGCCGACCCGCGAGATCGTCTACCGCATCACGGCCGCACGGTTGACCGGGGTCTCCATCTCCGGGAGCGCCGAGGTCGACGTAGCCATCGTGGAGGGCTCGGAGTTCGAGGTCGAGATCTCCGGCTCGGGTGGTGTCCGGCCGGTCGGCGAGGTCACCCGTCTCGACGTCGACATCAGCGGGTCCGGCCGGTTCCTGGGCGAGGAGCTCGAGTCGGCCACCGCCAGGGTCAGCGTCTCCGGCAGCGGTCAGGCCGACGTCGTGGTGTCCGAGGAGCTCGACGCGTCCGTGTCGGGGTCGGGTGCCATCCGCTATTCCGGGGATCCGTCGAGGGTCCGCGAGGAAGTGTCGGGCTCCGGCTCGGTCACCGGCCGCTAGGGCGACCGGGCCTCGGCGGACCTGCGCGATCGCCGGAAGCCGAGGATCGCCACTGCGCCCGCGACCATCCCGAGCCCGACCACCCCCAGGCCGACGACGACCGGCCCGAGCGCCGACCCGGTCCCGGTCGTTCCCGGCTCCGGCGGCCACGTCGCCTCGAAGAAGCCGACGAGCGCTGCCATCCCGGCCACGTCCTCGGGGCCGAAGCGTTCCTCGACCCCGGGCGCCAGGACGTACTTCCCGGTGGCCCCGGATGCCGAGGCGGTCACGGCGATCCAGTAGGTCCCCGTGGCCGGCGCGGTCGTCGAGATCCCGCCGTACTCGATGAAGCCGAGCCCGCCGTGCACGGCCCGCTCCCCGTCGGGGTCGGCCGGGTGGCGCAGCGCTCCCTCGCCGCCCACGGCCGCCACGAGCCCGGCGCTGGATGCGTCGGCGGGCGGGAGGCCGGGTCCGATCACGGTCACGTCGGTGGCGATCCCGCCGTCGGCATCGGGTGCGGTGACGGCCACGACCAGGGGTGCGCCGGCCGCGAGCTCCATCCGGTACCAGTCGGTCTCACCGGGCTGGACCAGGGTCGATCCCAGGGCGAGCGACTTGGCCGGGTCCTCGAGGACGAACGCCGTCGCCGGGTCCTCGTTGCCCCCCTCGACGACGAGCGGGGCATGGGCGAGCGTCGGGCTCGGGGCGACCACGGCGACGACGACCAGGAGCAGGAGCGCGAGCCCGGGCGGCGCCAGGACGGCCGCTCGGGTTCTTGGGCGGTGCCCAACGGGATCTCTCATGACCGGGATTCGCGCGAGCCCCGTGGCCTGGATGGGCTCGCGGGGCTCGCGGTCGCGCCTGGGAGTGGTGCCGGGTCGCAGCGTGTCTCGGCGGCGGCCGGTCAGCCCGCCGCGCTGTCGTCGTCCCCAGGCGGGCGTCGCCCCATCGCGAGGACGATGAAGAGGACCCCCACGGCGATGATCCCGATGGGCCACAGGAGGTCCCAGTCGAACCGCGGCAGGTATGGGCGCAGGAGGAACCACGCTCCGGCCAGGATGAGGATGACGCCGAAGACCAGGGCGACGGCGCCGTCGTTCCGCCCCCGTCGGGCGGATCGCCTGGCACGACGGTCGGCGTAGGCCTGGGCGGGCGGGACCCAGGCCGCCTGGGCGCCCGTCGGCGGCCCACCGGCCCCCGACGGTCCGCTGTCCGGCTGGCCCGGCCCGGCCGCGGCGGCATCGTCGCTGGGCGGCGTCGCCGGCCACGGCGCCGGACCGGCCCCGGGAGCGCCCGGGGCGCCGAACGGCGCCTCGCCCATCGGCCCCTCGGGCACGACGATCAGCATCACGATGTAGAGGATCGCGCCCGGCACAAGGCCGGTCAGGAAGGTGAGGACGACCCACAGGATCCGGACGAGCGATGGGTCCATGTCGAAACGATCGGCGAGTCCGCCGCAGACCCCGCCGACGAAGCGGTCATCGCGGGATCGATAGAGCCGGTCGTTCACTGGCAGCCACCTTCCGGGTCGAGGGCGAAGGAGCCCGCGTTGGCGGTCGCCGACAGCTCGATCCGGTCGCCGGCGCCGGACCAGTCCGGCGACTCCCAGACGTTCTCGGAGACCTCGGTGAGGCCAGCGTCTCGGAAGTCGTAGCTGGCCGTGATGTTGTCGTTGGTGCGGATCCGGAGCGCGACCCCGGGCTGCGAGCAGAGCTCGATCGACCCGGCGTTCACGGTCATCGTCCCGGTCATGGAGCCGGCGGGCAGCAGGATCGCGGCCGAGCCGGCGTTGACCTCGACGTCCAGGCGCTCGGCGCTGGCATCCGACAGGTCGACCGTCGCGTCGCCGGCGTTGAGGCCGAGGCGCACCCGGTCGAGGGTGGCGTCCGCGAGGTCCAGGCGGGCGCTGCCGGCGTTGGTCCGGACGTCCAGGTCGAGCGTCGGCCCGGTCGGCAGCGTGAGCTCCCACGTCGAACGCGTCCCGAGGAAGTCGTCGTCACCCTCGGAGGAGCGGACCGTCAGGCGGTCCGCGGACGCCTGGATCCCGGGCACGCGCCCGGCATCCGAGGTGCCGGACAGGCTCCAGCCCGAGCCCGGTGCGGTGCCGATCTCGATGTCGCCGCACGGCATGTCGAGCCGGACGTCGACGCGATCACTCTCGAACCCGCCGTTCTGGGTCGGGAAGGGATCGCCGGTCTGGTTGCCGATGCAGCCGACGTTGCCGACCGGGAAGGTGATCCCGCTGGCCAGCACGCCGCCGAGCATCAGTCCGAACGTGGCGGCGATGATGATGCCGCCCAGAGGGGCCACCGACGTGCGCCGGAGGAGCAGCCCGACGCCGGCGCCGACGAGGATCAGGGGCCAGAGCTCCCACCAGCGGAGGTCCGAGGGGATCCAGCCCTGGTTGGCAGCCAGGGGGATCGCCCCCGCGAGGACGAGGAATACGCCCCAACCGATGAGGCGGAAGTCGATGCGCATGTTCCCTCCGGGGTGGGTCGGAGGCTCCGACCGGAGCGGACGCTTCTCAGCCTCCAGCATCACCGAGGCCCCCAGGGGAGGCATCGGCCGAATGTCGCATCCCCCCGGGGGCCGTTCCGCCTGCTCTGCACGCCGGCCAGCACCCCGGATGACCCGAGACGCCCCGCTCCCCGACCGTGCGCACTCGACCCAGCGGGTCGGGGTGCTAGCCTCGGACCGGAGGTGTGCGATGGGTTCCGTCGAGTCGGCCGGGACGTCTGCCGGGATGCCGATCCGCGTGGTCGTCTTCGACCTGGACGGCGTGCTCGTCGACTCGGAGCCATGGTGGGATGCGGCCCGGGTCGACTTCACCGCCCGGCGGGGCCTGCGCTGGGGTCCCGACGACCAGCGCGCGGTCATGGGTCCCAACAGCCTCGGATGGGCCCGGATCATGGCCGAGCGACTGGGTCTCGATGAGCCGCTCGAGGCGATCGTCGACGAGGTCGTCGGGGGTGTCGTAGGGAGGTATCGCTCCCTGCCGGCCCCGGTGATCGCCCCGGCCGTTCGGGCCGTCCGTCGCATGGGGGCCGACCGCCCGCTCGCCGTCGCCTCGTCCTCCCACCGGGCGGTGATCGGGGCGGCGCTCGAGGCCATCGGCCTCGGGTCGGCCTTCGCGGTCGTCGTCTCGTCCGACGAGGTGGCCCACGGCAAGCCTGCGCCCGACGTCTACCTGGAGACCGCCCGGCGGCTGGGCGAGGACCCGGCCGGCTGCCTGGTCATCGAGGATTCGCTCAACGGGGTCCGGGCGGGCCGAGCAGCCGGCATGCGGGTGGTCCTCGTCCCGTCGGCCCTCGTGCCGCCGGCCGACGGGGCCCGTGAAGCCGCCTCGCTCGTGCTCGATTCCCTGGACCAGCTCGATGCGGCCGCCATCGCCCAGCTGGAAGCGGCGGGGTAGGGGAGGCGCCGGCGGCCGGTGGCCCCTTCACGTCGCGCCTCCGTCGTCGCATCATCAGCCCTGCCGGGCGCCGGGCGGTCCTGCCGGGACCGCCGCCGGAACAGAGGTCGACCATGACAGGATCCTTGGAGCGCCGCGACCGCGGACCGCGAGGCGGGGCTGAACCCCCGACGCCGCCGGGCCCCCCGGTCGCGTCATGGCGGCGGGCCTTCCGCTACTGGGCCACCTGGGCCTTCGTCTGGATCGCCGTGCGGGTCATCCTCCGCTTCCGGGTGGAGGGCATGGAGCGGTACCCGACCGGGCCCTGCCTGATCTGCGCGAACCACCAGAACTGGACCGACCCGGTCTTCCTCATGGCCGCCCTGCCGCCGCGGCCTCGTCTCTACCTGTTCGGCCCCAAGGAGGAGGACATGGGGGTCGGGGCGCGCAACCAGTTCATGACCTGGGTCGGCAACGCTGTCCCGTTCAAGCCGGGCAAGGACGACCTCCTCGACACGACCCGCCGGGTCGCCGCGGTCTTCGACGCGGGCGCCTCGCTGGGGATCTTCGCCGAGGGCCGCATCCACGCCCGCGAGGGCGAGCTGCTGCCGCTCTCGGAGGGCGCGGCCTACTTCGCCCTGCGGTCGAAGGTGCCGATCGTTCCCGTGGGCATCGTGGGGGCCAGCTGGATCGGCCTCGGGCGGACCGTCCGCCTCCGCATCGGCGAGCCGATCGTCCCCGAGGGTCGCCCGTCGCGGGAGGCCGTGGAGGCGATGACGGCCCGGCTCTGGTGCGAGATCTTCGAGCTGACGCGGGATGCCCCGCAGCGCCCACCGCCCGGGCGCTTCGGGCGGTGGCTCACGGAGGTGTTCAACGACTGGCCCGAGGGCGATCGGCCCGAGCGGACCCCCGGGGCGTACGGACCGCTGCCGCCCGGGGACCCCGTCGAGGGGCCGTACGGACCGTGTCCGTGAGGCAGCGACGTCCGGGCCGTCGCCGGGTCGGCCCTCTGGCATACTGACCGCGATCCGTGAGCGACGCCAGGAGGACCCGTGGGAGCGACCGGTCTCGCCGCAGACCCGACCGAGTACCGCAGCCGACTGGGTGACCAGGAGGATGCCCAGCTCGACGCGTGGGCTGCCGAGCTCCTCCGCGACATGGTGATCCGCCGCGGCATCGTCCCCGTGCTCGATCGGTTCCGAGCGTCGGCTCGGCTGTCCGAGGCCGAATTCGAACAGGTGTTCTCTTTCGGTGACGGACCGCCCGCCGTCATCGGGCGCGATGCCGACGGGAACCAGATCGTCCCCGCCACGACCCTGTACGCCCTCGTGCCGGGCCTGCGGGCTCGCTACCCGGACGCACGCGATCGGCTCGTCGACTACCTCGTCGACAACT
>DATHYZ010000205.1:0-9672 GCA_035458865.1 Candidatus Limnocylindrales bacterium
AAGCTCGCCCAGCGCTACCGGTCGGACGGGCAGCGGGTGATCCTGGCCGCTGCCGACACGTTCCGGGCGGCTGCCATCGACCAGCTGCGCGTGTGGGCCGAGCGGACGGGCTCCGACCTCGTGGCGCATGCCCCCGGCGCGGATCCTGGCGCGGTCGTCTTCGACGCGATCGACGCGGCGCTCGCTCGGCGGGCCGACGTCGTGATCGCCGACACGGCCGGGCGGCTTCACACGAAATCGAACCTCATGGACGAGCTGGCCAAGATCCGACGCGTCATCGACCGGCGCCTCCCGGGTGCCCGCCCGGAGACGATCTTCGTCCTCGACGCGACGACCGGCCAGAACGGCCTGGCCCAGGCCATCGCCTTCAACGAGGCCGTGGGCCTGAGCGGGATCGTCCTCACCAAGCTCGACTCGACCGCCAAGGGCGGGATCGTGTTCGCCATCGAGTCCACGCTGGGCGTGCCGGTCCGCTTCGTCGGGGTGGGGGAGCGGGTGAGCGATCTCCTGCCCTTCGAGCCGGAACCGTTCGTCGAGGCGCTCTTCGCCGATTGACGCGGTCGGCGGTCACTCGCCCAGGGGTACCTCGACCCCGGCCTCGACGGGGCCGCCGGTGGCGCCGAGGCCGACCGGCAGGTCACCAAGGCGGTGGGCCGCCGAGGTGCGGACGATGAGCGGCGCGAGGAAGGCGGCCCCGGCGGCGAGGGCCAGCGCAGGGCGGAGCCCGATCGCCTCGCCCACGACGCCCGCGACGATCGTCCCGATGAGCATCGCGCCCATGGCGAGCACGCGGAAGCTCGCGCTGACCCGGCCGAGGGCGGCGTCCTCGACGCTGCCCTGCCGGACCGAGACGGCGACGACGTCGAAGGCCGTCAGCGCCCCGTCCATGATCAGCTGCTGGGCGAGCAGGCAGGAGAACCCCAGGAGTCCGCCGTCCGGTGCCAGGGGGATGAAGACGGCACCGATGGCGGCGACGAGCATGCTGACGGACAGGAACCGACCGACCCCGACGCGCCGCGCGCCACGGTCGGCCACGACGGCACCGACGAGCGCACTCGCGCCGCCGATCGCGGCGAGGAGGCCGATGACGGCCGGCGGAAAGCCGAGCTCCGTGGCGTAGAGGAGGATCAGCGCGCCGAACACCCCCCACGACCCGGCGACCACGGCATCGGCGAGTGCGAGCGGGCGCAGCACCGGGTCTCCGAGCGTCAGCCGGAGTCCCTCGGCTATCTCGACGAGGACGGGGCCGCGGTCCTGTCGCGGCCGGGGAGGCGGCTCGACCGTGCGGATGCGGACGAGGAGGACCGCCGACAGGACGTAGGAGAGCGCGTCGAGGAGCAGGGCGATGGGCGCTGTCAGGACCTGGATGAGCAAGCCACCGAGGCCGAACCCGACGAACTCGGCGGCCGAGCTGCTCGCCGTCAGCGTGGCGTTCGCCCGGACGAGCCGATCGCGGCCGGCGACGACCGGCAGGAAGGCCCGATCGGCCGTGTCGAAGAAGGTCGTCAGGACCGCGCCCAGGAAGGCGACCACGATGAGCTGGCCCACGCTCAGCCAGCCGAGCAGGTATCCGGCCGGGACGCTGACGAGGAGGACGGCCCGTCCGGCGTCCGCCCAGACCATGACCGGTCGACGACGGAGCCGGTCGACCCATGCGCCCACGAAGAGACCCAGCGTGAGCGCGGCCACGAGCTCGGCGGACCGCAGCACCGCGACCTCCGCGGCGCCGGCCCCGAGGACGAGGATGGCAGTGAAGGGCAGGGCCGTCCGGGTCACGAACGAGCCGACCTGGGAGACCGTGGTCGCGGCCCACAGGCGGCCGAAGTCGGGATCGCGCCAGAGGGGATCGATGGAGCGGCGCATCCCAGCAGGATAGGCGTCGCCGGTCCGGGCCTGGCACCCGAGCCACCAAGGGTCCAGTGGCTTCCGGCGTCCGGCTCGGCTCGCTTGGGCTACACTCCCGGGGCCGGCGTCGCCAGAACCCGCGACGCGGCCGGGCCCGGCCCGTGAACCCTCCTCGGAGCATCGTCCGACCGACCATGTTCGACGCCCTCAGCGACCGCCTTCGCGCCACCCTCGGCAGCCTCACCGGCCGTGGTCGCGTGAGCGCGGCCGACGTCGAGGCCGCGATGCGGGAGATCCGCCTCGCCCTCCTCGAGGCCGACGTCAACTACAAGGTCGTCAAGGACTTCACGGCGCGCGTCCGGGAGCGGGCCGTCGGCGCCGAGGTCCTCGAGAGCCTGACAGCCGGGCAGCAGGTCGTGAAGATCGTCCACGAGGAGCTGACGGGGATCCTGTCGGCCGGTGACCGGACGTTCCACCTGACCGGCTCGCCGGCGGTCATCCTCCTCGCGGGTCTCCAGGGCTCGGGCAAGACGACGACGGCGGCGAAGCTTGCCCGCCATGTCGTCCGCCTGGGGCGGCGCCCCCTCCTGGTGGCCGCCGATCCGTACCGACCGGCCGCTGCCGATCAGCTGGAGACGCTCGGACGAGCCCTGGATGTCCCCGTCCACCGGGCCGACTCGGGCGTCCCGGTCCTGGGCATCGTGGAGGGCGGCATCGCGGCCGCCCGGCGTGGCGCTCGGGACGTCGTCATCGTCGACACGGCCGGGCGCCTCACCGTCGACGACGTCCTGATGACCGAGATCGCCGACGTCGCCCGGGCCCTCGAGCCGGCCGAGTGCCTGCTGGTCGTGGACGCGATGACGGGCCAGGAGGCGGTCACCGTGGCCGAGGCCTTCGCGACCCGGATCCCGCTGACCGGCCTGGTCCTGACGAAGATCGACGGCGACGCTCGCGGCGGAGCCGCCCTCAGCATCGGCGCCGCGACCGGCCTGCCCGTCAAGTTCCTGGGCACCGGGGAGAAGAGCGAGGCGCTGGAGGTCTTCCATCCCGACCGTCTCGCCGGCCGGATCCTCGGGATGGGTGACGTCCTGACGCTCGTCGAGCGCGCCCAGGAGGTCGTCGACTCCAAGCAGGCCGCCAAGATGGAGGAGAAGCTCCGGAAGGCGAGCTTCACCCTCGAGGACATGCTCGAGCAGCTGCAGCAGGTCCAGAAGATGGGGCCGATGGGCCAGGTCCTCTCGATGCTGCCCGGGATGGGCGGCCTCGCCAAGGAGGCCCAGGACGCGGTGGACCGCGGCGAGCTCGCCCGGGTCGAGGCGATCATCCGGTCGATGACCCCACAGGAGCGTCGCGACCCCACCATCCTCAACGCGTCGCGCCGCCGGCGGATCGCCGCCGGATCCGGCACGACGCTGACCGACGTCAACCGTCTCGTGAAGCAGTTCACCGACATGCAGCGCCTGATGAAGCAGCTGGCCGGTGGGCGCCGGGGACCCATGCCCGGCATGATCGGGCGACGCTGAGCCAGTGCGAGCGTGGCTGGCCCCGAGGGGGCCGGCGCGGTACGCTCGCCAGTACACCCAGGAGGTAGCAAGCACCACATGGCAGTCCGCATCCGCCTGACCCGCGTCGGGGCGACCAAGCAGCCGTCCTACCGGCTCGTCGTGGCCGACAGCCGCGCCGCCCGAGATGGCCGCGCGATCGACACGATCGGGCACTACAACCCGCGCACCGACCCGATCGAGCTCCGGATCGACGAGGAGAAGGCCCGCGCGTGGCTCTCCAAGGGCGCCCAGCCCAGCGACACCGTCCGCCGCCTGTTCAAGCAGGCCGGCATCATCGACGGAGGGAAGTGACCACGATGGCAGCCAAGGACCTCGTCGAATACGTGGCCCGGTCGCTCGTGGACGACCCCGCGGCCGTGGAGGTCGAGGTGATCGAGGAGGACGGGCAGACCATCCTCGAGCTCCACGTCGCCGAGGACGACATGGGCAAGGTCATCGGCCGGAACGGCTCGGTGGCCAAGGCGCTCCGGACGCTCCTCAAGGTGAGCGCCGCTCGCGACGGCGAGAGCGTCCAACTGGAGATCGTCTGAGCGAAGCGTCGCTCGTGGTCGGCCGCGTCCGCGGCGTCCACGGGGTCCGCGGCCGGGTCCGCGTCGAGCTCCTCACCGACCGTCCCGAGGAGCGCTTCCGCGTCGGGACCGTCCTCCGGCGCGAAGACGACGCCACGCCGTTGACGATCGTCGAAGCGCGGCCCATCGCCGACGGGCCTGGCTGGTGGCTGCGGTTCGCCGAGATCACCGATCGGCAGGCGGCCGACGCCATCCGCGAGGCGTACCTGGTGGGCGACGTCCCGGCGGACGAGCTCGCTGACGGCGAGGTGTACTGGCACGAGCTCATCGGCGTCCCGGTGGTCGATCTCGACGGGCGTGAGCTTGGCTCCGTAGCCGATGTCTACCGGGCCGGGGCCGCCGAGGTGGTTACCGTCACCGGTGGCGCCCTGGGATCGATCGATGTGCCCCTCGTCGGGGCGCTGGTCCCCGAGTTCCGGCCGCGCGAAGGGCGGATCGTCGTCGACATCGAGGCGCTCGACCTCGCCGACTCACGCTCGGCTCCACGCCCCCGCGGCCGCCGTACCCGCCGCGCCCTTGCGGCCCGGGCGGCCGAGACGCGCCCGGGTCCGTCCGGCGAGCCGACCGAGGACGCGCCGGGCGGGAGCGGGGGAGGCGCGGAGCGATGACCCTCAGCATCGATATCGTCACCCTCTTCCCGGCCATGATCCAGGGCCCGCTCGCAGAGAGCATCCCGGCGAGGACCATCGAGCGGGGGCTGGCCAGCGTCGAGATCCATGACCTGCGGACCTGGGGGCTTGGCCGGCACCGGAGCGTGGACGACGCTCCGTACGGCGGCGGGGCCGGGATGGTCCTGCGGCCCGAACCGGTCGCGGAGGCCATCGAGGCGCTCCGTGGTCCCGAGAGCACGGTCATCCTCCTCGATCCCGCGGGCGAGGTCTTCCGCCAGGAGCGGGCGCATGATCTTGCCGAGCGCGCCCATCTGATCTTCGTCTGCCCCCGCTACGAGGGGGTCGACGACCGGGTCCGTGAGCTGGTCGACCTCGAGCTCTCGATCGGCGACTACGTGCTCAACGGCGGCGATCTCGCCGCCCTGGTCGTCGTCGACGCCGTGCTGCGCCTCCTGCCCGGAGCCATCGACGACGAGTCCACGGCCGAGGAGTCGTTCGCCCTCGGCCTGCTCGAGTACCCGCAGTACACGCGGCCCGCGGAGTTCCGTGGCCGGGGTGTGCCACCGGTGCTCGTCTCGGGCGACCACGCGGCTGTCCGGCGCTGGCGACTTCGGGCGTCGCTCGAGCGGACCCTGGAGCGGCGTCCGGACCTCCTGGCGGATCGTCCCATGTCGGCCGAGGAGGCCCGCCTGATCGACGACATCCTTGCGGAGCGGGAGCGAACCGGGGCGGAGGGCTGACCGGCCGGCTCCGCAGCCCGTGCTATACTCCCGCGTCGGCCGCCCTGGCGGACCTCCAAGACGAATCCCACCGCAGCTTGGGCTGCCCGACCACTCGAAGGATCCGCCGTGAACGTGCTCGACGAGATCGTCGCCGACCAGCTCCGTACCGACCTCCCCGAGATCGCCCCGGGCGACACCGTCCGCGTGGCCGCCAAGGTGGTCGAGGGCAACCGTGAGCGGATCCAGGTCTTCGAGGGGACCGTGATGCGCCTGCGTGGCGGAGGGATCACCCGGTCCATCACCGTTCGCCGGATCGCGTCCGGCGTCGGCGTCGAGCGGACGTTCAAGATCCACAGCCCGCGGATCGACCGGATCGAGGTCGTTCGCCACGGCGTCGCGCGTCGCGCCCAGCTGTACTTCCTGCGCGATCGCGTCGGGAAGGCGGCGACGCTCCGCGAGCGACGCTAGCGCGGATTCAGCGAGTGGCCCGTCGGAGCGAGACCTCCGCGAGCGCCACCGCTGCCGCGACGACCCGGGCGTCTCGACGCCCGCGCCTCTTCCGCGAGCGCCTCGACCCCGATCACGCCGAGGAGCGCACGCTTCGAGGTCTGGGCTACCGCCACATCGCCGGCATCGACGAGGTCGGCCGGGGTTGCCTCGCCGGTCCGGTGGTCGCCGGCGCCGTGATCCTCCCGACGGACTGGGTCCCCGTGGGCCTCCGTGACTCCAAGCTCCTGACGCCCGAGGCCCGCGAGCGGCTCGATGCGGAGATCCGGTCCAGGGCCATCGCCTGGGCGGTCGCCTTCGTCAGCCCGGAGCTCATCGACCGCCTGAACATCCTGAGGGCCACGCTCCTCGCCGCGCAGCTGGCCGCGGGACGACTTGCCGTCCGCCCGGACGTGCTGCTGTTCGACGGATCGCTCGGTCTGGCCGATCTCCACCTGCCCCAGCGGGTCATCGTCGACGCCGACCGGCTATGCGCCTCGGTGGCCGCAGCCTCGGTCGTGGCCAAGGTGGCGCGCGACCGTCTGATGGTCGAGCTCGACGCGACGTATCCGGGCTACGGCCTCGCGTCCAACAAGGGCTACGCGGCGCCCGAGCACCGTGCCGGCCTGGACGCGCTGGGCCTGACCCCCGTCCACCGCCGCACCTTCGCGTCCTGCGCGGCCGTGGAGCAGCTCGACATCTGGGCCCAGGGGTCCGATCCAGTCGACTGATCCCGGCCGGCGGTCGCGCTCAGGCGTCGGTATGCCGCTGGTACGCGGCCGGTGACCGGCGTCGCGTACCGTCCAGGGATGGCGAGTGCAGCCGTGACGGTCGGCCGGGTCGCGGAGGCGGCGGCGGCGCAGTGGCTCGAGTCGTCGGGTTGGCGAATCCTGGGCCGCAACGTCAGGGTCGGCCGCAACGAGGTCGATCTGGTCGCCATCGATCCGGGCCCGCCGGGTCGCCTCGTCGTCGTCGAGGTCCGCTGGCGCCGGCGCCCGGATCACGGGCGACCGGAGGAGACCGTCGACGGCCGCAAGGTCGGCCGACTGCGGTCGGCGCTTGCCGGTCTGATCGCGACAGGGGCGCTCCCGGACGGCACGTCGCTCCCGTCGCTCCGGCCGGCGATCGACGTCATCGCGGTCGAGCCCGGCCGCGCCGGTCCGCGGTTCGGGCACCTCCGGGATGTCGACGGCGGCTAGGCGCCGGCCCCTTCGGCCGTCGGGAGGCGCAGGGCGACCGCGTCGCCGACCCGCACGCGCCCCGGGCGGACGACCTCGGCGTACATCCCGAAGCCGACGCCCCGGGGATCCTCGATGAAGGGGCGGAACGCCGCGATCCGCTTGAGGGTGTCGAAGTCCTTGAGGCCGGTCCTGGGATCCTGGGTCGTGACGACGCAACGTGGGATCCGGCCCTCCACGCGGATCACGGCGTCGCCGATTTCCAGCTCCTGTCCCTGCCAGGACTCCTCCTGGAACGGCGCGCAGCCCTCCACCTCCAGGTCCATGCGGAATCGGCTCGGATCCAGGTCCGGGCGGTCGTTCCGTGCTCCGAGGTCCCGGACCGATGCCAACGCGACCAGCGAGAGGTGATGGACGTCCGAGCCGTCTCCCTCCTGGTCGGCCATGACCAGCCGGAGCGGTTGCCCGGCCAGCGCGCTGAACGCGTCGGCGAAGGGACCATCGACGAGTCGACCGGGCACCGGCCGGCCGTAGAAGTCGACCACGATCGGCCCCGTGGACCGAGCGACGGGGCCGGTGATCGCGTCCTTGCCCGGGAAGGCGAGCTCGAGCAAGCCAGCAGCCGGATCGTAGCGGGCACCCACGCGGACGAGCGGCCCGTGATCACCGCCGCTGAACAAGGCCCCGCGTCGGTCGACGAGGAAGAACCGGCGGTTACCCGGGATCCCCGCGAGGGTGAGCGCCACCTCGTCAGGATGCGCGAGTCGGGTCCCCTTGATGGGCGTCACCGAGATGCGGGCGAGGTTCATCATCGCCGGCGACGATACGGCATGCATGCCAGCCGGGGCAGCCGTGGTCGCGCCGGCCGGTCGGGCGGGCGGCTGCGCCTCTCGGGAGGCCCTGCTACACTCCGGCGGGCCGCGGAAGCGGCTCGACCATGCCCGGCCATCCGGCCGGAGCCCTCACGCGGACCTGCCCGTCCGGGGCGGTGCCGGCCCTCGACTTCGAGGACGGTCCCCGACGATGGGGTTCGCGGCGGAAGAACCGAACAGGAGGTCCGACGTGCCGTCCGTATCGATGCGGCAGCTGCTGGAAGCCGGAGTCCATTTCGGCCACCAGACCCGACGCTGGAACCCGAAGATGCGCCCGTACATCTTCGCCGAGCGCAACGGGATCCACATCATCGACCTTGCCCAGACGGTCCAGCGGCTCGACGTCGCCCTGGACTTCGTTCGCGAGACCGTGGCCAACGGCGACTCCGTCCTGTTCGTGGGCACGAAGAAGCAGGCGCAGGAGCCCGTTTCCGAGGAGGCCACCCGCGCCGGGATGCCCTACGTCACGAAGCGATGGCTCGGCGGCATGCTGACCAACTTCGTCACCATCAAGAAGCGCATCGGCCTGCTCGATCAACTCGAGGCACGCCAGCAGTCGGGCGAGTTCGAGCGACTCTCCAAGAAGGAGGCCGCCAAGCTCCAGGAGCAGCTGGATCGCCTCAACGCGATGCTGGGCGGCATCCGCCGGATGAAGCGGCTCCCGGGGGTGATCTTCGTCGTCGATCCCCACCGCGAGCGGATCGCGGTGACCGAGGCCAACAAGCTCGAGATCCCGGTCGTCGGGACGGGCGACACCAACGTCGACCCCGACGAGCTCGACTACATCATCCCGGCCAACGACGACGCCATCCGGGCGATCCGGTTGCTCGCCTCGCTCGTGGCGGACGCCTGCATCGAGGGCGCCCAGGAGCGCGGGGCTCGCGCCGCGGTCGAGCCTGAGCCCGAGGTCGAGATCGAGGTCTCCGAGCCGGAGCTCGAGGTCGGCGCGTCCGACGAGCTCGTGGCAGCCCTCGCCGGGGGCGGGGCGCTCACCTTCGAGCCCGACGAAGAGGAGGAGCTCCTGCCGGGTGCCTGGAAGGCAGAGACCGCCGAGAAGGCAGAGACTGCCGAGGAGGCCGAGCCCGCACCCGCCGAGCAGGCCGAGCCCGCACCCGCCGAGCCCGCCACGGACGGAACCCCGGCCGAGTCGGCCCCGACCGAGGCGGACGCATCCGCCGACGCCGACAAGGCCTGATCACGATCCCCTGCGGGCCCACGGCCCGCCGCACCCAGGAGTACGACATGGCGACCATCACTGCGGATGCGGTCAAGGAGCTGCGCGACAAGACCGGCGCAGGCTTCATGGACTGCAAGCGCGCCCTCGAGGAGGCCGGTGGCGACGTCGATGCGGCCGTGGCGCTCCTTCGCGAGCGAGGCCTGGCGGCCGCGGCCAAGAAGGCTGGCCGCGAGGCTCGGGAGGGCCTGATCGGCAGCTACATCCACACCGGCGGGAAGGTGGGCGTGCTCATCGAGGTGAGCTGCGAGACGGACTTCGTCGCTCGAACCGAGGAGTTCCAGCGGCTGGTACGGGACCTGGCCATCCAGGTCGCTGGCCTCGCGCCGCTGTGCGTCGCCGTCGACGACATCCCGGCCGCCGACCTCGAGGCCAGGAAGGAGCAGCTGCGCCAGGATCCGTCGGTCGGCTCGAAGCCCGCCGACATCCAGGAGAAGATCCTCGACGGGCAGCTCAAGAAGTGGTTCAAGGAGGTCGTCCTCCTCGAGCAGCCGTTCCGCGACGAGGACCGCACCGTCGGCGACCTGGTCACCGACCGGATCGCCACGATCGGCGAGAACATCGTCGTCCGACGCTTCACCCGGTATACG
>DATHYZ010000206.1:0-5149 GCA_035458865.1 Candidatus Limnocylindrales bacterium
TCATCCTGATCGGCATCTTCCTTGCCATCGTCGCGTTCGTCGCCGTCTTCTACCTGCTCCAGGACCAGGGCGGCGGCGGCGGCGGCGAGTCGCCGGCCTCGCGGACGACTACGCCCACGGTCTTCGCAGCCAAGGACATCCCGCTCGGGACCCAGGTGACCGAGGACATGCTCCGCCTTGAGGAGGAGTTTCCGAACGAGCAGCGCACCGCCGATGCGTTCAACTCGACCTCGCTCGTCGTGGGCAAGATCGCTCGGCAGGACATCGTGGAAGGCCAGCAGGTCCGGGCCGAGAACTTCTCGACGGGCAGCCTGACCTCGATCGACTGCCCGGACACGCTCCGCTGCATCGCCGTCCAGGTGGACCAGGTGACCGGCGTCGGCACCCTCATCCGCGCCGGCGACTACGTCGACGTCCTCGTGGGCTTCACCGGCGACAAGTTCCCCGTCGTCCAGATCAACCCGGACGAGGGCTCGATCACGCCTGTCGCCGGGATCAGCGGCACGACCGTGAAGGTCCTCCTGCAGGGCCTCCAGGTCCAGGGAGTGCTCCTGCCGCCGCCGCCCGCTCAGGACGGCACCCAGCAGGACGGGGGCACGACGAGCGGCGACCAGCCGACCAACCTGACCGGCCAGCAGGAGATCGTCATCCTCAGCGGCACCGCGCAGCAGATGGAGCTCATCAAGTTCGCCCAGCTCGACGGCAACATCAGCCTCGTGCTCCGGTCGGCGGGCGACTTCCGTGACCCCAACGACCCGACCATCCCGGTGACGCCGATCCCGGACGTCACCTCCGGCGTCATCCTCAAGACGCTCGTCGACGATTACGGGGTCCTCGTGCCCGAGATCATCGAGCTCATCCTGCCCGAGGCCACCCCGGCCCCGTGACGAGACCCGCCCAGCTCGATCGGGCGCCGGACCCCCGGCGCCCGATCCATCGGGCCGGACCACATCCCTTGACCAGGAGCGCAGCGGCGACCCACCCATGACCGATCGGATCCAGGTCCTCATCGTCGACGACATCCCGGAGACGCGCGACCACCTCACGAAGCTCCTCGGCTTCGAGAGCGACATCGAGGTGGTCGGCGCCGCCGCATCGGGTGTCGAGGCGATCGAGCTCGCCGAGCGCCTGTCCCCCGACATCGTCCTGATGGACATCAACATGCCGGACATGGACGGGATCGCCACCACCGAGCAGCTCGTGACCCGCGTCCCGACGGCGGCCGTCATCATGATGTCCGTCCAGGGCGAGGCCGACTACCTGCGCCGCTCGATGCTGGCCGGGGCGCGCGAGTTCCTGGTCAAGCCCTTCAGCTCGGACGAGCTGACGGCCTCCATCCGCCAGGTCAGCGCCCGGGAGCGCGAGAAGCTGAGCCGGATGGCCGTCACGGCGGCGCCGGTGGCGGCCTCCTCGAACGGCCACGACGGCGAGGGGGGCGAGCCGGGCATGGTCGTGGCGCTGTTCAGCCCCAAGGGCGGTGTCGGCCGGACCACCATCGCCGTGAACATGGCCGTTGCGGCCCACCAGGAGCTCGGCCGGGACGTCTGCATCGTGGACGGGTCCCTCCAGTTCGGCGACGTGGGGGTCCTCCTGAACCTCAACCCCAAGAACAAGTCGATCGCCGACATGGCCCCGGAGCTGGAGGCCGGCGAGGCGGACTCGCTCGACACCTTCGTGGTCACCCACTCGTCGGGCGTGAAGGTCCTCCTGGCCCCGCCATCCCCGGAGATGGCCGAGCTGGTGAGCGCGGCCGGCCTGCGGCGGGCGATCGATGCGCTCCGCATGCGCCACGAGCTCGTCGTGGTCGACTGCGCGTCGACCTTCAACGACACGACCCTGGCCATCCTCGACGCCGCCGACCTCGTGCTGACGGTCCTGAGCCTCGAGATCACCAGCATCAAGAACATGCGACTCTTCCTCGAGGTCGCCGACCAGCTCGGCTACGAGAAGGGCACCATCCAGCTCGTCCTGAACCGGGCCGACTCGACCCTCGGCATCCGGGTCACCGACGTCGAGCACTCCATCGGCCGGAAGGTCGACCACACGATCGTGTCGGACGGCCGCAGCGTGGTCTACGCGCTGAACCGCGGCATCCCGTTCTACATCAGCAACCGGGAGGCCCAGGTCTCCCAGGACGTCCTCCGGCTGGCCAAGGCCATCGCCGGACCGACCGAGCACCCCACCAAGGGCGGGTCCGAGGACCGGGCCGGCCAGAAGAAGTCCCTGTTCGCATGGCGATGAGCGAGGTCCCCTCGGGGGCGGAAGGGGAGTAGGCGATGTCCCTCTTGAAGCGGATCGAGAGCGCCCGACCGGGCGCCGAGCCCCAGGCGACGCCGGGAGCGCCCGCGCCGGCCGGGGGGAGCCCCAACCTGCCGGCGCCGCCGGCGGGTACGCCGCCGCCTGCCGCGCCACGGCTGATGACGAGCTCCCCGGTCCGGGAGTCGTTCCGGGACGTCAAGTTCCGGATCCAGAGCCGGGTCATCCAGGACCTGGACCCCAAGCTCGACCTCTCGAACCAGGTCGAGGTGCGACGCCAGATCGAGGAGATCTTCGGCAAGGTCATCGACGAGGAGGGCCTGGCCCTGACCCGCGCCGAGCGGGTCCGGATGCTCGAGCAGATCACCGACGAGATCATCGGCCTCGGCCCGCTCGAGCCGCTCCTCCGCGACGAGACCATCACCGAGGTCATGGTCAACGGCCCGCGCCAGGTCAACATCGAGCGCGCCGGCAAGCTCGAGCTGACGAACGTCGTCTTCCAGAACGACGACCACGTCATGCGGATCATCGATCGGATCATCGCCCCGATCGGTCGCCGCGTCGACGAGTCCAGTCCGATGGTCGACGCCCGCCTGACCGACGGCTCGCGCGTCAACGCCATCATCCCGCCGCTCTCGCTCGTGGGCCCCGTCGTCACGATCCGGAAGTTCGCCGCCTCCCCGTTCACCGTCGACGACCTGATCCGCTTCGGGACGGCGACGCCGGAGATGTTCGACTTCCTCAAGGCCTGCGTCGAGGCCCGCCTCAACTGCTTCGTCTCAGGCGGCACCGGCTCCGGCAAGACGACGACCCTGAACGTCCTCTCGTCCTTCATCCCGAACGACGAGCGGATCGTGACGATCGAGGACGCCGCCGAGCTCCAGCTCCGCCAGGAGCACGTGGTGACGCTCGAGTCGCGCCCGCCGAACATCGAGGGCAAGGGCGCCATCCCGATCCGCGAGCTGGTCCGGAACTCCCTCCGCATGCGGCCCGACCGGATCATCGTCGGCGAGTGTCGTTCCGGCGAGGCGCTCGACATGCTCCAGGCCATGAACACGGGCCACGACGGCTCGCTGTCCACCGGCCACGCCAACAGCCCGCGGGACATGCTCTCCCGCCTCGAGACCATGGTCCTGATGGCCGGCGTGGACCTGCCACTCCGGGCCATCCGCGAGCAGATCGCCTCGGCCGTGGACCTGATCGTCCACCAGAGCCGCCTCAAGGACGGCTCCCGGAAGGTCACCAACATCACCGAGGTCCAGGGCATGGAGGGCGACGTCATCGTCATGCAGGACGTCTTCGTCTTCGAGCAGACGGGCGTCGCCGACGGCCGCATCCAGGGCCGCCTGAAGCCGACCGGCATCCGGCCCAAGTTCGTCGAGAAGTTCGAGGTCATGGGCATCCACCTGCCGCCCGGCCTCTTCGGCTTCTAGCCCGAGCCGTCGAGGGAGGACCGCCGATGCCGACGCTCTCACCCATCCTGATCGCGGCGATCGCCGCGATCGCGATCCTGGTCATCACGCTGGGAATCGCCGCCAGCGGCAGCTCGTCGGGCATGAGCGCCCGTCTCGAGCGCTACGCCTCCGGCCGCAAGGAGGAGGCGCCCACGCCGACCGGCCAGGGCGGCCTCCAGGACCTGCTCGCCCAGAGCCAGGCCCTCGCCCAGCTCAACAAGGTGGTCGAGCAGCGCGACTTCGGGTCGAACCTGGCCCGGGAGCTGGCACGCGCCGACCTCAAGCTGAAGCCGAGCGAGTACCTCGTCATCTGGGGCGCCGCCATCGTCGGCATCCCGCTGATCATGGTCGGGTTCTCGGTCGTCTTCGAGTCGCTCCGCAATCCCCTCGCCCTCCTGCTCGGCGCGTTCGTCGGCTTCATGCTCCCGCGCTTCTGGCTCAACCGGCGCAAGAGCAGCCGCCTCAACGCCTTCAACAAGAACCTTCCCGACACGATCACCCTGATCGCCAACGCCCTGCGGGCCGGATCGTCGTTCCTCCAGGCGATCGAGATGGTCGTCCGTGAGACCCGACCGCCGATCTCGACCGAGTTCGGGCGGGTCATCCGCGAGGTCAACCTGGGGCTGCCGTTCGACCAGGCGCTGGAGAACATGGTCCGGCGGGTCCGCTCGGACGACCTGGAGCTCATGGCGACCGCCATCTCCATCCAGCACACCGTCGGCGGCAACCTCGCCGAGATCCTCGACTCGATCGCCTTCACGATCCGCGAGCGCGTCCGCATCAAGGGCGAGATCCGGGTCCTCACGGCCCAGCAGCGGATCTCCGGCTACGTCGTCGCGTTCCTGCCGATCGGCCTGTCGGTCTTCCTGTTCATCATCGCGCCGAGCTTCTTCGACCCGATGTTCGACCAGAGCGTCAGCATCCTGGGGATCCCGGCCGGGATGGTGATCATCGCCCTCGGGGGGATCTCGATGCTCATCGGCTTCCTCATCATCCGACGCATCGTCGACATCGAGGTCTGAGCGATGAACGACCTCCTCCTTCCGCTCGTCGCCGCCGGGGCCGCCGCCCTGTCGATCCTGCTCATCGTCGTCGGCCTCACCAGCCGACGGAGCGTCGACCCGGTCCAGGCCCGGCTCACCCAGCTGGGCGCCGCCCAGGCCAAGAACCTCGAGGAGCTGGAGCTCCAGCAGCCGTTCTTCGACCGGACGATGCGGCCGCTCGTGAGCCGGATCGCGGCCTCCTCGACCCGCCTTTCCAGCGCCAACTTCAGCGAGCGAACCGAGAAGCGGCTGGCCCTGGCGGGGAACCCGAACGATCTCCGGGTCCCCGACTGGCTGGGCATCAAGGTCGTCGCCGCGGTCGTCGGCGCGGTCCTCTTCTTCCTGCTCTTCACGTTCCTGCTCGGCGTCGGCATCCCCCTAAACTTCGCCCTCGCC
>DATHYZ010000207.1:0-2862 GCA_035458865.1 Candidatus Limnocylindrales bacterium
GAGCCCTCGTGGCGCTCGATCGCGAGGGGCGTCCCCGGCCGATTTCCGCCGAGGATCGAGGCTACGAGAGCCCGCGGGTCTCTCCCGACGGGCGCCGCATCGCCGTGACGGTGACGGAGAACACGGGGGAGGGCGAAGCGACACACGTCTGGATCGTCGACGCCTCGAGCGGACTCGGAACGCAGCTGACGTTTGCCGGCACCCGCAATCTCGATCCCGTGTGGAGTGCCGACGGTCAGTCGGTCTTCTTCGTGTCGGACCGGGATACCGGTACGCCGAACAGCATCTACAGACAGGCGGCCGACTTCAGCCGAGAGGCGACGCTCGTCTACCAGAGCAGCACACGATTCGTCCGGGCCGAGGATGTCCTGCTGGACCGGGAACTGGTCATCGTCGAGGATGACGGCAGGCCGGACATTCGCCTGCTCGAACTCGAAAGCGGAACGGCGTCGGGTTTCCTGGCGACGCCAGCCTCTGAATTCGACCCTCGCGTCTCTCCGGACGGGCGATGGATCGCGTACGCGTCGCTCGAGTCCGGACGGCGAGAGGTCTATGTGCGCCCGGCGCCGCCGGCCACCGGGGCCCAGCGCCGGATATCTGATGAAGGCGGCGAATTACCGCTGTGGTCGCCGGCGGGCAACGAGCTCTTCTTCTACAGCCTGGAGGGCGATTTCATGGCGGTCCCGGTTCAGCTCGAGCCGAGCTTCACCGCCGGTCGCATGGAGTTGCTCTTCACCCAGGGGCAGTCGATCAGTGACGTGGCGCCCGACGGAGCCTTCATCGCTCTGCAGCGGGAGTCGACAGACGACGGCGATCCGAGCCGCCCCCCAAGCCACCTGATCGTCGTCCAGCACTGGTTCGAGGTGCTCAAGCAGCGGGTGCCGGTGCGATAGCGGACTGAGGACGGCCGCTTTTCGAAAGCTGCTCCAATCTCGACGATGTGATTGCCCGGCGCGTACGGCCGCCTGCAACCGCTGGCCGGGGTGGGCCTGGCGGTGTAGACGTGACCCGACGGGCGGCGGGCCTCAGCGCACGCGCCCCTTGAGCTCCTCGTCGAAGTGGACGACGAACACGATGGGCGCGGCCTGGACCTGGTCGGCTGAGCGCGGCGCGGGCTTGACCATCACGAGCCGCTGGCCGTCGGGGGCGACGTCGAAGTTGCGGCCGAACGAGCCGAGGTAGTAGGCGCTCGCGTCGAACAGCACCGCGGGCACCTGTCGCGTGAACCCGCCCCCGACGTCGACCGCGACGACCATCAGCCTGCCGTCCGGCGCGAGATAGAACAGCTCGCGGCCGCTCGGGGCCCACGCGGGCAGCGTGCCGCCGGCAGGTGAAATCTGCCAGCGCCCGGCCTCCACGTCGGGGAACGGCCGCACGTAGATCTCGAACCGGCCCGAGGCATCGGACTGGTAGGCCATCCACCGCCCGTCAGGCGACAGCTCGGCATTCCGCTCGACGAACTCGGTGCCGAGCAGGGTCTCGGTGGCCCCGTCCTGGTCGAGCGAGACGACGAACAGGTCGTCGCCCCTTTCCGGAACCCCGGCGCGATAGACGAGACGCGTCCCGTCGGGTGAGACGGCATTGGGAAAGCGGAGCTCCCCGCCGCTCTCCTCGGTCGTCAGGCGCTCGGCCGCGCCCGTGCCGTCGGCCTTGCTCCGGAACAGGTGTCGCCCGGCGCCGCCTCGTGGCGACGAGAACACGACCGATCCGCCGTCGGGCGTCCAGAGCACGTACTGGTCGGCCCCCGGATCGAAGGTCAGGCGCTCGAGCGTGCCGAGCCCGAGATCGTAGATCCAGATGTCGTTCTCCTCGTCGCGGATGTCGAGCGCCAGCCTCGTGCCGTCGGGCGAGACGCGCGCGTACGTGTAGGCACGTGGGCGGTCGGTGATCGAGGTCTCCACCCCCTCGCGATCGACCCAGACGAGCGTGCGCTGACCGGGCGCGCCGGCGGTCGACGGCGTGTATACGAGGCTGCCGTCACGCGAGACATCGAAGCTGGCTGCCCCGCTGCCACGCTTGAAGAGGACGTTCTCGACGACCGGCACCGGGTTTCCCGTGACGCTGAGCGACGCCGTGTCGAACGGCACCGCCCGCAACGACCCGTCGGCATCCCCATACAGGAGGTGTCCCGAGGAGACATAGCGGGGGCCACTCGCCGCGATGCCCAAACGAGTCACCTCGCCTGTGGCGAGAGACGCTACAGCAAGGCCACCCGAGTCGTCGCTGGCCGCAATGCTGAACAGCACGGCGTCGGCGCCGGGAATCGCGGACGGCCAGCCGTGCCCCAGGTCAGCCGGCTCGGGCGTCGTGAGCCGCTCCGCGTCACCCCCTCCCGAGGGAATGCGATACAGGCCATCCGTGGTGCCCACGACGATCGTGTCGTCGTCGAGCCAGGTCGCTCCATAGACCTCCGAGGGCACGTCGGCCAGCAGGACCGACGAGCCGCCCAGGATGGACACCTTGCGGACCTCCTGGAAGCCGCCAGTCACGAACCCCAGCCACTGGCTGTCCGGCGAGAAGAACGGCTGGTATCCTTCGGCGCCGCGGAGCACGGCGCCGTCCAGCTGGTCGGCGGGACGCAGCGCGATCTGGGAGGCGCCGTCGTTCACGACACGGTAGGCCACCAATCTGCCGTCGGGCGAGATCGCCAGGTCGACGCGGGTGTCGCTGATCGCCAGCTCGGCCGGGGCCGGCGTGGCGAGACCGAAGCGCATGACCGCAGCGGGCGTCCCGGTGGCGGGCCGCAGCAGGAAGAACCCGGCGGTGGCGGCGGCGCCGATCAGCAGGCCGGACGCGGCAGGCAGCAGCCACCGCGTCGGCGATGCCGACACGCGCCGCCAGGATCCGTCCGCGGCCGGCTCG
>DATHYZ010000208.1:0-8809 GCA_035458865.1 Candidatus Limnocylindrales bacterium
TGGAGCTGGGCCGAGAAGGCGGCTGTGCAGACGCCCTGACCTGCTGTACCATCTCGCGGTCGCCACTCCCCGACCGGAGGGAACACACGCTCGCGCCCACCGCGCCGCTGTCGAGCACATGCCGAGAGCACGCATGGGGCCGATCGTCCACCCCCCTGCCGGGACCCAAGGCGAACCTGGCGGATCCCGCGGGACCGCCCCATTCGGAGGAGGATCCATACATGATCGATCGCCGAGTCATGGGACTCGTTGCGGCCGTCGCGATCGCCGCGGCAGCGTGCTCGGGCGGCTCGACGCCGGCCCCGAGCTCTGAGCCGAGCTCTGAGCCGAGCGCGGCCGCCAGCCAGCCGCCGTCCGGCGACTGCGTCGTCGGTGTCTCCTGGAACAACTACCAGGAAGAGCGTTGGGCCAAGTGGGATGAGCCCGCCCTGAAGGCGGCCATCGAGGCCGGCGGCGGCTCCTACATCTCCAACGACGCCAAGTCGTCGTCGGAGACCCAGCTCTCCAACATCGAGAACCTCATCACCCAGGGCGCCAACGTCGTCGTGGTCCTGGCCCAGGACGGCACGGCCGTCAAGCCGGGGGTCACCAGCGCCCTCGACCAGGGCGTCCCGGTCATCGCGTACGACCGCCTCATCGAGGATCCGGGCGCGCTCTACATCACGTTCGACAACGTGCTTGTCGGCAAGATGGAGGCCGAGGCCGTCCTCGAGGTCGTCGACTCCGGCAACTTCGTGATCATCAAGGGCAACAGCGCCGACGCCAACGCCGACTTCCTCCGCGAGGGCTACGTCCAGGCCGGCATCCCGGAGGTCGGCGAGAACAGCGACACGATCACCATCGTCGGTGAGAGCTACACCGACAACTGGGATCCGTCGATCGCTCAGACCTCGATGGAGCAGTTCCTCGCGGCCAACAACAACGACGTTGACGCGGTCCTGTCCGAGAACGACGGCATGGCCGGCGGCGTCGTTGCTGCCCTCGAGGCCCAGGGCCTGGCCGGCAAGGTGCCGGTCTCCGGCCAGGACGGCGATCAGGCCGCCCTCAACCGTGTCGCCCTTGGCACCCAGACCGTGTCCGTGTGGAAGGACGCCCGAGAGCTCGGCAAGTCCGCCGGTGAGGCCGCCATCCAGCTCTGCGGCGATCCCGACATCAGCAAGGTCGCCGGGACCCAGATCTTCGCCAGCCCGGGCGGGAACGACATGACGTCGATCCTCCTCGAGCCCATCCCGATCAAGCAGGACAACCTCAACGTCGTCCTTGAAGCCGGCTGGATCCAGAAGGACGCGCTCTGCCAGGGCGTGGCCGCTGGTTCTGTCGCAGCCTGCGACTGACCACCGTCATACCGACGTGACACCTGCGCCCTGCGTTGCGGCCGTCGCCGCGACGCAGGGCGCTTCCCATTCCTGAGCCCGTGAGGGAGGGATCGGAATGACCGAGTCACCAGGCGCCGCCAGCCACAGCGCCCCAAGCCCCGACGCGCCGTCGGCTGCTCCGAGTCCACCGGCTCGTAGTCCCCGGGCGCTCCTGGGCTCGCTGGAGATCGACACCCGCCTGCTGGGCATGATCGGGGCCCTGGTGGTCATCTGGGTCGTGTTCCACATCTGGTCCAACGGCAACTTCATCACGCCACGGAACCTGTGGAACCTGTCGGTCCAGAGCGCCTCGATCGCGATCATGGCGACCGGCATGGTCCTCGTGATCGTGTCTCGGAACATCGACCTCTCGGTCGGGTCGATGCTCGGCCTCCTGGGCTACGTCATGGCGATGGCTCAGGCGGTCTGGATCCCGACCACCCTGGGCCTGGGCTTCGACCAGCCCTACACGTGGATCATCACCCTCGGTATCGGCGTGGGCCTGGGCCTGCTCCTCGGTGGCCTACAGGGGTTCCTGGTGGCGTACGGCGGGGTGCCGTCGTTCATCGTGACCCTCGGCGGTCTGCTCATCTGGCGCGGCCTCATCTTCCGCTTCCAGCAGGGCCAGACCATCGCCCCACTCGACGAGATCTTCCGGCTCCTCGGAGGTGGGCCGCAGGGCTCGCTCGGCGACATCGGCAGCTGGATACTCGGGATCCTCATCTGCGTCGGCATCATCTACACGCTCGTCTCGAACCGACGCAAGCGGCGCCGCTACGAGTTCCCCGTCCGCCCGATGTGGGCGGAGATCCTGGTCGGCGCCATCGGCTGCCTGGTCGTCCTCGGGGCCGTCTGGACCGCCAACGCCTACCTCTGGCCCGAGGCGCTGGCCCAGCAGGCCGGCTTCGACACGCCGCCGGCGACAGGCATCGCCTACCCAGTCCTGATCATGCTCGGTGTCGCCCTGTTCATGACCTACATGGCGACCAGGCGGCGATTCGGACGGTACGTCTATGCGATCGGCGGCAACCCCGAGGCCGCCGAGCTCGGCGGCATCAACGTTCGGCGCACGATCATGGGCACGTTCGCCCTCATGGGCGTCCTGGTGGCGATCAGCGCGGCGATCCAGACCGCCCGACTCAACGCTGCTGTGACGAACCTCGGCGTCACCAACGAGCTCGACGTCATCTCGGCCGCGGTCATCGGCGGCACGTCGTTCGCCGGCGGCATCGGCACGATCCCAGGCGCGATCCTAGGGGCGGTCGTCATGCAGTCGCTGCGTTCGGGCATGCTGCTGCTCAACGTCGACTCGCCGACCCAGGACGTCGTCGTCGGCGTCGTCCTGGTGGCGGCCGTCGGCTTCGACTCCTGGCTGCGTCGACGCCACACCTGAGGGGCAGGGAGGACACGATGAGCGAGCAAGCGACCATGACCACCCAGCCCGCGCCGGCGCCGTCCCCGAGCGGCCCTCCGCTCGTCGAGATGCGCGACATCAAGGTCGCCTTCGGTGGCGTCCACGCCGTCGACGGCGTGACCATCGACCTTCGGGCCGGCGAGGTCGTCGGCCTGGTCGGCGGCAACGGCGCCGGCAAGTCGACCCTGATGAAGGCGCTCTCCGGGGCCCATCCCGCCGACTCCGGCGAGATCCTGATCGAGGGCAAGCCGGTGTCGATCGGCAACCCGCGCGACGCCAAGCACCTCGGGATCGAGACGATCTACCAGACCCTCGCCCTGGCCGACAACGTCGACGCGGCGGCGAACGTCTTCCTGGGCCGGGAGCTCCGGACCCGGCTCGGCTCGCTGGACGACGCGGCGATGGAGTCGGCGACCCGCAAGGTCATGGCCCGCCTGAACCCGCGCTTCAAGAACTTCAAGACCCCCGTGATGTCCCTCTCCGGCGGCCAGCGCCAGTCGGTCGCCATCGCCCGGGCCATCGAGTTCAATGCCCGGATCCTCATCATGGACGAGCCCACGGCGGCCCTCGGCCCCGCCGAGACCGCCCAGGTCCGCGATCTCGTGGCCCAGCTCAAGACGGAGGGTCTGGGCATCTTCCTCATCAGCCACGACATCCACGACGTCTTCGACCTGGCGGACCGGATCACCGTCATGCTCCAGGGCAAGCTCGTCGGGACCGTCGACAAGGGCTCGGTCACCAAGGACGACATCCTGGGGATGATCATCATGGGCAAGCAACCGGGCGAGGCGTCGGAGAAGGAGCTCGCGCACCTGCACGACTGACGGCCGTCCCCCGCCCGCCCCAACGACGCGCGGGGCGCTCCGCCGGAGGAGCGCCCCGAGAAGGAGCGACATGGAACGACTGACCGGCAGGACGGCCCTCATCACCGGAGCGAGTCGCGGGATCGGGGCATCCGTCGCCCGGGCCCTCGCCGACCAGGGCGTCAACCTGGGCCTGGCCTCCCGGAGCGGTGACGACCTCGGGATCGACGGAGCCGTGGCCATGCCGGCCGACGTCCGCGATCAGGCCGCGCTTCGGGCCATCGCCGACGCGACCGCCCAGCGCTTCGGCGGCATCGACATCCTCGTGGCCAACGCCGGCGTCGGCGCCTACGGACCCTTCCTGGACCTCCCCGACGACCAGCTCGAGGAGATGATCGACGTCAACGTCAAGGGCCTCATCTACTCGGTCCGCGCCGCCCTCCCCTACCTCGTGAAGAGCGACGCCGCGGACATCGTGACCGTGGCCAGCGAGGCCGGGCGCCGTGGCCTGCCCCTGGAGGCCGTGTACTGCGCCTCCAAGTTCGCCCAGGTCGGGCTGACCCGGGCCCTTGACCACGAGCTCCGCGAGCAGGGCGTCCGCTGCACGAACGTCTGCCCGGGCGGCGTCGCCACCGACTTCGCGATGGGCCGCGGACGCACCCCGGACATGCCGGCGCTGGCCGGGATGATGCGTCCGGACGACGTGGCCGAGGTCGTGATGTTCGTCCTGACCCGGCCACGCGAGCACCGGATCCTCGAGGTCGCCCTCCGTCCGGTGACCGAGACGTCCTGGGGTTGACGGTGGCGACACTCCGTTGGGGGGTCCTCTCGACGGCGAAGATCGCCCGCGAGAAGGTCATCCCCGGGATCCGGCGGGCCGAGCGCTGCGAGGTCGTCGCGATCGCCTCGCGGGACGACGACACGGCCCGTCGGGTCGCCGGCGAGCTCGGCATCCCGCGCTGGCACGGCTCCTACGAGGCCCTCCTGGCCGACGACGCGATCGACGCCGTCTACATCCCGCTGCCGAACCACCTCCACGCCGAGTGGACCATCGCCGCCGCCCGCGCCGGCAAGCACGTCCTGTGCGAGAAGCCGCTGGCCCTCGAGCCGGCCGAGGCCCAGCGGATGGTCGACGCCTGTCGCGCCGAGGGCATCGTCCTCATGGAGGCGTTCATGTACCGCCAGCACCCCTCCTGGCGGGCCGTGCACGACCTGGTGACGTCCGGTCGGATCGGGCGACTCACCGCCATCCAGAGCTGGTTCTCGTACTACAACGACGACCCGGCGAACATCCGCAACATCCGCGCCTACGGCGGCGGCGCCCTCTACGACATCGGCTGCTACCCGGTGAACCTCTCGCGCTGGCTCTTCGGCGCCGAGCCGGACACGATCGAGGCGTCGATCGTGCGGGACCCCGACAGCGGGGTGGACATCCTCACCAGCGCCGTCCTCTCGTTCGGGGAGGGCCAGGCGACATTCACCTCGACGATCCGGGCCGAGGGCGACCAGCGGGTCCACATCTACGGGACCGAGGGCCGGATCTCGATCGGGATCCCGTTCAACATCCCGCCGGACCGTCCGACCGAGGTCTACGTGGCCGCTGGCGGCGACCCCCCGGTGGCCCCGGCCACCGAAACCCTCACCTTCCCGACCGCCGATCCGTATGCCTGCGAGGCCGAGCGCTTCGCCGCGGCCGTGCTCGATGGCGAGCCCGTGCCGGTCCCGCCCGAGGACGCGGTCGCCAACCTCCGCGTCATCGAGCGGATCTTCGAGGCCGGCGCCCGCCCCTGACGGCGTCGGGGACGGTCGGCCCTGGGGACCGGCCGATCAGGACCGGTCGACCGCCCAGATGCGCTGGTTGACGAGGTTCTCCAGCAGCTCCTGGCGTCCCGACACCGGCCGCGGGTCGACGCCGCCGTCGGCCACCCGGGCCTCCAGGTCGGCGAGCGACAGCCCGCCCTGCAGGATCCCGCGGCCGAGCTCACCCGACCAGCCGGCGTAGCGCGCCGTGCGCGGGCTCTCGAGCGTCCCCTGCTCGAGCATGTCGGCGGCGACCAGGAGCGAGAGGGCCACGGTGTCGATGCCGCCGATGTGGCCGTGGAAGAGATCCGTCCGGTCCAGGCTCTGGCGGCGGAGCTTGGCGTCGAAGTTGAACCCGCCCGTGGTGAACCCGCCACCGCGGAGGATCTCGTAGAGGGCCAGCGAGACCTCCTCGACCGAGTTCGGGAACTGGTCCGTGTCCCAGCCGTTCTGGTAGTCGCCGCGGTTCGCGTCGATGCTCCCGAAGAAGCCGCCGGCGACCGCGGTCGCGACCTCGTGGTGGAAGCTGTGGCCGGCCAGCGTCGCGTGGTTCGCCTCGATGTTCACCCGGTACTCGCCGTCCAGGCCGTGCCGCACCAGGAAGCCCTGGACCGTCGCCGAGTCGTAGTCGTACTGGTGCTTCGTGGGCTCCTGGGGCTTGGGCTCGATGAGCAGCGTCCCCTGGAAGCCGATCCGGTGCTTGTGCTCCACGACGAGGTGGAGGAAGCGGGCGAACTGGGCCTCCTCGCGGGCGAGGTCGGTGTTCAGCAGGGTCTCGTAGCCTTCGCGGCCGCCCCACAGGACGTAGTTCGCGCCACCCAGCCGGTGGGTGGTCTCGAGCATGATCTTGACCTGGGCCGCCGCGTAGGCGAACACCTCGGGGTCGGGGTTCGTGGAGGCGCCGGCGGCGTACCGCGGGTGGCTGAACAGGTTCGCCGTCCCCCAAAGGAGCCGCTTCCCGGTCCGGGCCATCTGCTCCTCGATGAGCCCGACGACCGCGTCGAGGCGGGCGCGCGTCTCGGCGAAGCTGCCGGCCTCGGGCGCCACGTCGCGGTCATGGAAGGTGAAGAAGGGCACGCCGAGCTTGACGAGGAACTCGAAGGCCGCCGCCACCTTGGTCTCGGCCGCCGCCATCGGGTCCTGGCCCGGGGCGAGCCACGGTCGGTCGAAGGTGCCCGCACCGAAGACGTCGGAGCCCGGCCAGGCGAACGAGTGCCAGAGGCAGACGGCGAGCCGGAGCTGGTCCTCCATCCGCTTCCCCAGGACGACCCGATCGGGCTCGTAGATCTTGAACGTCAGGGGATCGTCGGCGTCCCGGCCGCCGAACGGGATCGGGCCCGGCACGCCCGTGAAGAAGTCGTCAGCCACGGCCTGGTTCCTCCTAGGATCCGCCGGGGAGACCGTCGGCCGCGGCGTAAACCCGGGCCACGACGCACCAGCGGGACGACCCGACGGTAGCACGACCCCACGGAGACCGCGGACCCGGCCCATCGCGCGGGTCGGGCGCTGGTGCGATGGCACCGGCGACCCGGCCCGGATGGTTCGGGCCGGACGCCCGATGACGCCCATCGACCCGGGCGCGTAGGGTTGGGCCATGGCGATGCTCGCCCGCGGGACCGCCGCGGTCATCTTCGACCTGGACGGGGTGGTCACCGATACCGCCGCCGTCCATGCCGCAGCCTGGAAGCGGCTCTTCGACGGGTTCCTCGAGGAGCAGGCGACGGTCTCCGGACTCCCGGTGCCTCCCTTCGACATCGACACCGACTACCGCCGCTACGTGGACGGACGGCCCCGCTACGACGGGGTCCGGAGCTTCCTGGCGTCGCGCGGGATCACCCTCCCCGAGGGCGACCCGAACGATCCACCGGAGGCCGTCACCGTCCAGGCCGTCGGCGACCGGAAGAACCGGATCTTCCTGGAGGCCCTGGAGCGAACGGGCGCCCGACCCTTCCCTTCGACGGTCGAGCTGGTCCACGCCCTGGTCGGGTCCGGCATCAGGGTCGCGGTGATCTCGGCGAGCCGCAACGCCGAGGCCGTCCTGGACGCGGCGGGACTGGCGAACCTCTTCCCGGTCCGGGTCGACGGCGTGACGGCTCGCGAGCTGGGCCTCCCCGGCAAGCCGGACCCGGCCATGCTCCTGGAGGCGGCCCGGCGGCTCGGGGTCACGCCGGGACAGGCGGTCGTGGTCGAGGACGCCATGGCGGGCGTGCAGGCCGGCCGCGACGGCGGCTTCCTGCAGATCGTCGGTGTCGACCGGACGGGCCGACCGGACCTCCTGCGAGGATCCGGTGCCGACGTCGTCGTCACAGACCTCGCCGAGATCGAGCTCGATGGGCGCGCTCCAGCCGGTCGCCCCATCGATCGCCTCCCCGACGTGGCGGATCACCTGGGCGAGGTGAGCGGACGGGCGTACGACAAGCGGCTGGCGGTGTTCCTGGACTACGACGGCACGCTGACGCCGATCGTGGACGACCCGGCCGCGGCCCTGTTGCCGGAGGCGACCCGGGCCGCGATCAGGGACCTCGCCTCGGTCGTGCCGGTCGCGGTCGTCAGCGGCCGCGACCTTGCCGACGTGCGTCGCCTCGTCGACCTCGAGGGCCTCTGGTACGCGGGCAGCCACGGCTTCGACATCGTCGGTCCGGACGGGGCGCGGCACGAGCGGGCGCCCGACACGCTGCCGTCCCTGGACGACGCCGAGCATGAGCTGCGGCCGCTCCTCGAGCGGATCCCGGGCGCCCGGCTGGAACGCAAGCGCTACGCGGTCACGGCCCACTTCCGCGGCGTCGCCGACGACCGGATCGACGACGTGGAGATGGCGGTGGCATCGGTCGCCGCCGCAAACCCGGACCTCCGCGTCACGGGCGGCAAGAAGGTCCTGGAGCTGCGGCCGGACGTCGCCTGGGACAAGGGGCTGGCGATCCGATGGCTCCTCGAGACCCAGGGCCTTGATGCTCCCGACGTCCTGCCGATCTACGTCGGCGACGACGAGACCGACGAGGACGGCTTCCGCGCGCTCGGACGCGGCGGGATCGGCATCGTGGTCCGTGGAGAGTCCGACGACCGGACCACGCGGGCGCTCTTCGCGCTGGGCCGACCCGACGACGTTCCCGACCTGCTCGACCGGCTGGCTGCGATCGGCGGCGCCATCCCCGGAGGTCGCTCGGCGGCGGTCCGATGAACAGCTCGGCGGCCGGACCGCGGATCGGCGACCGGACGCTGACGTACGACGGCTACGTCCCGGCGGAAGAGCCCCTCAGAGAGGCGCTGTGCACGCTCGGCAACGGCTACGTCGCGACCCGCGGCGCGGCGCCTGAAAGCAGCGCCGGCGGCGCCCACTACCCGGGCACGTACGTCGCCGGCATCTACGACCGGATCACCAGCGACATCGGCGGTCGGCGGATCCGCAACGAGGACCTGGTGAACGTCCCGAACTGGCT
>DATHYZ010000209.1:0-8204 GCA_035458865.1 Candidatus Limnocylindrales bacterium
CCGGGACCACGGTCGCGGCGATGAGCCAGGCCAGCCGCCGGTCGGGGTCGCCGGCGAACGACCGGTCGCGGAGCACCGCGAGCCCGGCCGGGACCAGCCGGAGCCAATCCGCCCGGAAGTACGCCAGCAGGGCCCCCAGCGTCCCCAGGTGGAGCATGACCGAGAAGGCCAGCGACTCGAGGAAGGCGTCGTCCCATCCGAGCAGCGCCGGCAGCACGACCAGGTGGCCGGAGCTCGAGATCGGCAGGAACTCGGTCAGGCCCTGCACGACCCCGAGCACGATGGCCTGGACGACGGTGTCCATGGGTCGACGGCCGGCCTCCGAAGCCCGGGGCCGGCCGTCCCCTCGCTAGCGGATGAAGAGCGGGGCGAGGACCAGCGTGATCGTCGCCAGGAGCTTGACGAGGACGTGGAGCGACGGGCCCGCGGTGTCCTTGAACGGATCCCCGACCGTGTCGCCGACGACCGCGGCGGCGTGCGCCTCGGTCTTCTTGCCGATGACGTTGCCCTGCTCGTCCTTCAGGTGGTCGGCCTCGATGAACTTCTTGGCGTTGTCCCAGGCCCCGCCGCTGTTGTTGAGGACGGTGGCCAGGAGGACGCCGGCGATCGTCCCGACCATCAGCAGGCCGGCCGCCGCCTCGTAGCCGAGGAGGACGCCGACGACGATGGGCAGGGCAACGGCCAGCAGGCCGGGAGCGATCATCTCGCGGAGCGCGGCACGGGTCGTGATGTCGACGACCCGGGCGTAGTCCGGGCGCTCGCTGTAGTCCATGATCCCGGGGTGCTCCCGGAACTGGCGGCGGACCTCCATGATGATCCCCTGGGCGGCGCGGCCGACGGCCCGGATCGCCAGCGCGCTGAAGAGGTACACGAGCATCGCCGCCAGGAGGGCCGCGATGAAGACGTTCACGTTGGCCAGGTCGACGGACTCCATGAGCGGCTTGCCCTGCCGCTCGAGGATCAGGTTGACCTTGTCGATGTACGCGCTGAAGAGCAGGAACGCCGCCAGGGACGCGGAGGCGACCGCGTACCCCTTGGTCAGGGCCTTGGTCGTGTTCCCGACCGCGTCGAGCCGATCGGTGATCTCGCGGGCGCCCTTCGAGGCCCGGCTGAACTCGGTGATCCCGCCGGCGTTGTCGGTGATCGGCCCGAAGGTATCCATCGCCAGGATGTACGCGGTGGTCATGAGCATGCCCATCGTGGCGACGGCCGTCCCGAAGACGCCGCCGGGGTTGTCGCCCTCGGGAACGATCCCCACGAAGGCCTGCTCCCCGAGCCAGTGCGAGGCGAAGAGGGCGATCGAGATGGTCACGGCCGTGACGAAGGTCGTCTCGAAGCCGACGGCGACGCCCGAGATGATGTTCGTGGCCGGGCCGGTCCGGCTGGCCTCGGCGATCTCCTTCACCGGGCGCCAGGAGCCGGCCGTGTAGTACTGGGTGATGTAGACGAAGGCGACGCTGGTGGCGAGGCCGACGACGCCGGCTCCGAAGAAGTAGATCCAGGGCGGGATGCCGCTCGACGGGAGCTCCCCGCCGGTGTCCATCATCACGTAGGTGACACCGGCCAGGGCGACGGCCGAGAGGATCGAGACCACCCAGTAGCCGCGGTTGAGGATGTTCATCGGATCCTCGGTCTCGCTGCCGCGGACGAAGAAGATCGCGATGATGGTGGCCAGCAGGCCGAAGGCGCGGACGATGAGCGGGAAGAAGATCCAGGCCTCGGGGTTCGGCCAGCCGGCAGCCTGGGCGATGGAGTAGACGGCGACGCCGAGGATCATCGCGCCGATGTTCTCGGCGGCCGTGGACTCGAAGAGGTCCGCACCTCGGCCGGCGCAGTCGCCCACGTTGTCGCCGACCAGGTCGGCCACGACGCCCGCGTTGCGCGGGTCGTCCTCGGGGATCCCGGCCTCGACCTTGCCGACGAGGTCCGCGCCGACGTCGGCGGCCTTGGTGTAGATGCCGCCGCCGAGCTGGGCGAAGAGGGCGACGAAGCTCGCCCCGAACCCGAAGCCGACGATCAGGAACGGCGCCTGCTCGGGGTTGTCGAAGCCACCGAACGCGAGGAAGGTCAGGTAGACGCCCAGGAGCGACAGGGCGACGACGAGGAAGCCCGAGACGGCCCCGCCGCGCATCGCGACCTGGACGGCCTCGACGAGGCTCCGCTGCGAGGCCGAGGCGGTCCGCAGGTTCGACCGGACGCTGATGTACATGCCGATGATCCCGGAGGCCATGGAGCAGGCTGCGCCGACGAGGAACGCGACGCCGGTCCGCCAGCCGAGCTCGAGCCCGAAGATGTCGGTGTCGGCGACCTCCTTGGTCTCGAACGCGGCGATCACCCCGGTGATCAGGACCGCTCCGAGCACGGCGAGCAGGGCGATCGTCGTGTACTGCCGTCGGATGAAGGCGACCGCGCCCTCATAGATGGTCCCGGCGACCTCCTGCATGGCCAGCGTCCCCTGGTCGCGGGACAGGACGTCCCGGGCCAGGTACAGGGCGAACAGGATGGCGGCGATCCCGGAGATCGGGATGATCCATTGGAGCGTGGTGACGTCCATCATGGGCTGGTTCGACGATCCTCCCGCTGTCTGATCGACCCGGCTCGGCGCTCGGGTGAGGGGCGTCAGGCGCGATGTGGCACCGACCGCGCGAACGGCCTGCCCGAACGGGGACGATCGTCGGTCGCAGGCCGCGGCGGAGTGTACCACGGGCGTCGCAGGCCGGAGTGCCCGCCCAGGGGGTCCCGAGCTCCACGGGAAGGGTCCGGGCGCCCCGCGAGCCGCGACGCGGCCTATACTGCCGCCTCGTGATCGAGTCCCCGAGCAGCCGGTCGGATCCCCCCTCGTCGGCGACCGCGCTGGTCACCCGATGAGCTGGCCCGCCGTCGTCGTCGTCGCCCTCGCCATCCTGGTGGTCGTCGCGGCCGTCGTCGCCGTCACGGCGAGCGACCGACGGCTCGCACTCGTCGGGCTCGCGGCGGCGCTGTCGCTGGCCCCTCTGGTGGCCGATCCCCTGCCCGATCCGCTCGTCGTGGCGATCCGGATCGTCGGCGCGGCGCTGGCCGCCTACCTCGTCCGGATCCCCCTCCGCGACGCAGGACCCGGCCGCGGGTCCAGGATCGGCTGGCCGGCCGAGGCTGCGGCCGCGGCGGCGGCCTTCGTCGCCGGGTTCGCGGCCAGCTCGACCGGGTTGGCCGGCAGCGGACCGGCGGCCGCCACCGCCGCGGCGTTCGCCGTCGGGGCGGTGGTCCTCGTCCCTCTCGCCGACCAGCGCGACCCGGGCCGGACCGGCCTCGCGCTCCTCCTGGCGATCATGGCGGCCGACCTACTGAGGGTCGGCCTGGGCGACCCGGGCACCCCGGGCTCGCTGACCGTCACCGCGGCGATGGTGGCCCTCGCGACCGCGGTCGCCGCGATGCTCATGGCCCGCGAGGAGCGGCACCATGGGACCAGCGGCACGGTCGTCCCTGGCAAGGGGACGGAGGACGAGCCGTGACCCTCTTCGTCGTCCTGATGGTCGCTGCCGCCGGTGTCGTGGCGGCCTGGGTCGTCCGCGACCGGCGCCGTGTCGGCCACGTCGTGGGTCTGATCGCCCTGGCCGGGACCGTGCTCGCCGTCGCTGTCATCCAGCCGGGGGACGCGATCGAGGCCACCGGGATCACCTTCGTCTCGACCCCCTTCGCACGGATGATGATCATGCTGGTGGCGGTGGCCGGGCTGCTGCTATCGGGGATCGCGGCAGTGGCCGGCGACGAGCGCTCGCCGGCGGTCGCCTGGCTGGCCACCGTGGCAGCCGGACTGATCTGCCTGACGACGGCGAACCCGGTCCCCGGGAGCTGGGCGATCCTCGCTGCGGCGGCGATCGGGCTGGCCCTCCCGATCAGCGGCATCGCGGGCCGCAACGTCGCCGCCGTCCTGCTGACCGCCCTCACCGCCCTGGCGATCGGGGCGATCGTGGTCGTCGTCGCCATGGCCGGCGGAACGGCCCAGCTCGCGCTGCCGGAACCCGACCCGGGGCTCGTCGGCCTGGCGTTCGTCGGCGTCGCCGCCGCCGTGGCGGTGCGCGGTGCCGTGGTCCCGTTCCACCGCTGGGCCCCGCCCATCGCCGACGTCTCGTCGGGCCCGATCGTCGCCGCGCTCCTCGGGGCGCTGCCGGCGCTGGCGGCCATCCTCGCGCTGTCCTGGCTCGACCAGGAGGTGACACCGCTGCTGCTGCCGCTGGGGGTCGCCCAGGCGATCGTGCTGGTGGCCGCGCTCGTGGCGATGATCCTCTCGGCGTTCGCGGCATGGATCCAGGACGATCTCGGGCACGTCACGGTCTACCTGCTCGGGCACGGGACCGCGGTGGCCCTGCTCGGGATCGCCGCCGTCGATCCGGACGCCTGGGCGCCCACCCGGACCTGGGCCCTGGCATCGGTCGGCGCCGCCGCTGCGCTCCTCGGCTGGCTGACGGTGATGGAGGGCCGCTACCGGAGCCGCCGCCTGCCGGATCTGAGGGGCTGGGTCCGCCGCTCCCCGTTGCTGGCCTTCGTCCTGGCCATCGCTGCCCTGGCGATGATCGGGATCCCGGGCATGGCGGTGATGGAGGCACGGATGGCGCTGGTGGGACTTGCCGAGAACCCGCTCGCGTCGCTCGTGGGCACGATCGGGCTCGCTGCTCCGCTGTTGGCGATCGGCCGCATCCTCGTCGTCGGGATCGACATCCCGTCGGCGGCCGTCCGGACCGCCCCCGAGGAGCGACCCCACCGACCGCCGGGTCGCCTCGGGCCGGACCTCATCCGGGCCACGGCGGCCGTGAATCGGGCGCCCATCGCCTCGGTCCTGGCGCTCACCATGGCGCTCGGAGCGGCGCTCGTGTCGACCGGGGCGTTCGACCTCGTGGTGGCCGCCGCCGGTGATCCCCCGGTCGAGCCCCAGGGGCTCGGGGGCTCGACGTCCGACCAGCTGGAGAGCGGCTGGGCTCCGGGCGAGGTCGGGGACCCCTGAGGCCCGGCCGGGCCACGACGGCTTGCCGAACGCCGCGCCGGGGCGTCCGGCGCGGCGCTCGACCGTGGCTCAGGCCTCGGCGGGACCGATGACCCAGCGGTCGATCTCGCGCGGGTAGTCGACCAGCTCGCCGGGGGCGAACCAAAGCCCGAGCTCGGCGGCAGCCGTCTCCGGGCCGTCCGACGCGTGGATCAGGTTCTGGCCGGTCTCGATCGCGAGGTCGCCGCGGATCGTGCCGGGCGCCGCCTCGGGGGGGCGGGTGGCACCGACCATCGTGCGGACCATGGCGATGGCGCCCGGGCCCTCGAGGGCGATGGCGACGAGCGGGCTCGAGGTGATGAAGTCGACCAGCGAGCCGAAGAAGGGGCGCTCGCGGTGCACCGCATAGTGCCGCTCGGCCAGGTCCAGGTCGACGTGCACCAGCTTGAGGCCGACGATCTTGAGGCCGCGCTCCTCGAAGCGGGCGAGGATCCGGCCGGTCAGCTGGCGCTGGACGCCGTCGGGCTTGATGAGGACGAGGGTTCGCTCGGCAGGCATGGGGTCTCCGGTGGGTGGATCGGACGGTGGGAGGGTCGGGCGGAAGGGTACCGCAGCCGGGCCGGAGCGTTGCCGACGACGTCCGGGATCAGCTGTCCGGATCGTCCAGGTCCCCGACCGGCTCGGCGCCGACGCCCCCGGCAGGCTCATCGGGAAGCGCCCCGAGGATCGTGGCTGCCAGCTCGGGCCGTCGGCGGATCAGCTCGGCGAGCTGGCGCGCTGCCTCATCGCGGTCGCCGAGCGCCATGGCGGCCCGAGCCGCCGCGAGGTCCTCGATGCCCGGGGGCCCGGAGGGGGCCGCCGGTCCGGATGCCGGCTCGCCCGTCTCGGAGATGGCCTCGATCGGGGAGGCCGACGAGCCGGCTGGTCCTCCGTCGTCCCAGAGGCCGGACTGCCCGGCGGCGTCGCGACCGCCCGGTGACGCGGCCTCGGAGGCGGCCTCGTCGTGCTCCAGGACCGAAGGGCCTCCGATGAAGGCCGCGCCAGCGGTCGTCCGTGCCGCGGTCTCCTCGCCGAACAGGGCGCCGACGGGGGCCACGGCCCCATAGCGATCCTCGGGCCAGACCGCGCTGCGAGGCATGCCCGCGAACAGGGCATCGAGATCGTCGCCGGCCACCTCGACCGCTCGGGCCGCCAGGCGGCGAGCCTCCCCGTAGCGGGCGGTCGCGGCCGCCGCTTCGGTGGCGACGACGAGAGCGATCGGAGCCTCCGAACCGGAGGCCAGGTAGGCGTCGGCCGCCACGCCTGCGCCACCGAGGTCGCCAGTCCGCCAGCGGACCTCGGCCAGGTCGAGGAGCGCCTCGGGATCGAGCGCTCCGGCCCCGGCGAAGGCCTCCAGCTCGGCGCGCGCCAGGTCGAGGGCGCCCATCCGCAGGTGGATCCCGGCGATCCGCAGGTCCATCGTTCGTGAGCTCGCGCCCTGCGCGGCCGTCACGACCCGGTCCCGCTGGATCTCCGGCTCGCTCATCCCGGCAGACGCAGACGGCGATCGAGACCCCGCCCACGCCGGGGCGGAGCCACCACGGCCAGGCGCAGTCCCTCGTCCCGGAAGAGCTCCCCGGCGACGCGCTGGACGGCGGCCGAGGTGACCGCCTCGGTGGCGGCGAGCGCGTCCTCGAGCGTCATCACACGTTCGTGGAGGGCCTCCTGGCCGCCGAACCAGCTGGCCAGGTGGCGCGTGTCGTCCATGCGCAGCTCCAGCCCCCCGGACAGGTAGGCCTTCGCCTTGTGGAGCTCGTCGTCGGGAACGGGCTCGTCGCGGAGTCGCGCGAGCTCCGCGAGGATGGCGTCGAGCGCCGGCCCCAGGTGATCGGGATCGACCCCGGCCGAGACCTCCAGGGCCCCGGCGTCGGCGTAGTCCAGGATCCCCGACGAGACGTCGTAGGCGAGAGCTCGCTCCTCGCGGAGCGACAGGAACAGCCGGCTGCTCATGCCATCGCCGAGGATGACGTTGAGGATGCCGAGCACCCAGGTGTCCGGGTGATCGCGCCGGAGCGCGGGAACGCCCACGACGAGCTGCGCCTGCGAGGTGTCGCGATGGCCCAGCCGGTACCGCTCGCCGGCCGGCAGGGTCGGCGCCGCGGCGTAGCCCGGGACCGGCCCGTTCCCGGACCCGAAGGCGGCAGCGACGAGCTCCACGGCCTCGGTGTGGTCCAGGTCGCCCGCCACCGCGACGACCGTGTTGGCTGGTCGGTAGAGGACCGACCAGAACTCCCGGATGGCAGCCTGCGGCATGCCGCGGATCGAGTCCTCGTCGCCGCAGATCTCGCGCCCCAGCGGGCCGTCGCCGAACATCGCTCCCTGGAAGAGGATGTGCGCGTACTCGACCGGGTCGTCGAGATAGGAGCGGATCTCCTCGACGATGACGCTCCGCTCGTGGTCGATCTCGTGCTCGGCGAGGACCGGGCGGACGACCAGCTCGCCCAGGACGTCCATCCCGCGGGTCATCTCGCGGCGCGGGACCCGGACCCAGTAGACGGTCGACTCCCGGTCGGTCGCCGCGTTGAACGAGCCGCCGACGCCCTCGATCGCCTCCGCGATGGCCCGGCTGCTCGGATAGGCGGCCGTGCCCTTGAAGGTGATGTGCTCCATGAAGTGGGCGACGCCGGCCTGCTCGCGGGTCTCCAGGCGGGAGCCGGCCAGGACGTAGGCGGCCATCGACACGGAGCGGGCTCCGGGGTGGCGGGCGGTGATGACGCGGGGCCCCTCGGGCAACGCGGTCCGTTCGAACATCGCTGCGGATGGTACCGGAACGGTGCGGTGGGGCCCCGGCTCCCTCGGCGGAACGGCCGGGGGGAAGTCGCCGGGCCGTCGGTCGGGCGAAGTTCGAAGGTTCCGGCCGGCCGTCTCGCCCATAGGAGTGGATCGCCCACCCGCGACATCTTCGTTCCGGGTCATCGATCGACGCTCACAGAGGAGAGCAGCGATGCGGAGGCTGAGCGTGGCCCTGGTGGCCGCCATCCTGGCCCTGGCACTCGCCGGACCCGCGGTGCAGGCTCGCACCACCTTCATCCCGTTCTCGTGCGCGGAGCACTTCGCCGACAACCCGGAGCCCGGACGGGTGTGGGTCGACGACGACTTCGTCCTGCACGTCCGCGGATCGCAGTGGATCTACGAGCACGAGGGGGACCGGTACTGCGCCGGCGAGGCCCACGTGGTCGTCAACCTGAACGTCGACCTGGCCACT
>DATHYZ010000210.1:0-13224 GCA_035458865.1 Candidatus Limnocylindrales bacterium
GGCGACCACGCATCCAGCGGAAGGCACGCAGGGCGTCACGCCGGCTGATCACCAGGACGATCGCGGTCAGGACGAAGTACACGATCGTGATCGTCCCGCGCGTGTCCGGCAGGAGCATCTGGACGATGAAGAGCCCGAACAGGGCTGCCGCGCCGATGAGGGACAGCCGCAGGTTCAACAGCAGGGCCACGGCGAACAGGGACTGCGCCGCGGTCAGGAGGATCTCGTCCTGCTGGCGGGCGTCCAGCGGCAGCGACGCGGGCTCGCCCAGGCCGAAGGAGTACACGAGCGGGAGCATGGCCACGAGCAGGGTCCACTGGTTGATCTTCGAGCTGACGAGCGTGCCCAGGGCGGCCGTCGAGGCGCCCCGCCAGGCGAAGAGCGCCACGACCACGAACTCGGGGGCCTCGGAGGCGAGCGGCGCGAGCCACTGGACCAGCAGGAACTCGTCGATGCCGACGGACACGCCGGTCGCGACCAGGCTGGTCGCGAAGGGCTTGGCCACGAGCAGGATGGCGACCGCGGCGACGAGGGCAAGGGCCGCCACCGCCGCCCGGCGGGCCCAGACCGGCAGGCTCCCGATGAGGAGTGCCGGGCCGACCAGGTGCGGCGGCTCGGCGGGAAGTCGCGCCACCCGCCAGATGTAGAAGACGAAGAACCCGACCAGCACGACCATGTCCACCAGGGCGATGGCGCCGCGGAACGGGAGCGTGAAGGCATAGACGGTCGCCGCCAGCAGGACGACCAGCTCGAGGCCGTGGCCTTCCTGCAGCTCGATCGACGTCTTGCGGAAGCGGATCCAGGCCAGGACGACGACCATCGGCCAGGCGACGCCGATCAGGAGCCGGTTGGCGCCGGTCATGTTGGCCACCGCATAGCCGGCGTAGGCCGGATCCTCGGCCGCCAGGTAGGCGAAGGTGGCGTCGACCACGTACTCGGGGAGGATCGCGATCAGGGCCAGGAGCGCGAGGGCGAGACCCTGGCTGAAGTCGAGCTGGACGACCTCGGCCGCCCAGGACAGCAGGAAGGCCGCACCGACGATGGCGATCCCGTAGACGAGCGCCCTGATCGGGTCGGCAAGGTCGACGCCGCCGAGCACGAGATAGGCCCCGGGCACCATGACCGCGGCGGCGATGGCGACGAGCAGCCAGCCCCGGGGGGAGGGACGGAGCGGTTCGGTCATGGAGCGGATGTTCGCATGCCCACGGCCGGCGTATCAGGCGTCCGACGACCCCTTCGCCTCCGCGCCGGGTACGGCGAGCCCGGGGGAGTCATAGGCGGTGCCGGCCACGTCCTCGGAGAGCCGACCCTCTCGGATGTCGCGAGCGACGAGCGAGGGGTCACGCTCGGATGGCGGCCCGAACCCTCCGCCGCCCCCCGTCCGCACGACCAGGCGATCGCCCCTCCCGACATGGATCCGGCGCTTGGTGATGACCTCGCTGATCCCATCGGCACGCTCGAGCGTCACCAGCGCGGGTCGCCCCGCCGATCCGCCCTCGCTGCCCCAGGCGGCGTGGGCCGGGCTGCTCTGCTCCGTGTAGGCGACCAGGTCGCAGTCGTCGGTGAACACGTACTCGCGCACGATCCCCTGGCCGCCCCGGAACCGTCCGTGGCCGGCGGAGTCGGTCTCGAGCTCCGTCCGGGCGATCCGCACCGGGTACTGCATCTCGCAGACCTCGGCCGGGAGGATGCCGACGTTCCCGAGGTAGGTGTCGACCCCGTCGAGCCCGTCCCCGGAGGCGGTCCCGCCCATCCCGCCGCCGAGGTCGTCCTGGATGACGGTCGCGTCGCCGGTCCGGGGATGGCGCCCCTCCGCCGCCAGGCTCGAGAACCCGACGAACGCACCCGCCACACCGCTCTCCGGGTACAGCTGCTGGAACGCCCGCACGATCGTGTCGGTGATGCGCTGGGACGTGAGATGGCGGAGGCTCACGGCTGCCGGATAGACGGGGTCCACCAGGGACCCGCGAGGCAGGCTCACCCGGATGGCCCGGGCCGTGCCGCTGTTCGGCGGGGCCTCGGGGTCGAAGATCGCCTTGACGGCGAACAGCACCGCCGCCATGACCGCCGATCGCGGTGCGTTCATGCCTCCGGCCATCTGGGGCGCCGTCCCGTCGAAGTCGACCTCGACCTCGTCGCCCCGAACGCGGACCGTGACCTCGATCCGGATGTCGTCGCTCCCGACCCCGTCGTTGTCGAGGTAGCCCACGGCTGTCGAGCTCCCGTCGGGACGCTGTCGGATGGCATGGCGAAGACGTCGCTCGGTCTGCGCGATGACCTCCTGCATCACGCCGTCGACCGTGTCGAGCCCGTAGCGGCCGATGAGACCGATGATCCGGGTCCCGCCGAGCTTCACGGCCGCGGTCTGGGCCCGCAGGTCGCCGAGCGTGGCCCGCGGCTCGCGAACGTTCGCCTCGATGTAGCGGAGGAGCGGCACGACCGGCCGGCCCGCCTCGTACAGCCGCAGCGGAGGGAACCGCAGCCCCTCCTCGAAGATCGACCGGTTCGCGTAGCCCTCGGTCCCGGGGTTCGTCCCGCCGATGTCGACGTGGTGGGCCAGCGTCCCCGTCCAGGCGACGAGCCGGTCCTCGTGGAACACGGGGGCGAAGAGGTGGATGTCGGGCGTATGCGTGCCGCCGCGATAGGGGTCGTTGGCGATGAAGATGTCGCCGGGCGCCAGGGTCTGGCGCGGATGGTCCTCGATGAGGGCCTGGAGGGCGAAGGCCATCGCTCCGAGGAGCGCCGGGATCGTCTCCGACTGGGCCGCCATCTCGCCCCGCGGGGTGAAGACCCCGCAGGAGTAGTCGAGCATCTCGCGGATGATGGGTGAGTAGGAGCTGCGTCGGAGCGACTCGCTCATCTCGCTGGTCGTCGCGACGAGCGCGCTGCCGACGGTCGCGGCGGTGATCGGGTCGATCATGGCTCGCTCCGCTCGATGACGAGGCTGTCGAGAGCGGCGACCCGCGCCGTGTAGCCGGGTGGCACGAGCACGGTCGTGTCGAGCTGCTCGACGATGGCGGGGCCGACGAGCCGGTCCCCGGGTCCGACCGCGGCCCGATCGAGCACCCGGGCCTCGACGAAGGCTCCCACCTCCGCGAACCAGGCGCGTCGGGAACGATCGCGCCCTGGCAGGCGGGCAGGTGCGCCCTCGTGTCGTGTCGTCGGCCGCGGGAAGCGGCCGGTGGCGACGACACGAACGGCGACCGACTCCACGGGCTGGTCCGGGGCGGCGTGGCCGTAGACGCGCTCATGCTGGGCATGGAAGCGCTCGACGACCCGGGCCACCGACTCGCCGGGTCCGACCGGGACCGTGAGCGTCCACTCCTGTCCGATCGCCCGCAGATCGATCGCGCGCCCGAGGCCTCGGTCCGCCGGCTCGACCTGATCGGCTGCCAGCCGGTGGGCGGCCTCAATCTCCAGCTCGGCGAAGGCGCGCTCCAGTCGCGCCTCGTCCAGCTCGGCCGCGAAGGCGAGCAGGGGGCCGGAGAGGTCATGCCGAAGATCGGTCGCCAGCAGGCCGAGCGCCGAGAGCAACCCCGGCGTCCGGGGAACGCACACCGCGGGCATGCCGAGCTCGGCCGCGAGCGCTACCGCGTGGAGGGGGCCCGCCCCACCGCCCGCCACCAGGACCGAGTCCCGCAGGTCGTCGCCATGCCGGGCGGCCGTCGCACGGATGGCCCCGACCATGTTCGCGTCGGCCACGGCCACGATCCCCCGGGCGGCCTCTTCGATGCCGAGGTCGAGCGGGCGTGCCACCGACCGCTCGATGGCGTCACGGGCCAGCTGGACGTCGAGGCGTACCTCGCCGCCCAGGAACGCACCGGGATCGAGCCGACCGAGGACGAGGTGGGCGTCAGTCAGCGTCGGCGCGGTCCCGCCCATGCCGTAGCAGGCCGGCCCCGGGTCGGCACCGGCGCTCCGGGGACCCACCCGCAGAGCCCCGCCCGCATCGACGGTGGCGATGCTCCCACCGCCGGCCCCGATCGCCTCGACCTCGAGGGTCGGGATCTGCAGCGGGAGGCCGGTCGGGAGCGCCATCCCGAGCCGCATCCTGGGAGCGCCGTCGACGACCACGCCGATGTCGGCGCTGGTGCCCCCGATGTCGATCGTGACCGCCTCGGAGAAACCGGCCGCGGCCGCGACGAAGCTGCCACCGATCACGCCCGCAGCGGGCCCCGACAGGACGAGCCGGTGGGCGTGCTCGCCGGTCGACCGACGGGCCGTCGCCAGCCCGCCATTGCTCTGCATCACGTGGAGGGGGACGCGGTACCCGGCCCGCGCGAGGTCGCTTGCCAGGGTTCCGATGTAGCGGTCCAGAAGCGGCGCGAGCGAAGCGTTGGCCGCGGTCGTGGCGAACCTCGGGTACTCGCGCAGCTCCGGGCTGACCGCGCTCGAGCGGGTGACATAGAGGTCGGGCGCGACGGATCGGACGATCGCCTCGACCGCTTCCTCGTGCCGCGGATCGACGAACGAGAAGAGCATCGCGATCGCGATCGAGTCCACCCCCATGGCCACCAGCCGGCGAGCCTGGGCCTCGACCTCGTCGGCGTCGATCGGCTCGAGCTCCGTCCCGTCGAACGCGATCCGGCCGGCGATCTCGAGCCGTCGGTCCCGCGGGATCGGAACGTGTCGCTTGGCCTGCTGGAGTCGGTAGAGGGACGGACGCTGCTGGGTGCCGATCTCCAGGACGTCACGGAATCCCCGGTTCGTGAGCAGACCCGCTGCCGCCAGCTCTCCCGTGATGACCGCGTTCGTGGCGATCGTGGTGCCGTGGGCGACGAAATCGACGTCCTCGGCCTCCGACCCGGCCGCCAGGAGCAGGCGACGCAGTCCATCCCCCACGGCGAGGTGCGGTTCGCGCGGGCGCGACGGGACCTTGGCGGTCACCAGCTCGCCGACCGCCGGGTCCCACAGGACGCAGTCCGTGAAGGTGCCACCCGTGTCGATCCCGATCCGCCGCACCGCTATGGATCCGCGTGCAGGGGACCGGAGACCGGGACGACCGGCATGGCAAGCTGCATTGGTCCATTCTGAACGGAGATGCGGTGGCCGTGGCCGGTCATCCTGACCGGTATCACGCAGCCGGGAGGAAGAGCGACGGAACGACGGAGCGACGTCAGCGGCGAGCTGGACCGCGACTGGCTGGTCGGGATCGACGTCGGCGGGACGTTCACCGACGGCGTGGCCATCGGGCCAGCCGGCGAGACCGTCGTCGCCAAGGTCGCCAGCAGCGCCACGGATCCAGCCAGCGGCCTGATCGCGGCGGTGGACCGGCTGATCGCCGGGGGCATGCCCGGGTCCGCGGTCCGCCTCGCCTTCCACGGGACGACGATCGCAACGAACGCCGTCATCACCGGGTCCCTCGCCCCCGTGACCCTCCTCGCCACCTCCGGGGCGACGGACGTCCTCGCCTACCGCAGCGGTCGTCGGCCGCGCATGTACGACCTCCACCAACCTCGGCCCGACCAGCTGGTCCCGGCCGAGCGGCGCGTCGGGGTGGCCGAGCGGCTGCGGGACGACGGCACCGTGTACCGGCCACTCGAGTCGAGCGAGATCGAGCGGCTCCTCGTCGAGCTGGAGGACCGGCGGCCGGAGGCCGTCGCGATCAGCCTGCTGTTCAGCTACCGGAACGGCGACCACGAGCACCGCCTGGCCGAGGCGATCCACGCTCGCTGGCCATCACTGGCCGTCGCCATCTCGTCGGAGGTCGCTCGCGAGATCCGGGAGTACCCGCGGACCGTCACGACGGTCATCAACGCCGGCCTCCGGCCGGTCATCGACCGGTACCTGACCCGGGCGGCCGAGGCCCTCCAGACTCGCCTCCCCCGCGGGCGCCTCCTGGTCATGCAGTCGAGCGGCGGCAGCGTCCCGTCGGAGCAGGCGGCCCTCGAGGCCCATCGCCTGCTCGTCTCCGGGCCGGCCGGCGGGGTCGCGGCTGCCGTGGCGTCGGCGGCCGGCGCCGGTGACGGCGACGTCATCGCCCTCGACATGGGCGGCACGTCGGCCGACGTGTCGCTGATCCGCGGCGGGCAGGCCCAGGTCGTCAGCGAGCAGGACGTCGACGGCCACCCGGTCCTCGCCCCGGCGATCGACATCCGGACGATCGGCGCGGGGGGCGGCTCCATCGTCACCGTCGATCCCGGTGGCTCGCTCCGCGTCGGCCCCGCGAGCGCCGGCTCGGATCCCGGCCCGGCGAGCTACGGCCGCGGCGGGACGTGGCCCACGGTGACCGACGCCCATGTCATCTGCGGCGCGCTGGGCGGGGACACCCGCCTCGCCGGGACGCTGGAGCTCGACCGTCAGCGGGCGATCGAGGCCTTCGAGCCGCTCGCATCGACGCTCGGCCTCGCCGTCGAGGCGGCGGCCGAGGCGGCACTCGAGGTCGCCACGGCCGGGTTGATCCGGGCCATCCGTGGGGTCACGGTCGAACGGGGCATCGATCCGGCCGAGTGTCGCCTGGTCGCCTACGGCGGAGCCGGCCCACTGCACGCGGGACGGCTCGTCCGCGAGCTGGGCCTGTCGGAGGCGATCATCCCCGTCACGCCGGGACTCTTCTCGGCCCGCGGGCTGCTGTCCGCCGACATCCGCTACGACCTGGCCCAGACGATCCTGACGCGCTTCGAGGACGGCGCCGAGACGATGCTCGCGGACTGGTTCTCCCGCGCCCGGTCCGAGCTGTCAGCGCGCCTCGAGGCCGACGGCATCCCGCCAGCGGCCCGGCGGTTCGAGGCCCGGGCCGACTGCCGGTACCTGGGCCAGGGCTACGAGCTCGTGGTGGCGGCGGGCAGCGGTGACCGGTCCGAGGCCGCCGGCATCGCCGAGCGGTTCCACGCCGTCCACCTGTCGACCTACGGTCACGCCGCCCCTGAGGAGCCCGTCGAGATCGTGACCGCCCGACTGGCCGCCTTCGGCGGCTTGCCGCGACTGGCTGCCGCGACGCTTCCCGCCGGCGACGAGGACCCGTCGGGGGAGGCGCTCATGGGGCATCGCTCCGTGCTGCTCCCCGGGACGGCCGATCCGCGGCCGGTCCCGGTCTTCGACCGCCCGGCTCTCCTCGCCGGCAACCGCGTGGTGGGGCCGGCCATCGTCCACCAGCTCGACGCGACGACGGTGGTGCTCGATGGCCAGACGGCGCTGGTCGACGAGCGAGGGGACCTCCACCTGGCGGAGGACGGGCGATGACCCGGTCCACCCGCTTCGAGGTCCTTCATGCCGCGCTCCTGTCGGCCACCGACGAGATGGGGATCGTCCTGAAGCGCTCGAGCCACAGCCCGATCATCCGCGAGATGGACGACTTCAGCTGCGCGATCTTCGACGCCGAGGGGGCGCTGGTCGCCCAGGGCGACTTCATCCCGGCCCAGCTCGGAGCGATGAGCACGGTGGTCGGCTCGACCATCGCGCGCCACCGCGGATCGCTCGCCGAGGGCGACGTCTTCATCGCCAACGATCCATACGATGGCGGGGCCCACACGCTCGACGTCAACGTGCTCGCCCCGATCTTCGTCGATGGACGGCTCGTGGCCTGGTCCGGGACGGCCGCCCACCACGCCGACTTCGGCGGCCCGAACCCCGGCACCGAGGGTCCGGAGCTCGGTGAGCTCTTCGCCGAGGGGCTGGTCCTGCCGCCCATCCGGCTCCACCGTGCCGGTCGTCCGCTGGACGACGTCTACGACCTCGTCGCCGCCAACGTCCGGGAGCCCGTCGCGACCCTCTCCGACCTCCGGGCCCAGGTCGCGGCGTGCGCAGCAGGGGCGCGTCGCGTGCTCGAGCTCGTCGACCGCCACGGGGTCGAGGTCGTCGAGGCGACCCTCGCGGAGGTGCTCGACTACGGCGAGCGCCGAGCTGCCGCGCGACTGGCCGAGCTGCCCGACGGCGAGACCGAGGCCGAGGGCTTCCTCGATGACGACGGGCGAGATGGCCCGCCGACGAGGATCCATGCCCGGCTGGTGAAGCGCGGCGAGACCCTGACGGTGGACCTGAGCGGCTCGGCGCCGCAGATCGCCGGCGCCCTCAACAACCCCTGGGCCACCACCCGGGCCTGTGTCGTCTACCTGGTCAAGGCGCTCACGGACCCGGAGTTCCCGTTCAACGACGGGGCGATGCGGGTCATCGAGATCGTCTGCCCGGAGGGGTCGGTCCTGCGCCCACGCCGGCCGGGAGCGGTCAGCGTCAGGCATCTCACGGCGCAGCGGACCGCGGACACGCTGATCCGGGCCGCCGGGGCGCTGTGGCCCCGCCTGGACGTCGGCAGCGGCATGGTGGGCTTCTTCGGCTTCAACCTCGCCTGCACATCGCGCCGGACGGGTCGCCGGACGACGATGCAGGACGTCCTGGGTGGCGGCACCGGGGGACACCCGAACGACGGCGGGCTCGACGGCGTGGACACCTACATGTCGAACGTCGGGCTGCTGCCCATCGAGGTCGCCGAGAGCGAGTACCCGGTCCTCGTGCTCGACACGGCGCTCCTGCCCGGCAGCGGGGGCGCCGGGCAGCATCCCGGCGGCTCCGGGATCCGCCGCGAGTACCTCGTGCTCGAGGGACCGGACCACGCCACGATCTATTGCGAGCAGAGCGACGCCCGCTTCGTCCCCAGGGGTGCGGCCGGGGGCCGCAACGGCAGCACCACCCGGTTCCGGGTCCTCGACCCGGACGGGAACGTCGTCCCGACCCGCTCGAAGACGACGGTCACGCTCCCGCCGGGCGCGCGCGTGATCGTGGAGACCGGTGGTGGCGGCGGATGGGGAGATCCACGGGGCTCGTCGGCCGAGGACCCGGCCCGCTGACGCCTGCGGGTCGCCGGTCCGCCGTGGCGACAGCCGTCAGCGCAGGCGCGGGATGACCTCTTCGGCGAAGACGCGGATCGCCTCGTCCTGGATGCCCGGGTCCATGCCGGGCCAGTAGAGCCGGGCGATGTAGTGGATGTCGCCCCCCGCGGCGGCCGCATAGGCCGCGACCTGCTCCACGACCTCGTCCGGCGTGCCGAGGACGATCTGCGAGCGGAGCTCCACCTCGAGGTCCGCGGTGAGTGACGGCTTCGGGACCGGCCCGCCGACGCGCCCACGTGCCGTCTCCATGTCCTCGTACTTCCAGCCGACGTAGTGGTGGTGCTCCTTCACCAGATCCCAGGCGTCGGGCCCCGGCCAGGCGAACGTCGGCAGGTGGAGCGAGATGGCGAGGTCCCAGGGGTCACGCCCTGCGGCCGCCCTGGCCTCGCGAGCGAGCCGGACCTGGGCGCCGAAGGACTCCGGCGTGACCTCCGTGCCCATGAAGCCGTCGGCGACCCGTCCGGCTCGGCGGACCCCCGGCGGGGAGAGCGCGCCGATCCAGATGGGGGGTCCACCGGGCTGCGCCGGCTTCGGGGTGACCGACATCCCCGGGTACGCCTCACCCTCGGTCCCGAGGACCGACCCATCGCCCCAGGATTGGCGGAGGACGGCGATGGCCGTCTCAAGCCGCTCGACCCGCGAGTCGATCGGGATCCGGAAGCCCTCGAACTCCTCCTCGCGCCAGCCCAGGCCGAGCCCCAGGATGAGCCGGCCCGCCGCGATGAGGTCGACGACCGCGGCGTCCTCGGCCAGGCGGACCGGATCGTGCAGCGGCGCCAGGACCAGCCCCGTGCCGATGGCCGCCCGCGTCGTCCGCGCGGCGATGGCAGCCGCCATCGGCATGAGCGCCGGCAGGTAGGCGTCGTCGACGAAGTGGTGCTCGGAGACCCAGATCGAGTCGAAGCCGACGGCCTCGGCCAGCTCGGCGAGGTCGAGGGCCTGGGCGTACAGCTCCACGTCGGAGCGGGCGTCGCCCGGGTAGCGCTGGCAGGTGATGAGCCCGAAGCCGAACTGCACGGACCCCGCGCCCGGCTGGCTCATCCGCCCACGTCAGCGGGGGCCCCGTCCCGCAGCGGCGACGGCTTGGAGAGGAACTCGCCGTAGTCGAGTCGCCGGTAGGCCGCCGTGCAGGGATGGCCGTCGGCGACCCACATCGCCCGGGCGTCGAGGTCCATGAGGACGGAGGCGACCGTCGCACTCTGATCGAGCCGATCGAGCCGGGGATCGGGATGGCAGCAGATCCCCGACGGGTAGTTGGCGTGGTCGCCGAGCAGCGTGCCGAGATCGTCGATCGACAGGCCTCCATCGGCGGCACGGATGGCCGTCCGCAGCCGCTCGAGCCGGAACGGGCTGTCGGCCATGACCCACAGGGAGACATCGCGCGCCGCGAGTCGGTCGGCCAGGAAGTGGTTCGTGTGGAGGGCCACCCCGGCGTCGGGATACGAGAGGTAGAGCCGGCTGAAGTCGCCGGGGGACGCCTCGACGTTCACGGCCATGCCGTCGCGGTGGGCCACGAGGTAGTTCGCGCTCGACGAGCGTGGGCCTGCCTGGAGCGCCGTGAGGGCGTCGGACAGCACCTCCGCGTCGAGGATCATCCGGAGCAGGACGTGGTACGGGAGCGCGGGCTCGCCGCGATCCGCGTCGGTGACGAGGGCGTTCGTGGCCAGCCCGATCCCCGACGAGTTCATGCCCGTCTTGGCGAGCAACCCGGCCTCGACGACCGTCACGAAGTCCGGCCCGTCCTCCTGCTCGGCCTCGAGGACGACGACCGTGTCGAAGCAGTGGAGGAGCCAGTCCCAGTTCTGCCCGATGAGCGTGTGGCCGTCGGCCGACGCCTCGGGCAGGACGGCGATCGAGCTGCACTCGAGTGGCGCGGACCTGGCGGCCTCGGCCTGGCGGGCCCTGGCCGCGAACATGACCTCGGTCCGGACGTTGATGGCCAGGATGTCCGCGAGGTCGGCGCCGACGCCGTCGGCGATCCCGCGCATCTCCTCGACGGCCTTGGGCGCGTGGGCCGAGATGACCGGCAGGTAGGCATCGGCCTGCGCCCGGACGTGCGCCCAGTCCCAGGACGCGTACGCCTGGAACACCTCCCGATAGGCGGCGATCGAGGTCGCGACGCGATCCGCCGCCTGCTGCCCGTAGGACCGACCGCGCTCGTAGGGACCGCCGGCCACCCGGACGTGGGGGAACGTAGCCATGGCCTCCCCTCCCTGGCTGATCACGTGGTGAGCGCCCCGCCGTCGACCGGCACGACCGCGCCGGTGACGTACGACGCTTCGTCGGACGCGAGGAAGGCGATGACCGCGGCGACCTCCTCGGGGCGCCCGACGCGGCCCAGGGGCACGCGAGCCGACAGGTAGGCCCGCCCTTCCTCGGTCTCGGGCCGCATCTGGAGCATCGGCGTGTCGATGAGGCCCGGGGCCACGGCGTTGACCCGGACACCGAGGTGGCCCCACTCGGCCGCCAGCTGACGGGTCAGGCCCACGATGCCGGTCTTGGCCGCCGTGTAGGCCGGAGCCGGCTCGCCCCGGTCGCCCTGGAAGGCCGCGATCGAGCTGACGTTGACGATGACCCCGGGAAGGCCGGCGTCGGCAAGCCGTCGGGCCACGGCACCGGCCATGAGGTAGGCGGAGCGGAGATTGGCCGAGAGCACCTCGTCCCAGGTCGCGGGGTCCACGTCCAGGGACGGACCGATCCGATAGACACCCGCGGCGTTGACGAGCACGTCGGCGGGGCCGCCCAGGATGGAGGTCGCGCGAGCCACGGCATCCGTGGCAGCCGTGTCGAGCCCCACGTCCGCCGCCACCCAGCCGACGCCCAGATCGCCGGCCGCCGCCTCGGCCCCGACCCGGTCGACGATGACGACCGCGGCGCCGGCGCCGCGGAGCAGCCGGGCCGTGGCCATCCCGATGCCCGAGGCGCCGCCGGTGACGATCGCGCGCCGACCGGCGAACGTCGGGGCGGCACCCGGAGCGCCCGTGTCCGTCACGTCCGCAGGACGCCGCCGTTGACGCCGATCGTCTGCCCGGTGACATAGGCCGCATCGTCCGAGGCGAGCCAGGCGACGGCGCCCGCGATGTCGTCTCCGGTGCCGTGGCGTCCCAACGGGATCGACTGCCGGACCTCCTCGACGAGCGACTCGAAGGAAGCGCCGGTCGCGGCAGCCCGCCCGCGGAGGTCGTCCCAGTGCATCTCGGTCGCCATGTTGCCCGGCGAGACCGTGTTGACGCGGATGCCGTGCGGGCCGAGCTCGGCCGCCAGGGCCTGGGTGACGGTCGCCACCCCGCCCTTCGAGGCGCCGTAGGCCACGCCTCCGGCCACACCCTGCTGGCCGAAGATCGAGCCGATGTTGACGATCGACCCGGCCCGCCCGCTGGCCACCCACCCGCGGGCGACCTCGCGGGCGACGAGGATCGTCCCCAGCAGGTTCACGTCGAGGACCCGACGGATCTCCTCGATCGGCGTGTCGACGAGGCCGGCGACGCCACCGCCGATGCCGGCGACGTTCACCAGCAGGTCGAGGGGCCCGAGACGGTCGGTGGCGTCGCGGACCGCCCGCTCGACGTCGCCCGGGTCGGACACGTCGGCGACGATGCCGATCGTGCGTCGCTCACCGCCCTGGCCGGCGAGCCCGGACGCCGTCGCCCCGACCGCAGCGTCGATATCGACCAGGGCGACAGCCCAGCCGTCGTCGACGAGCCGGGCGGCGACCCCCTCGCCGAGCCCGCGAGCGGCTCCGGTGACGAGGGCGGCCCGGGTCACGGGACCTGCTCGGCTACCTCACCACAGGTGGCGAGCCAGACGTCGTCGAGTCCGCGGACGAAGTCGAGGGTGGCGTCCAGGAGCGGCAGCCGGCCCGGTCGCCCGATGATCTGCGGATGCATCGTCAGGAGGGCCAGGCCCCCCATCTCGCGGATGCCCAGGATCTCGGCCTCCCAGATCTCGCGGACCTCTGACGCGGTCGAGATCTTCTTCGTCCAGCTGGCCCCATCGAACATGAAGTGGGGGGCGTCGTCGAGGATCCACTGGATCGGCAGCTCGACGATCCCCGATCCCTCGTGGCGGTAGGGGACGATGTCGTCCATCAGGTTCGAGGCGTAGGCGAAGCCGTGCTGGCGGAGCAGGTCGAGCGTGTTCGGGCTCAGGTCCCACGACGGCGAGCGGTAGCCCCGGACGCGAGCCCCCAGGCCCTCCAGGACCTCGCGGCCGCGGAGCAGCTCATCCTCCTCCTGGGCGCGGGACAGCCGGGTCGGCGAGGTGTGCGTGTAGCCGTGGTGGGCGACCTCGTGTCCGGCCGCGAGGATCCCCTCGACCCGGCCGGGGTGGCGCTCGGCGACACGGCCCGGCACGAAGAACGATGCCCGGACCCCGTGGCGCGCCAGGAGCTCGAGGATGG
>DATHYZ010000211.1:0-7136 GCA_035458865.1 Candidatus Limnocylindrales bacterium
CTACGCCTACTACCTGCGGGCCAGCGGCGGTCGCGACGAGTACCAGGCCGGGCCGCTCGTCCGGCGCTGGTCGCGGACCTACGACCTGGTCGTCCGCCTGCTGCCGGACATCGAGCTCCAGGCCGACGGCGTCCGCAGCACGAGCGACGCGTTCCGCGACGAGATCGAGGCCATCCTCGATCGCGTCCTGCCAGAGCTGGTCCCGGCCGACCGACTCGTGGTCCTGCGCGCGTCGAGCGTCGACCGGCTCACCGACTGGCACTCGGTCCTGCTGCGCCTGGCGGACACGGTCGGCGGCTCGATCGGGACCGAGTCGCCGCCCCGCGAGCCCAGCACCAGCCGGCGCTGACGCGACCCCCGGGTCGGGTCCGCCGGCCTGCGGGAGCGTTCCCCCCGGCCCGCACGAGCGGGCCATCCGGCCGACGCGACCGGCCCCCGTCCGCGCGTAGCATCGGGTCGAGATGCGACCACTGCCGCCCCCGTTCGACCGGATCGCCGCCGGGCGGACGGCCACGATCTCCCAGCGCGGTGCGACGCTCCTGGGATCCCGCCTCCTGACCAAGGACCTGGCCTTCAGCGAGGAGGAACGGGACGCCTTCGGCCTGCGCGGCCTCCTCCCGACCCACGTGCTCACCATCGAGGAGCAGGTCCAGCTGGAGCTGGAACACCTGCGGCGCAAGTCGGACGACCTCGAGGCCTACATCGGCCTGGCCGCCCTCCAGGATCGCAACTCCACGCTGTTCTACCGGCTCCTGGCCGAGAACCTCGAGGAGTTCCTGCCGATCGTCTACACGCCGACCGTCGGCCGGGCCTGCCAGCAGTGGAGCCACATCCTCCGGCGGACCCGGGGCATCTGGATCACACCCGACGACGTCGACCGCATCCCCCGGCTGCTCCGCCACGTCCCGTACGAGGACATCCGCCTCATCGTCGTGACCGACAACGAGCGGATCCTGGGCCTCGGCGACCAGGGCGCCGGCGGGATGGGCATCCCGATCGGCAAGCTCGCCCTCTACACGTCCGCCTGCGGGATCCACCCGGCGGTGACCCTCCCGGTCTCGCTCGACGTGGGCACCGACAACCACACCCTGCTCAACGACCCGCTCTACCTCGGCTACCGCGCCCCGCGCCTGCGCGGACCGGCCTACGACCGGATCGTCGAGGCGTTCGTCGAGGGCGTGGCCGACGTCTGGCCGGGCTGCGTGGTCCAGTGGGAGGACTTCAAGCAGGGCAACGCGATGCGGATCCTCGACCGCTACCGCGACCGGATCCCGTCCTTCAACGACGACATCCAGGGGACGTCCGCGACCGTCCTCGCGGGCGTGCTCGCCGGCCTGCGAGCCAGCGGCCGGCCCATCGGCGACCAGTGCTTCGTCCTCGCCGGCGCGGGAGCCGCCGGCATCGGCATCGCCCGCCTCCTTCGCCTGGCGCTGCTCGAGTCGGGGGTCGACCGCGAGGCCGCCGATCGGGCGATCGTGGCCCTCGACTCCAAGGGCCTGGTCCACGACGGTCGGACCGACATCGACGACGCCAAGCGCGACGTGGCCATGTCGGCGGCGTACGCGACGGCCCTCGGGCTGGACGTCGGTCGGCAGGTGCCGCCGGGCCTCCTCGACGTCGTCCGGGCCGTCCGCCCGACGGTCCTCGTGGGCACGACCGGGGTCGCCGGGACGTTCACCGAGGGCGTGATCAGGGCGATGGGCGAAGGCACGCCCCGGCCGCTGATCCTGCCGCTGAGCAACCCGACGTCGGCCACCGAGGCTCGGCCCAGCGACATCATCGCCTGGACGGACGGACGGGCCCTGGTGGCCACCGGGTCCCCGTTCCCGCCGGTCGAGCACGACGGGGCCAGGCACGTCGTCGGGCAGGCGAACAACGTGTTCGTCTTCCCCGGCCTGGGCCTCGGCACGATCGTCGCCGAGGCCCGCAGGGTCAGCGACGCGATGGTGCACGTGGCGGCCCGGACCCTGGCCGACCTCGTGACCGACGACCGGCTGGCCGTCGGGGCCCTGTACCCGCCGGTGGACGCCCTCCGGTCGATCAGCCGGGAGATCGCGATCGCCGTGGCCCGCGAGGCCCTGGACTCGGGCCTGGCCGGGATCTCCCACGAGGTGGACATCCCGGCCGCGGTCGACGGCGCGATGTGGTGGCCGGACTACGCCCCGTACGAGCCGCGCTGACGGAGCGGCGCGACTCGGCCATGCGCCGCTGAGCCCGCAGCACGGACGTCAACCGGACGATCCGATCGACCACCTCGACCGGATGCTCGTCCTCGCCGAGCTCGAGGATCCACGGGTCGGCGCCACAGGGCCCGGTCAGTTCGAGGTGATCGCCGGCCATGGTCGCGGGTCACGCCCGCTGTCCAGGGTGCGACCGGCCCCGGACGTCGGCCAGCCGACGCTGGGTCCCTCCGACCAGGCGTGCCCAGGCGGCCTCGGCTCGGATCCGGACCGACGCGGGCGTGTGGACGACGGCGTAGTAGGCCACGTAGGCGTAGGCCACCCCGGCGTACGCGTCGACGATCCAGTGGTCGCCGGTGTAGATGACGGAGAACGACACCAGCAGCGTGTAGCCCAGGGCGAGCCAGCCGATCCGCCCGAAGGCTCGTCGGAGCACCAGGAACGTCAGGAACGGATACGCGACGTGCAGGGACGGGAAGGCGGCGACGAGGTTCGGGTTCACCCCGGCGAAGGCGAACGAGTAGATGTACGCGCCATCGAAGCCGAGCGCCTCGGCCAGGGTCTCGAAGGCAGCCGGCTTCAGGTAGGCCAGCACCGGGGTCCCGTCCGGGCCATCGATGACGCCCGCGTTCGCCGCCCACCACGGCGGCGCAGCCGGCACGAGGAGGTAGGTCACGAAGCCGGCCAGGCTGAGCAGGATCAGCGCGCCCACGAAGTCGTAGAACTGCGGCCGCCGCCACATCCACAGGACGTAGCCGGTCACCAGCGGCAGGGCGAAGTGGAGCATGTAGACGATCGTGGATCCGATCGCGATGGGATCCACGCCCCCGGCCGGGCGCAGGGCGTCCTGGAGGACCTGGGTCGGGATGAGGCCGAACGACACCAGCCGGTCCGCCACCACCATGTCGGTCACGTGAACCCCCAGGCCGGTGTCGTCGGCGATGCCCCGCATGAGCTCGTAGGCCAGCAGGAGGGCGACGAACGGGATCCAGTCGCGCAGGAAGAGACGGCCGCGGCCCAGGAGCACGGCCGTCAGGCCGAAGGCGACCGCCAGCACGTCGGGGGTGATCGCCAGGCCGCGCCCGAACATGATCGCCAGGACCAGGAGCGCGTAGCCGAGCAGGGCCACCATGAGCAGCCGCTCGTTCCGCTGCCCCAGGCCGGGGTCGCGCCGGAGATCGGTCTCGGCCGTGGCTGGCCTCCTCCCCATCGGCCGCGCGTCCCGTCGGCGCCCGATCCGCGTCGCGCGTCGGACGCCGCGGTGGCGGCCTCGTCGGTCCGGTCCAGAGTGTAGACCCGGGGGGCCCGCTTGGCCGCAGGTCCCGGAGTCCTCGGACCTCCCGCCGCCGCGTCGGGGCCGAACGGCCCTCCGGCCGGCATCCGGCGTCCGCTAGGGTGGCCGACGTGGCCGACCGGTCCAACTGATCCCCCCTGCGAGGTGCGCGTGCCGTCGCCATCGGATCCCGCGATCGCCGCCCTCCCGAACCTCCGTGACGTCGGGGGGCATGCGACCGCCGATGGAGGCCGGGTCCGCACCGGCCTGCTCTTCCGCTCCATGGACCTGGGTCGCCTGGATGCCGACGGGGCGGACGCGCTGGCGCGGCTCGGCCTGCGCGCCGTCTTCGACCTGCGGACCGTCGCCGAGCGCGATGCCAGCCCGGATCGGCTGCCCGCGGGCGCCGCCTACGTCCCGCTCGACGTCCTGGGCGACGCCCCCGGTTCCGGCCCCGAGGCCCTGAAGGGCATGCTCAGCGATCCGGCCGACGCCGAACGCCTCCTGGGCGGGGGTCGGGCCGACCGGTTCTTCGAGGATCGCTACCGGGAGTTCGTCAGCCTGCCCAGCGCCCAGGCGGCGTTCGGGACCCTTCTGCGGTCGCTGGCCGACGGGGCGTACCGGCCTGCCCTCTTCCACTGCACGACCGGCAAGGACCGGACCGGCTGGGCCGCGGCGATGCTCCTCCTGCTCCTGGGCGTTCGCCACGAGGACGTCCTGGCCGACTACCTGGAGAGCAACACCCACGTCCTGCCGGCCTTCGCCCCGATCGTGGAGGCCTTCGCTGCCCGCGGTGGCGACCAGGCCCTGCTCTGGCCGCTGCTGGAGGTCCGGCCCGCGTACCTCCGAGCCGGCCTCGACGAGGTCGATCGGCGCTATGGGTCGATCGAGCGGTACGTCGCCGACGGCCTGGGCCTCGACGCGGGCGCCAGGGCAGCCCTCCGAGCAGCCCTCGTCGCCGACTGACGGCCTCGGGCGCGCCCCTGGCCGGGTCGCCACATGCCTGGGGTGGACGGCTCGGCCGGAGCCCGCTACCGTGAGCCGGTGGCTGGTCCCGAGCGGGCCTCGGCGATCAACGTCGGCGTCCTCGCCTCCCTCGTCTACTGCGGAGCCGCGTTCGGCGGTGCGTTCCTGTTCATGCGCCTGGCCGCGCCCGAGCTTCCCGCCCTCGTGGTCGCCTTCGGACGGGTGACCATCGCCGCGCTCCTGCTGCTCCCCTTCGTCGGCCGGTCGGGGTTCGCCGCGATGCGCGATCAGTGGCGCCACTACGTGGTCGTGGGGTTCTTCATGGCAGCCGCGCCATTCGCCCTCTTCGCGTTCGCCGAACGCTCGATCACCGCCGGCCTCGGCTCGATCATCAACGCCACCACCCCGCTGTGGACGGCCATCATCCTGGCCGTCTGGCTGCGGAACGCGCCGACGAACCGCCGGATCGCGGCGATCGTCGTCGGCTTCGTGGGGGTCGGCGTGATCGTGGGCCTCGAGGGTCTGCACCTCTCGCCCGACGCCTACGGGGGGGTCATCGCCGCGACCGCCGGGGCCGCCTCGTACGGTGTGGCTCTGACGTACATGCGTCGTCGGATGGGCCCGCAGCCGCCGCTCCGCCTGGCGGCCGGGCAGCTGATCGCCGCCTCGTTCATGCTCCTGCCGTTCGCGGTCCTCTCGGCGCCCGAGACGACGATCACCGGGGAGGCGACGGTGGCGATCATCGGGATCGCGGTCTTCTCGACGGCGATCGCCTGGCCGATCCTCTTCCGGCTCAACCGTGATGTCGGTCCGATGGCGACGAGCACCGTGACGTTCCTGAACCCCGTGTTCGGGGCTCTCTGGGGGGCGCTCTTCCTGGCCGAGACGATCTCCCCGACCTTCCTCCTGGGGTCGATCCTCGTGTTCGCGTCGCTCGCCCTGATCCTGGACATCCGGCCGTTGGCGGCAGTCCGGGGCGCCCTGTGGCCGGCGCGGCCGGTGCCCGTGCCGGCGGAGATCGACGACTAGCTACGTGTCGAGGGCGACACTCACGGCGCTCGCCCCGGCCGACCTGCGGTCGACGAGCCGGTCCCCCGGCCCGGCGTACCATCCGTCCATGCCAGGACCGCTCATCGTCACGGACATGGACGGCACCCTGTCCGCCGCCGACACGTGGCGGGGGGTGCTGGCGTGGATCCGAGCGAACCACGACTCGCCGGCCGCCCGCCGCTTCGTGCAGGTCCGGCTGCCGCGCGTCGCGCTTGCGAAGGCGGGCCTGATCGACAAGGAGGCCTTCCGCGCCCGGTGGCTCGACGACCAGGCGACCCTCCTCCAGGGCCTCCCGGCGGAGGAGCTCGAGGCGATGGGTCGCTGGGTCGCCAACGAGCATCTCTGGCCGGCCCGACGAGGATCGGCGATCTCGGCGCTCCAGGCGGCCGCGATGGAGGCTCGGGCAGTCGACCCCTCCACCCGGATCATCCTCGCGACCGGCGCCTACCAGCCCGTGGGCGACGCGTTCGCGGCGCTCATCGGCGCCGACCTCGCGCTCGGCACCCCCCTCGAGGTCCTCGGCGGCATCGCCACCGGCGTGCTGGCAGCGCCGACCCAGAGCGGCGAGCAAAAGGCCGCGGCGGTCCGGTCGATCGCCGCCGGGGGGGAGGTCATCGCCGCCTTCGGCGACACCGGGGCCGACATCCCGCTCCTCGAGCTCGCCCGCCGACCCGTGGCCGTCGCCCCGGATCGCGAACTTCGGAGGGCGGCGCTCGCCCGCGGCTGGTCGATCATCGACGGCGACTGACCATCACGGCGCGGTGGACGGCCGCGCTGCCGGACGGCGGATGCGACCGTCGGCACTTGCCGCGCCGAGGGCTCCGGGGCGATGCTCATGCGTCGCACGGGGGATGTCGACGCGCGGCCCATACCGTGGCCGCCGGGGCCGCGCCGAGTCACTGGCGAACCCGACCCGCCTGCACCAGAGGTGGGGTCATGGACCACATGCACGACCAGATCCGCATCGACGCTCCGGTCGAGCACGTCTGGGCGTTCTACCGCGATACGACGCGCTGGCGCGACTGGATGCCGCGCATGGAGTACTCGGAGCTCAGCGGGCCCGCGGATCAGGTCGGGACGACCTATCTGCAGCACTTCCGGCTGATGGGCTTCGAGATGAAATCGAACGTGAAGGTCGTCGAGGTCGAGCCGCTGCGACTGATCCACGAGCGTGTCGAGTTCGGCGACAAGGGCGAGGACAACTACCTGCGCTTCGAGCCCGACGGCGAGGGGACCCTCATGACCGTCGACTCCGACTACGAGATGCCCGGGCATCTGCCCGGGTTCGTCAAGGACCTCCTGACCAAGCGCTTCATGGAGCGGAACGTCCGCCAGATGCTGGAGGACTTCAAGGCGTTCGCCGAGGTGTCGGTGCCGGTGCCCGCCTGAGGCGCCATCCTCGAGCCAAGGGCCCGGTCACCCGTTCGTGGGTCGGCCGGGCCAACTCCCGGGAGCGTCGAACGCGCGGAGCGGCGGGCGCTGCTGATGCTGCGGTGAACGACGCCCCGTCGGCCACGCCACCTCGAGGCCACGGCGAGCCGGTGGTGGGGGTGGGCCGCGCCTACTTCGACCATCCGGATCCCCCGGAGCAGCAGGCACCAGGCGAGCGTCCCCTGATGGAGATGACGATCAGCAGCCATGCCTCTTCGGGTAGCACGCCGAGATTG
>DATHYZ010000212.1:0-2252 GCA_035458865.1 Candidatus Limnocylindrales bacterium
AGAGCGGCACCTGACCGCCGTCCTCGGTGACCACCGTCAGGTCGGCCAGCGCGTCCAGGTTGGAGCGGTAGCGCTCCGCCAGGCGGACGACGATGTCGTACTCCTCCTCGCCGTAGCGGAACTCGGAGACCTCGGTCCCGAGGATCGCGCTCCGCACCGTGGCCCCGACCTCCGCCGTGCTGAGGCCGAACAGCGCCGCCCGCTCCCGGTCCACGTCGATCCGCAGCTCCGGCCGCGCGTCCGCCAGGTCGCTCTCCAGCCCCTCGAGCTTGCGGGCCACGGCCGCGTTGGCGAGCCGCCGGTAGGCGTCGTCCGCCAGGGCCTGCAGCACGATCTCGTCCTCGCCCGCGATCTCGATGTTGATCGGCGGCCCCGAGCTCGGGCCGTCCTGCGGCTTCTCGACCGTGATCTCGGCTCCGGCCACCCCCTGTCCGATCGCGCCGCGCATCAGCTCCAGCGACTCGAAGGAATCGCGCTCGCGGAGCTCGAAGTCGACGAAGCTCACGGCGATCGTGCCCTCGTCCGCCCCACCGCCCCGATTGCCGCTCGCGCCGACCGTCGACACGACCGACTCGAAGTCGCCGGTCACGGGAAGCGCCGCCAGCTCCTCCTCCACGGCGCGCACGACCTCGTCCGTCGCCTCGGCCCGCGTGCCGGGCGGCAACTCCACCTGCACGTACACGGTCTCGGGCGGGATGTCCTCCGGGAAGAACTCGATCCCGGCGTTGAACATCCCGAACAGGACGATCGAGGCCACGAGCGCTGCGCCCATGCCGCCCATCACGCGTCCCCGGTGGACGAGCGACCAGCGCAGCAGGCGCTCGTAGCGCCGCAGCAGGACCGGCAGCGCCCTCTCCTGGAACCAGTGGCCGATGCGGCGCAGCACCCAGTGGTGGAGCGCCCACAGGAGCACGGCGGTCAGCGTCAGGGTGACGGCGGCGAACGGCTGGCTCACGAAGGCGATGAGGAAGACGAGCGCCGCGCCGCCGATCAGGGTCCACTTCGCCGCAGGCGTGAGGCCGGGGGGCTTCTCCCCGTCCAGCTGCATGAACAGGGAGCAGATCGTCGGGTTGACGACGAGGGCCACGAACAGCGAGGCGCTCAGCGTGATGATCAGCGTGAGCGGCAGGTACTTCATGAACTCCCCGATGATGCCCGGCCAGAACGCCATGGGAGCGAACGCGGCCAAGGTGGTGGCGGTCGCCGCCATGACGGGCATCGCGACCTCGGCCGTGGCCAGCTTGGCCGCCCGCTTCCGCTCGTGGCCCTGCTCCATGAAGCGGTAGATGTTCTCCACCACCACGATCGCGTTGTCGACCAGCATGCCGAGCGCCAGGATGAGGCTGAACAGCACGACCATGTTCATCGTGAAGCCGATCAACTGCATGATGCTGAACGAGAGCAGCATCGAGAGCGGGATGGCTATGCCGACGAACGAGGCGTTGGCGATCCCGAGGAAGAAGAGCAGCACGGCGACCACGAGGATGAGGCCGGAGACGATGTTGTTCTCGAGGCTCGACACCATCTTGCGGATCTCCTCGGACTGGTCCGAGGTGATCTTGACCACGGTGGTCGCGGGGAAGCCTGGCCGGGCCTCCTCGATCGCCCGCTTGACGGCGTTCGAGGTCTCGATGATGTTCTCGCCCGTGCGCTTGACGATCCCGAGCGTGACCACCGGGTTGCCGTCCAGGCGCGCGAAGCTGTCCCGGTCCTTGAAGCCGAACTCCACCTCCGCGATGTCGCGCACGTAGACGGGACGGTCGCCCGGCGCCCACACGACGATGTCCTCGATCAGGCGGGTCTCCTCGAACTCGCCGGGGACGCGGACCAGGTACTCGCGCTCGCCGACGTCGATCGTGCCGCCGGGAATCGTGAGGTTCTCCTCGGCGATCGCCTCGATCACGTCGTCGAACGCCAGCCCGTAGAACTTGAGCTTGGCCAGGTCGACGTTGACCTTGACCTCGCGCTCCAGGCCGCCCGACAGGGTGACCTCGAGCACCGAGGGGATGAGTTCGATCCGCTCCTGCAGGTCCTCCGCCACCTCCTTCAGCCGGCGGAGGCTGTACTCGCCGGCCACGTTCACCTGCATGATCGGGAACTCGGAGAGGTTGAACTCGAGGATCATCGGCTCCTCGGCCGCCTCCGGGAGCTCCGGCTTGGCGATGTCCACCTTCTCGCGGACGAGCTGGAGCGCCTCCGTCATGTCCATCCCGGCGGTGAACTCGATGAGGATGCTCGAGTAGCCCTCGACC
>DATHYZ010000213.1:0-15827 GCA_035458865.1 Candidatus Limnocylindrales bacterium
ACGTAGCAGTCCGGCCGGTCCGGACACGCCGTCAGGACCGCATACCGGTCGCTCGTCGGCGACGGCCCGACCGATGGCGTGGGCGTGACGGTCGGCTCCGGCGTCGAGGCGGGGCTCGCCGATGGCGCGGCATCGGAAGGCGCCGGCGTGCCTCCGGGCTCCGGGGTCGCGGCTGAGGTCGAGGGTGACGGACTGGCAGCCGCCACGTCGGTCGCGGCCGGGGTGGCCGGACCGACACCCGGCACGGTGACGCCGCCGTTGGCCGCGACGAACGCGACCGAGAGCGCGACCGAGGCCACCAGCGCGGCGACCGCCAGGCCCGTGGGCCAGCCGAGTCGGCGCCCACCGGCCATCGCCGGCTCAGCGCGGCTCGGGGCCAGGTCACCCTGGGCCCAGCGGAAGCGTGGACAGTCGACGTGGGCCGGCCCGAGGCAGACGATCGCCTGCTGGCGATCCGACAGGTCGATCGGGCCGTCGAGCGCGACGCAGACGTTCCGTGCGTCAGGAGTCTCGAACGGGGCGGCGCCGTCGCGAGCCCACAGGTGCGGACACGTGGCCACGACCGGGCCAGCGGCGACCGACGCGGCCTCAAGGTCCGCCGATGCGACCGCTTCCGCCTCGGCGCGTCGCGCCTCGTCGTCGCTCAGCCGGTCGACGTCGCCGTCACGCCCCGGGTAGGTCATCGGGCGTCCCGTTCCTTCATCGCGTGACTCCTCAGCGTGGCCCCAGCGGCGAGTCTAGTACGAGCCCGCACACGCGCACCTCGCCCGGCTCTCCGGTGCGCCTAGTACCTTCCGCTCGTTGCCGGGCGCGACCGGCCGGTGCTACCGTCCGCGACGCGGGGTACCCCGCCGACCACCGTCGCCCGTCGATGCGCGAGAGGACTGCCGCGATGGCCCTGCCCCTGGACGCCGCGCCCACGCCGAAGGCGTACGGCCTCGCCCAGCCACGGATCCGTCGCTGCACGTTCCGGCGCCTGACGGTGGTCGAGGTCGACGGTGACGAGATCTACGACGTGACCTGCCTCTACCCGGAGCGTCGTCGGCCCATCCCGCTCGGCGACCTGGAGACGGCGACCCCGATCTGCAACGCGTGCACGGCGCCCCACATCTTCCGGGCCGACGAGGACTGATCCCGGTCCGGCCAGGACCGGAGGCCCCCTCCAGGACCAGGGGGGTCCGCCAGGACCAGGGGGGTCCGCCAGGACCAGGGGGTCCGCCAGCGAGGCGACCTGTAAGCCGGGTTCTGTCCCGTGACGAGCGTCACGGGGACGGTCATCCATCTGCGGCCGCCGGTCACCCGACGGCTCATGCGGCCGACCCGAGGGCTGGGGCAGCGCTCCCTGACCCCGGCGGACCGGGGTCACGCCCTCCTACTTGGCCTTGCTCCGGGTGGAGTTTGCCCGTTTCACTCCGACCCCGAAGGGCCGGCATCGTCACTGTGGCACTGGTCCTCGCCTCGCGGCGGGCGGGCGTTACCCGCCACCCTTGCGCCGTGGAGCCCGGACTTTCCTCACGCCGCGGCCGGCGGACCGGCCACGGAGCGCGACCGTCCGGTCGCCTCGCTGGCAGTCGGATTCTACCCCGCCGTCGGGGCGCATCCCCCACCGGCCGAAGGTCGGTCGGTCAGCGGCGGACGACGACCGCCGGGCCGCCGGCCGCCACCCGGTCGATCGCCTCGTTCGCGAGCGCGTCCGCGGCATGGTTCTCGGCCCGTCGGACATGACGCGCGCTCCAGCGGTCGAAGCCGGCCAGGCGCCGTCGGGCATCCTCCCAGAGCGGTCGCAGCTTCGCGTCCTTGACCTTCCATCGCCCATGGAGCTGCTCGACGATGAGCATGGAGTCCAGGAGCAGGTCGACCTCCCGGGCGCCGAGGTCCGCCGCGAGCTCGAGGGCCCGGACCACCCCGAGGTACTCGGCGACATTGTTCGTGCGGACGCCGAGCCACTCCGAGATCGACGCCACCGGGACGGCGGCGGGGTCGAGCGCGCCGGGTGAGGTCGAGTCGATGAGCACCGCCCCGAGCGACGCCGGCCCGGGGTTGCCGCGGGCGGCTCCGTCGGTCCGGATGATGAGCCGGCGCGGGCCCTCGGCCGGCCCCGAGCGCTCGGGTCCGGCCTCGTCCCAGAGCCCGTCCTGGCTCAGGAGTGCTCCTCCACGATCGCCTCGGAGATCTCGAGGATCGCCTGGGTGATCCGGATCCCGCGCGGACACGCGTCGGTGCAGTTGAAGATGGTGCGGCATCGCCAGACCCCGTCCTTGTCGGCCAGGATCTCCAGCCGCTCCTCGCGTGCGTCATCCCGGGAGTCGAAGACGAATCGGTGGGCGTTCACGATGGCGGCCGGCCCGACGTACGACGCCTTGGCCCAGAACGACGGGCACGACGAGGTGCAGGCTGCGCAGAGGATGCACTTGGTCGTGTCGTCGTAGCGGGACCGGTCGTGGGGGCTCTGGTACCGCTCGCGGTCGGGCGGCGGGCCCTCGGCGACGAGGAAGGGCATGACGCTCCGGTAGCGCTCGAAGAAGCCTTCCATGTCGACGACGAGGTCCTTCACCACCGGCAGCCCGGGCAGCGGGGCGACGCTGATCTTGCGCCCGAGCTGATCCACCCGGATCTTGCAGGCGAGTCGGTTGCGACCGTTGACGAGCATGGCGTCGGACCCGCAGATCCCGTGGCCGCAGGAGCGGCGGAAGGTGAGCGTCCCGTCCTGCTCGTACTTGATGCGGTGGAGGAGGTCCAGGACGCGATCCATGGGATCGGCGTCGACCGTGTAGCGCTCCCAGTGCGGCTTCGGATCGCGGTCGGGGTCGAAGCGGAGGATCCTGAGGTCGACCTGCATCTCAGTAGACCCGCGGCTTCGGCTCGAACCGGGTGATCGTCACCGGCTTGTAGTCGACCCGGGGCCCCTCCGCGGTCCGGCTCACCAGGCTGTGGGCGAGGAACCGGACGTCGTCCCGCTCGGGGTAGTCCTCGCGCGAGTGCGCCCCGCGGCTCTCCTTGCGGTCGAGCGCAGCGGCGACGGTCGTCTCGGCGCAGTCGAGCAGGTACCCGAGCTCCCGGGCCTCCAGCAGGTCGGTGTTGAAGGTCGTGCCCTGGTCCTGGGCCCGGACGGACCGGTAGCGCTCGCGGAGCTCGGCGACCTTGGCCCGGGCCGCGCTCAGGAGCGTCTCGTCCCGGAAGACGCCGACGTTGTCCATCATCACGTCGGCCAGCTCCTTGCGGATCCGGGAGGCCGACTCGACACCCCCGACCGGGGGCGCGGCCCGGAGGCCGGCGAGCTCCTCGCGGACCGGCTCGACCGCGTCGTGGGGAACGTCCGGCGGGGTCAGACCCGCGACGTCCTCGACCATCTGGCGGCCGGCTCGGCGCCCGAAGACCAGCAGGTCGACGAGGGAGTTGGTGCCGAGGCGGTTCGCGCCGTGGACGCTCACGCAGGCGCACTCGCCGGCCGCGTAGAGGCCCGGGACCACCGTGTTGGAGGCGTCCCGGATCACGCGGGTCCGGAGGTCGCTCGGGATGCCCCCCATCGAGTAGTGGGCCGTCGGCTGGATGGGGACCGGCTCGGTCAGCGGCTCCACGCCCAGGTAGACCCGGGCGAAGTCGGTGATGTCCGGCAGCTTCTCCTCGATGACCTCCCGGCCGAGGTGTCGCACGTCGAGCAGGACGTAGTCCTTGCCGTCGACACCACGCCCGTCACGCACCTCGAGATAGATCGCCCGGCTGACCATGTCCCGCGGCGCCAGGTCCTTGAGCGTCGGCGCGTAGCGCTCCATGAAGCGCTCGCCCTGCCCGTTGAGCAGGACCCCACCCTCGCCCCGGGCGGCCTCGGACAGCAGGACGCCGAGTCCCATGATGCCGGTCGGATGGAACTGATAGAACTCCATGTCCTCGACCGGGATGCCGTGGCGGTAGGCCAGGGCGATGCCGTCGCCGGTGAGCGACCAGGCGTTCGAGGTGATCCGGAAGAGGCGCCCGTAGCCGCCCGTGGCCAGGAGGACCGTCTTGGCGGCGAAGGTGTCGAGCGACCCGTCGGCGATCCGGTAGGCCACGACGCCGGCGACGCGCCCGCCCTCCCCGAGGTCAGCGCCCTCGCTGATGAGGTCGACGACGTGGTACTCGTCGAAGAACGTCACCCCGTGCTTGATGCACTGCTGATAGAGGGTCTGCAGGATCATGTGGCCCGTTCGGTCGGCAGCGAAGCAGGAGCGCTTGACCGGGCCCTCGCCGTAGTTGCGGGTGTGGCCGCCGAACCGGCGCTGGTCGATCAGGCCCTCCGGCGTCCGGTTGAACGGCAGGCCCATGTGCTCGAGCTCGATCACGCACTCGATCGCCTCGCGGGCGAGGATCTCTGCCGCGTCCTGGTCGACGAGGTAGTCACCGCCCTTGACGGTGTCGAACATGTGCCACTCCCAGTGGTCCTCCTCGAGGTTGCCGAGGGCAGCACACACGCCACCCTGGGCGGCGCCGGTGTGGGAGCGGGTCGGATAGAGCTTGGTGAGGACCGCCGAGCGGACGCCGGCCTTGGCCAGCTCGAGGGCGGCCCACAGGCCGGCGCCGCCGGCGCCGACGATGACCGCGTCGAATCGATGCTCCATCAGCGGGTCACTCGATCGGGAGGGGCATCGTGACCACGACGATCGTGCCCATGGCGAAGATGACGAAGGCGCCCAGGTAGAGGGCCATCGTCAGCATCGTCCGGACGCCACCACGGGCGTAGTCCTGGACGACCGTGCGCATGCCCATGAAGGCGTGGAAGGTCACGAACGTGAGCATGAGCCAGTCCACGGTCCGCCAGGCGATGCTCCCCCACCGCTCGGCGGCGATCCAGTCGGCCGTCTGCTCGGCCGGGTCGAAGATCACGTGGGTGATCATGAAGTGGCCGAGGGCCGTCACGAAGAGCCCGAGGCCGGTCAGCCGGATGAGGTACCAGACCGCCAGCTCGTAGCCGCCCGACTTCGGGCGGGCGCGTCCGGCGAGCGTCGTCGGGGCCATCAGGCGCCTCCCAGGATCTGCTGGAACTGGGGCAGTCCGAAGGCCGGGGCCATGATGTGGTACGCGACGGGCAGACCGAGGACGAAGAAGACGATCCAGCTCGCGTACCAGAGCTGGCGGTGGTAGCGGGTCATCGCCGGCCAGAAGTCCATGATGATGATCCGCAGGCCGTTGAGGGCGTGGTACAGGAGGGCCGCCCCGAGGAGGGTCTCGAGCACCCGCCCGATGGGGCTCGCGTAGATGGCCAGGACCTCGTCGTACAGCTCCGGGCTGGCGCCCGCCAGCCAGATGTCGAGGACGTGCAGCAGGATGAAGGCGAAGAGGGCGACACCTGCGATCCGGTGGAATGCCCACGCGAGCATCCCCTCGCCCCCGCGGTAGCGGAACAGCATCGGTCCTCCGTTGCCTCGATCTCGGTCGCCCGGGTCGAATCAGCCTAGCGCAGCCGACCGGCGCCGCGCGGACGCGGTCGCGGTCGCCTCCGCGATCCGGCCTGGGCCGGCCGCGGACGCCTCGATGCGCCCGGAGACCCATTCTAGGCAGGTCGCGAGGTCGTCATCCGGTCCATCCGGCCGTCTCATGCGGGTCCACCGGGCACCCCACGACAGGACGACCGGCCGTCGGAGCGCGTGCCGACGTCCTGCCTCCGGGGAGGCGGTCGCGGTACCATCTGGGTCGCCCTGAACCACCAGCCCGGAAGGTCGTGCGCCCGTGAAGATCCAGGAAGCCGACGCCAAGTCGCTGCTCGCCGCCCAGGGTCTGCCGGTCCCGCCGTGGACCGTCGCCAGGTCCCCGGGCGAGGCCCGCGAGGCCACCGAGCGATACCTCGCCGACGGCGCCGGACGCGTCGTCATCAAGGCTCAGGTCCTCGTCGGGGGGCGCGGCAAGGCCGGGGGCGTCAAGCTGGCCGGGTCACCGGCCGAGGCCGAGGCCATCGCGGGCCGCATCCTCGGGATGGAGATCAAGGGCATCCCCGTCCGCAAGGTCCTCGTGGGCCCGGCCGCCGTCATCGTCAAGGAGTTCTACCTGGGCGCCATCCTGGATCGGGCGTCGCGGAGGATCGTCCTGATGGCCTCGGCCGAGGGCGGCGTCGAGATCGAGGAGGTCGCCCGGACGACGCCCGAGGCGATCCACCGGACCGAGGCCCATCCCCTCCTCGGACTGCTCGACTACCAGGCCCGTGAGCTGGCCTTCGCGATCGGCCTGGGAGCCGGCGACGTCCGCGACTTCGTCCGCATCGCCAAGGGGCTGGTCGCGACGATGCTCGTCAACGATGCCGACCTGGTCGAGATCAATCCCCTGGCGATCGTCCGCGAGCGCGGACCCGAGGGCCAGGTGGAACGGCTCTCCTGCCTCGACGCCAAGATCACCCTCGACGATTCGGCGCTGCCACGGCACCCCGATCTCGAGCTGCTCCGGGACCTCGACGAGGAGGATCCGGCCGACGCCGAGGCCAGGCACTACGACATCAGCTTCATCCACCTCGACGGCACGATCGGCTGCATGGTGAACGGGGCCGGCCTGGCGATGACGACGATGGACCTCGTCAACCGGGCCGGCGGCGAGCCGGCCAACTTCCTGGACATCGGCGGCGGGGCCAAGGCCGACCGCGTGGCGGCGGCGATGCGCCTGATCCTGACCGACCCGAACGTCCGGGCGATCCTGGTCAACATCTTCGGCGGCATCACCCGGGGCGACGAGGTCGCCCGCGGGCTCATCGAGGCTCGCTCCCGCCAGGAGCGCGAGGTGCCCATGGTCGTCCGCATCGTCGGCACGAACGCCGACGAGGCGGCAGCCAAGGTTGTCGCAGCGGCCCAGGCCGCGGGAGGTTCGGCGGCATGAGCATCCTGATCGGCAGCGACACCCGGCTGGTCGTCCAGGGCATCACCGGACGCGAAGGCGAGTTCCATTCGCGCCAGATGCTCGAGTACGGGACCAACATCGTCGCCGGGATGACCCCCGGCAAGGGTGGCCTGCACGCCCTGGAGAACCGCGTCCCGGTCTTCGACACGGTCGCCGAGGCGGTCGCCCAGACGGGCGCCAACACGTCGTGCATCTTCGTTCCGGCCGCCGGCGCGCCTGACGCGGTCCTCGAGGCCGTGGGGGCGGGCATCTCGACGGTCTTCTGCATCACCGAGGGCATCCCGGCGCTCGACATGCTCCCGGTCGTCGAGGTCGTCCGCCAGGCCGGCGCCCGGCTCATCGGCCCGAACTGCCCCGGCGCCACCTCGCCCGGCCGGGCCAAGGTCGGGATCATCCCTGGCTCGATCCATCACGAGGGCCGGGTCGGCGTCGTCAGCCGGTCCGGCACGCTGACCTACGAGGCGGTCCAGGCGATGACCGATGCCGGGATCGGCCAGAGCACATGCGTGGGCATCGGGGGCGACCCGATCATCGGCACGACCTTCCTCGACGTCCTCAAGCTGTTCGCCGAGGACCCCGAGACGGAGGCGATCATCCTCATCGGCGAGATCGGCGGCTCGGCCGAGGAGGAGGCCGCCGCGTGGGCGGCGGAGCACCTCCAGGGTGTCCCGATGGCCGCCTTCATCGCCGGTCGGACGGCGCCCGAGGGCAAGCGGATGGGCCACGCCGGAGCGATCATCTCGGGCGGCCGAGGGACGGCCGCAGACAAGATCGCCGCGCTCGAGGCAGCGGGCATCCAGGTCGCCGGCTCCCCCGCCGAGCTGCCGACGTTGCTCAGGGACGCCGGCTACCGAGGCTGAGCCCAGCCGGCTCGGCCCATCGCCTGCCTCGGGCGGTCGGTCGGCCATCGGCCGACCGACCGGGGTGTCATCGCCCGAAGGCGGATCGGACCGGGGCCCGGAACAGGTAGAGCACGACGACGAGCGGGATGAGCGACCCGCCGATGGCCTGCGCCCAGCCGACGTTGCCGCCGAGGGCGGCCAGCACGTTCACGACGACCTGCCCGCCGGCGATGAGGACGGCCACCCACCAGGCCCAGGAGCGAAGGTCGGCCAGTGCCCAGGCCACGAAGAAGTGGGCCGCTGCGATCACGAGGTAGATGACCCCCATGATCGCGATGGGCAGGGCCGGCGAGTCAGCCGTGCTCAGCAGGGTGGCCGCGGACCCGATGAGCGACACGATGCCGAAGGCCAGCGGCGCGATCCCCCCGAGCGCCGCGAGCACGGCCACCACCGTGACCCCGGTCGGGCGACGTCCTTCTCCGAGCATGGCTCCCTCCCCTGTTCGCTGCCTGGCGCCGGGGGCCCTGGGGCGACCGGACCCGGTGATGGTAGCGGACCGGTGCTTCCCCGCGGGCCGGCGATGGCGTCGGAGCAGACCTGCCGGGTCGGGACGCGGCTGGGGCCGTCAGTAGCCGAGGGCGTCCCAGGCCGGGCCGCCGGGCGCCTCGATGAGCTCGACCAGGACGCCGTGGCAGCTCTTCGGGTGGAGGAACGCGACCGGTCCCTCGGCGCCCTTCCGCGGTGCGCTGTCGATCAGCTCGATCCCGTCGATCTCCAGGCGAAGGAGCGCCTCCGCGAGGTTCGGCACCTCGAAGCAGACATGGTGGAAGCCCTCGCCCTTGGCATCCAGGAACCGGGCGACGCCGGTGGTGTCGTCGGTCGGCCTGACGAGCTCGATCTTGACCTCCCCGACGGGCAGGAAGGCGATCTCCACGTGGTCCGTCGGGATGGGCATGACCGTCTCCAGCTCGAGACCCAGGGTCTCCTGCCAGAAGTCCAGGGCGGCGTCCATGCCGGCCACGACCACGGCGATGTGATGGATCCGCCCGATGCGGCGGACCGACTCGGGAACGGCGGCGTTCATCGGCGGGGATCCCTCCACAGCGACCAGAGCGGCTGCCGTCCGCGCTCCGGCTGGACGGCGGCGAGGATCCGGAAGCCGGACCGCTCGTAGAACGGCAGGGTACGCGGGTTCGCGGTCACGAGGTGGACCGCCCGGCCGTCGCCATCAGACGGTGATGAGCTCGCGGTGAGTGCCCCAGACCAACCGCAGTCGATCGGAGATCTCGCCGACGGTGGCGTAGGCGGCGACCGCCTCCAGCAGGGGGGGCATGAGGTTCTCCTCGCCGCGGGCGGCCTCCTCGAGGCGGGCCAGCGCCCGTTCCCAGGCCGCCGGGTCACGCTCGGCGCGGACCCTCTGGACCGATCCCACCTGCCGCCGCTCACCCTCGGGGTCGATGCGCTGGATCGGCGGGCTCACCGACGCCTCGTCCCGGAAGCGGTTGACCCCGACGACGATGCGGTCGCCCGACTCGATCTCCTGCTGGACCCGGTAGGCGGCCTCCTGGATCTGCCGCTGCTGGAACCCGCCCTCGATCGCGGCCAGGGTCCCCCCCATCGCCGAGATCTCGTCGAGGTAGGCGCGGGCGGCCATCTCCAGCTGGTTGGTCAGGCTCTCCACGTAGTAGGAGCCGGCGAGCGGATCCGGCGTCTCGGTGACCCCGGCCTCGTGGGCGATGATCTGCTGGGTCCGGAGTGCGAGGCGGGCCGCCTCCTCGGTCGGCAGCGCCAAGGCCTCGTCGCGCGAGTTCGTATGGAGGCTCTGGGCCCCACCGAGCACGGCAGCGAGCGCCTGGATCGTCGTCCGCACGACGTTGTTGTCGATCGACTGGGCCGTCAGCGACGAGCCGGCCGTCTGGACGTGGAAGCGGCAGAGCATCGAGCGCGGGTCCGAAGCGCCGAACCGTTCCCGCATGATCCGGGCCCACATGCGGCGGGCGGCGCGGAACTTGGCCACCTCCTCCAGGAGGTCGCTCCAGGCAGCGAAGAAGAAGGACAGCCGACCGGCGAACTCGTCGACGTCGAGCCCGCGGGCCACGGCCGCCTCGACGTAGGCGATGCCGTCGGCGAGCGTGAAGGCGAGCTCCTGGGCGGCGGTCGCCCCGGCCTCCCGCATGTGGTACCCGCTGATGCTGATGGTGTTCCAGCGTGGCAGGTCGCGGGCGCAGAACTCGAAGACGTCGGTGACCAGGCGCATCGACGGCCGGGGCGGGAAGATGTACGTCCCGCGCGCGATGTACTCCTTGAGGATGTCGTTCTGCGTCGTCCCGGCGATCCGCGCTCGGTCCACCCCCTGCCGCTCGGCCACCGTGACATAGAGCGCCAGGAGGATCGGGGCCGTGGCGTTGATGGTCATCGACGTGCTCACCTGGCCGAGCGGAAGTCCGTCGAGCAGGACCTCCATGTCGGCCAGCGAGTCGATCGGCACGCCGACCCGCCCGACCTCGCCCTCGGACTCCGGGGCATCGGAGTCGAAGCCCATCTGGGTCGGCAGATCGAAGGCGACCGACAGGCCGGTCTGGCCCTGCTCCAGCAGATACCGGAACCGCCGGTTGGTCTCGACGGCCGAGGCGAACCCCGCGTACTGGCGCATGGTCCAGAGGCGACTCCGGTACATCGTGGCCTGGACGCCCCGGGTGAATGGGTACTCGCCCGGGCGGCCGAGGTCCCGATCCTCGTCCAGGTCGGCGATGTCGGCCGGCGTGTACAGGTCGCCGACCTCGATGTCCGACGTCGTGCTGAAGCGGTCACGCCGCTCAGGCGCCGCGGCCACCGCCTTCTTCCTCGTCGTCTCGCGCCAGCGCTCGCGGCCCGGATCCGATGGGCTCATGTGCGGAGCCTACTCGATGGCGAGGAGGAGGTCGCCGACGTCGACCTTCGTCCCCGGACCGACCTCCACCTGGGCGACCCGGCCCTCCCGTGGCGAGCGCAGCTCGTTCTGCATCTTCATCGCCTCGATGACGAGCAGGGGCTGGCCGGCGACGACCGGATCGCCCGTGGCGACCGCGACCGACACGACGCGACCAGGGAAGACCGAGCGGACCTCGGTCGGCCCGCCGTGGCCGACCGCCTCCGCGGCCCGGCGGGCGCGTTCGCGGAGGGCCGCCCGGCGCTCATCCTCGAGTTCCACCTCGACCCGCCATCCGTCGACCAGGACCTCCTGGCGGGTCACGCCGTCCGGTCCGAGGACGGGCCCACCGATGAAGACCACCCGGGCGGCCGGTCCCGGGTCCTCCGCCCATCGGAGCTGGGCGCGGTCCGGCCCGCGACGCTCCAGCCGAACATCCTCCAGCGTGCCGTCGACGAGCAGCCCGGAGCCGCTCGGGCCCCGCACGGGGTCGTCGATCGATCCGGGCGGATCCGGCGGAGCCGCCACGATCGGGTCCACCCCGGCCACCTGGCTCCTCCGGCCGGGCCGCACCCGGAGCCCCCGCCCGGACGGGATCACCTGGGCCATCGATCCCTCCCGGCCGCGAGGGCAGCGACCCTCCACGATGCGGGACGGTCCGCCAGCGGCCGGTCGCGCCCATCGTGGCCGTCCCGCCCCTCGCCCCCTGGACCTCGAGCCGGGCCGGCGCCCGGGCTGACGGGACCATCGCGCTCCGCGTCGCCTGAGAAGTGGTCGAGGGCTGCCGCCAGGAGACCGACCCGGACTGCCCTGGCCTGGTGGGCCTGGCCGTCCCAGCGGTCGCCGACGAAGTCCGTTGACAGGTCACCGGCGCCGAAGGCGGCATCGTCAGCCACGAATCGATGGAACGGCACCGTCGTCTGGATGCCGCCGATCTCGGTCTCGTCGAGCGAGCGCCGCAGCCGGTCGATCGCGGCCGGGCGGTCGGCTGCGTGGACCATCAGCTTCGCGATGAGGTTGTCGTACTCCGGCGGGACCCGGTCCCCTGCCTCGATGCCGGTGTCGACCCGGATCCCCGGGCCGGCCGGCATGACCCAGCGGCTGATCCGGCCCGGGGTCGGCGCGAACGCCCGGGCCGGGTCCTCGGCGGCGATCCGTGCCTCGATCGCGTGGCTCGTCGGAGTGGCGGCGCGCTCGGCCGCAGCAAGGGCCCGCTGGGACAGGGGTTCTCCCGCGGCCAGCCAGAACTGCTCATGGACGATGTCGAGCCCCGAGACGAGTTCCGTGACGCCGTGCTCCACCTGGAGGCGGGTGTTGACCTCGAGGAAGTAGAACTCCCGCCTGCCGTCAAAGAGGAACTCGCAGGTGGCCGCGTTGCGGAGACCCGCGGCGGCGGCGACCCGGATCGCGAGCTCGTGGAGTCGGTGCCGCTGGTCGGTCGAGAGGCCCGGCGCCGGCGCCTCCTCGACGAGCTTCTGATGCCGCCGCTGGATCGAGCAGTCGCGCTCGCCGAGGGCGACGACCGTCCCGGAGGCGTCGCCCAGGAGCTGCACCTCGATGTGGCGGGCAGGCTGGATGACCCGTTCGATGTAGACGGAGCCGTCCCCGAAAGCCGCCGCCGCCTCGGCCGAGCCCGCAGCCAGGGCGGCTGGCAGGTCCTCGGGACGATCCACGCGGCGCATGCCTCGTCCCCCACCCCCCGCGGCCGCCTTGACCATCACCGGGAAGCCGATCTCGGCGGCCCGCTCGACGATCTTCTCGACGGCGTCCGGGCGGTCCACGGGGACGGGCTCCAGCGTTCCCGGCACCGACGGCACCCCGACCTCGGCGGCGGTCCGCCGCGCGGCGAGCTTGTCGCCGAGCGCCTCGATGGAGCTGGACGAGGGGCCGACGAAGACGATGCCGGCGTCCTCGCAGGCCTTGGCGAAGGCGGCCCGCTCGGCCAGGAACCCGTAGCCCGGGTGGATCGCCTCGGCGCCCGTCTCGAGCGCGGCCTCGACGATCCGATCGATCCGCAGGTAGCTCTCGGTCGGCGCCGGCGGACCGATGCGGACCGCCTCGTCGGCCAGGCGGACGTGACTGGCGGCGGCGTCGGCGTCCGAGTAGACGGCGACCGATGCCATCCCGAGCTCGCGGCATGCCCGGATGATCCGGACGGCGATCTCCCCGCGGTTGGCGATGAGGACCCGAGCGAAGGGTCGCGGGCGGTCGGTCATCGCCGGTCCCCCGACGGCGCGGCGGCCCGGCTGTCTTTGCGCAACGACACGCTAGAGGGGGATGTTGCCATGCTTCTTCGGGGGGTTCGTCTCGCGCTTGTCGGACAGGATCTCGAGGCCTCGGATGAGTCGCGGCCGCGTCTCGGACGGAAGGATGACCTCGTCGACGTAGCCGCGGGAGGCCGCGATGTACGGATTGCTGAACCCGGACTCGTACTCCTCCACGAGGCGCCGCCGCTCCTCGACCGGATCGACGGCCTTGGCGATCGCGTCCCGGAAGATGATGTTGACGGCTCCCTCGGCGCCCATGACCGCGATCTCGGCCGACGGCCAGGCGAAGTTGAGGTCGCCGCGGACGTGCTTGCTGCTCATGACGTCGTAGGCACCGCCGTAGGCCTTGCGGGTGATGACGGCCAGCTTCGGGACGGTCGCCTCGCAGTAGGCGTACAGCAGCTTGGCGCCATGCTTGATGATGCCGCCGTGCTCCTGGTTCACGCCGGGCATGAAGCCGGGGACGTCGACGAAGGTCACCAGCGGGACGTTGAACGCGTCGCAGGTCCGCACGAACCTCGCGGCCTTGACGGACGAATCGATGTCGAGCGCTCCAGCGAGGACCGCCGGCTGTTGGGCCACGATGCCGACACTGCGTCCACCGAGTCGGGCGAAGCCGATGAGGATGTTCTGTGCCCAGCCCGGCTGGATCTCCAGGAACTCCCCGTCGTCGACGACCCGGGTGATGACGTCGTGCATGTCGTACGGCTTCTGCGGGTCCTCGGGCACGATCGTGTCGAGCGCGGGATCCATCCGATCGGACGGATCCTGGGTGGGGGCGATCCGGGGATCCTCGAGATTGTTCTGGGGCAGGAAGGCGAGGATCCGGCGGACCTGCTCGAGTGCCTCGGCCTCGTCGCGGGCGGCCAGGTGCGCGACGCCGCTCTTCGTCGTGTGGGTCAGCGCGCCGCCCAGGTACTCCGAGTCGACCTCCTCGTGGGTCACCGTTCGCACGACATTGGGTCCGGTCACGAACATGTAGCTCGTGCCCTCGACCATGATCGTGAAGTCGGTGATCGCCGGTGAGTAGACGGCGCCACCCGCGCAGGGCCCCATGATCACCGAGATCTGGGGGATGACACCGCTCGCGAGGACGTTGCGGGTGAAGATGAAGGCGTACCCCGCGAGGGATGCGACCCCTTCCTGGATGCGGGCTCCCCCGGAGTCGTTGAGACCGATGACCGGAGCGCCCACCTTCATGGCCAGGTCCATGATCTTGCAGATCTTCTCGGCGTAGGTCTCCGAGAGGGACCCGCCGAAGACGGTGAAGTCCTGGCTGAAGACGAACACCAGGCGGCCGTCGATCGTGCCGTGGCCGGTGACGACGCCGTCGCCCAGGATCTGCTGCTCCTCGAGACCGAACTCGGTCGCCCGGTGCGTGACGAAGGCGTCGAGCTCCTGGAACGAACCAGGGTCCACGAGCAGCTCGATCCGTTCCCGCGCCGTCAGCTTGCCCATCTCGTGCTGGCGCTCGATCCGGGCCGCTCCCCCACCGAGCTGCGCCTCATCGCGCATCCGGCTCAGGCGCTGGATCCGCTCCTCGTTGGACATGCGCACGGGCGCTCGCTCCTTTCCTTCCCGGGACCACGCCCCTCCGGGAGCTGTCCTTGCGCAAGGACAGCGGGCCGTGAACCATCATAGCGGGCGCATCCGGCGGTTCCGCGCTGTCGCGGCGCTCGATGCGCCGTCGATGCACCGTCGAACGCTGGCGATCCATCGCGCGAGTGCGGGCGGACCGCTCGAGCCGCGCGCTTATCCACAGGAATGGTGGATGAATCGCCTCTGTTGTGGATAACCGCGTGTATCCACGCCGACACTGGGGTAGGATGCCCACTCCGAACCGTCGTTCCAGATCGTTCGTTCGACGACCCCAGATGCGCCGAGGTGAGACCCGAGTGACCAACGTGATCGCGATCGCCAACCAGAAGGGAGGCGTCGGCAAGACGACGACGGCCATCAACCTGGCCGGTGCGCTCGCTGAGCTGGGTCATCGCGTGCTCTGCGTCGACATGGATCCGCAGGCGAACCTGACGGCCGGACTCGGCATCAACCTGAACGTCGTCGAGCGGACGATGGCCGACGTCCTGTCGGACGGGCAGGCCGGGCTCGCCGACGTCGTTATCACGACCGACGTGCCGGGTATCGACGTCGCGCCGGCGAACATCGACCTCGCCTCGACCGAGGGTGAGCTGTTCACGATGCTCGGTCGCGAGTCGATCCTCCGCGAGGCCTTCGAGGGCCACATCGAGGACCTCTACGATTTCGTGCTCATCGACTGCCCACCGAACCTGGGGCTCCTGACCGTCAACGGTCTCGTCGCATCGGACAGCGTCATCATCCCGGTCCAGACGCAGTACTACGCGATGAAGGGCCTGAACAACCTGGTCAAGGTCATCAACACGATCCGCCACAAGCTGAACCGCGAGCTGCGGATCCTGGGGCTGCTGCCGACCTTCTACGACGGCCGCACCAACCTGGCCAAGGACATGCTCGACGAGATGCGCGTCGTCGGCGACCACCACGTCTTCGAGACGATCGTCAAGACGACGGTCCGCCTCGGGGAGGCTCCGCTGGTCGGTCGACCGATCACCGAGTACGCGAGTTCGTCCGAGGCCGCTCGCGCCTACCGCGAGCTGGCGAAGGAGGTGTTGGGACTTGTCCAGACCTGATTTCCGCGCGACCGCCGCGCGACGACTGTCCGAGGATCGCGAGCTCTCGCCCGCGATCATCAGCCTCCTCTCCCCTGACGCCTCCGGTCCGACCCAGGGCGTGCGGGTCGTCCCGCTCGACCGGATCGAGCCGAATCCGAATCAGCCGCGCATCCAGTTCGACGAGGTCTCGCTCAGCGAGCTCGCCGCGTCGATCCGCGAGCATGGCGTCCTGCAGCCGATCCTGGTCCGTCCGATCGGTCCGAATCGCTACCAGCTCATCGCGGGCGAGCGACGCTGGCGTGCG
>DATHYZ010000214.1:0-4068 GCA_035458865.1 Candidatus Limnocylindrales bacterium
ACCCGGCGGATCGCGTGCAGCCCGCCGACGCCGGGGTTGCCGAGCCAGCTGAACACCAGCTTGCGGGCGACGCCGGCGGCGACCATCTGGTCGTAGATGACGTCCGGGGTCATCCGGGCCAGCACGAGGTCCCGCTTGCGCTGGCGGATGATCTCGTGGCCCGCGGCGACCGAGATCAGGTGCGTGAAGCCCTCGATGGCGACGGTGTCGCCGTCGCGCACGATCTCGGCGATCGCGTCGCGCATCGAGGCCACCTTGTGGGTCACGCGGCGTCCTCCTCCATGGGTCCGTCGTCCTGGCCGCCCGCCGCCCGGCGAGCGGCCCGCGTCACCCCGCCGATTCGGGTTCCTCGTCGAGCAGGCCCTCGAGCGCCGCCTTGTGGACCGCGGCGACGGCCTCGCGGTGGTGGAGCGCGACCTCCTCGACCGCGTCGGCGAAGACGGCGACGGCGGTCGCCATCTCGTCCTGGGTCACCACGAGCGGCGGCGACATCCGGACGGCGTCGTCCCCGGCCTCCAGGACGAGGAGCCCCCGGCGGAAGGCCGCGAGCTGGACCGCCTCGGCCGTGTCGCCGGAGTCGAACTGGATGCCGATCATCAGGCCCCGGCCGCGGACCTCGCGGACGATGCCCGGGTAGCGATCGACGAGGATGCCGAGCTCCTCCTGGGCCTGGCGCCCACGCTCGGCGGCGTTGGCGATGAGACCACCCTCCAGCAACGCCACGGTCTCCATGAGCGCGGCCAGCGCGACCGGGTTGCCACCATAGGTCGAGCCGTGGGCACCGGGCCCCCAGACCATCAGCTCGGCGCGGGCGATCATCGCCCCGATCGGCATCCCCGAGGCGATGCCCTTGGCCGTCAGCAGGATGTCCGGCTCGACCCCCCAATGCTCGACCGCCCACATCCGGCCGGTCCGTCCAGCGCCGGACTGGACCTCGTCGGCGATGAGGAGGATGCCATGGCGGTCGCAGAGCTCGCGGAGCCTCGGCAGGAAGTCGTCCTCCGGGACGACGTACCCGCCCTCGCCCTGGATCGGCTCGACGACGATCGCGGCGAACTCGTCGGCCGGCATCAGGCGCTTGAAGACGCGCGACTCGATCTCGTCCAGACCGGCACTGCCGAAGGGCACGTGGTAGACGCCTGGGAGCAGCGGTCCGAAGTGGGCGTGGTACTTGGCCTTGCTCGCCGTCAGGCTGAGCGCCCCGAAGGTCCGTCCGTGGAAGGCGCCGAGGAACGCGATGACGTTCGACCGGCCCGTGTGATAGCGGGCCAGCTTGAGGCCCGCTTCGACGGCCTCCGCGCCGCTGTTGCCGATGAACGCCCGCGTCGGTCCCGACATCGGGGCGATGCGGGCCAGCTCGGCTGCGGCCTGGGCGTAGATGGGCAGGTAGAAGTCCGAGGCGCTGAAGTGGATGAGCGACTCGGCCTGGCGGGCGATGGCAGCGGCGATCCGCGGGTGGGAGTGGCCCGTCGAGTTGACCGCGATGCCGGCCGCGAAGTCGAGGAACAGGTTCCCGTCGATGTCCTCGACGGTGCAGCCCCAGCCGCGGACCGGGACGATCGGGTAGGCGCGCGGGAGACTCGGGCTGGTCCAGGCGTGGTCGAAATCGATGTGGGCACGGGCCTTGGGGCCCGGCAGATCGGTCACGATGCTCGGCACGGGACGCGCCTGCAGCGCGGGTGCGGTCACGGATCCTCCCTCGGGATCGCGCCTCCACCCGTCCGGGGTGGGCCCGGCATGCGAGGCGCATAGCTCTTATGCAACTTGCATAGCGAGTATAGCCGAGGCCACGCTCCGGGCGGGGGCCCGGCGTCGCGCCGACGTCGCACGCGTGCGCCCGTCGGCCGGCCGGTCATGGGCCGCCCGGCCCTGTGGCGCCCGGGCTCGGAGCCCCTACCGTCCAGCCCATGTCGACGCTCGCCGCGGGCTATGCCCTCGTCCTCTCCGCGCTGGTCGTCGTGATCTGGCTGGGCAACGTCGTCCGTGGCGCGGTACCGGAGCTCGTCACGGAACCCCGGGCGATCCGGTTCCACATCGCGGCCGAGCTGGGCATGGCGGCCCTGCTCGCCGCCGGCGGGGCCCTGACGCTGGCCGGCAGCGAGGCCGGGACGGCGACGCTCCTGCTGGCCTTCGGGGCCGTCCTTTACTCGATCGTCAACAGCGCCGGCCACTACGCCCAGCTCCGCCAGGTCGCCCCGCTGGTCCTCTTCGGCGCGCTCTTCGCGCTCACGACGGCGATCGCCGTCGCGCTCGTGGCGGGCTGACCTCGTCCACGACGGCGCGGGCGCAGCGACGCCCGGCCATGCGACCGGGCGTCGGAGTCGCGGGGACGGCGGGGCCGTCAGTCGACGACGGTGTGGCTCTGCTCCCGCAGGAACTGGGCGACGTAGTACATCCCCAGGCCGCTCTTGCCGGTCGAGCCGGAGCCCTTCCAGCCCCCGAACGGCTGCTGGCCCGGCCACGCCCCGGTGGTGGCGCCGGCCCGGCGATTGACGTAGAGCACGCCCGCCTGGATGCGATCCAGGAAGGTCTGGACCTCGGCCGGGTCCTCCGAGTAGACGCCCGCGGTGAGGCCATAGAGATTGTCGTTGGCGAGGGTCAGCGCCTCGTCGAGCGAGTCGATCGGGTGGACGGCGGTGAAGGGCGCGAAGAGCTCGTCCTGGAAGAGGCGATGGCTCGCCGGCAGCCCGCCGACGACCGTCGGCTCGACGAAGTTGCCGCGCCCCAGGTCGCCGTCGGTCAGGTGCTCCCCGCCGATGTACACGGTGCCGTCCGTCCGGGCATCGGCGACCGCCTGGGTCCACCGATCCACGGCGCGCTGGTCGATGATGGGCCCGAGGAAGACCTCGCGCCGGAGCGGATCGCCGATGACGATCTTCTCGGTCTTCTCCACGAGCAGCCGGACGAGCTCGTCGTGGACCGACCGGTCGACGTAGACGCGGCTGTTGGCCGAGCACTTCTGGCCACCGAACCCGAAGGCTGACCGGACGATGCCGTCGGCGGCCTCGTCGAGGTCAGCCGAGCGCATCACGATGGCCGGGTTCTTGCCGCCCATCTCGACGATGCAGGGCCGGGGGTAGCGGGTCGAGAACGTGCGGTAGAGGTCGAAGCCCACCTCATACGAGCCGGTGAAGACGATCCCATCGATCCCGGGGTTCTCGCGCAGCTCCGCCCCGACGGTCTCGCCGGGCCCCATGACGAGGTTGATCACGCCGTCCGGCACGCCCGCGTCCCGGTAGGCCTCCATGAGCGTGATCGCGCTCATGGAGCTGGCGGTCGCCGGCTTGAAGACGACCGTGTTGCCGGCGAGCATGGCCGCGGATGAGGGGCCGGCCGAGAGGGCCATCGGGAAGTTGAACGGGCTGATGACGGCGAAGACGCCGTGCGGCCGCAGGACCGAGCGGGTGTGGACGCCGGCCACGCCGCCGCTGTCCATGGGATGGTCGTAGAAGCCGTTGTCCTCGGCCGTCTGGCAGTAGTAGCGGACCAGATCGGCCGACTCCTCGACCTCCCCGAGCGCCTCGAGGCGGGACTTGCCGACCTCGAGCGCCATGAGGGCGCCGTACTCCATCTGCCGCTCGCTGATCAGGTCGGCGGCCCGGCGGAGGATGGCGATCCGCTCGTCCCAGGGCGTGGCGGCCCAGGCCGGCTGGGCCGCCCTGGCGGCCGCGACGGCGTCCGCGGCGTCGGCCCGGGTGCCGCGGGCGAAGCGCCCGACGAGGATGTCCGAGTCGATGGGCGACCGGAGCTCGGACTCCCCGTCGCCGCCCCGCTCGCGCCCCGCGATGAGGTTCTGGTGGCTCTTGCCAAGGCGGGCGCGCGCGCGCTCGACACCCTGGTCGTAGGCCTCGTGCAGCTCCTCGTTGTCGGCGCGGAGCGTGGCGTAGGTGATCTTGATCCGCGGACGCGGGTCGCTCGTCATCGGGACTCCCCTGCTGCTCAAGGACGATGGGCGGCCGCCACCACGCGGTCGCCTGGGGAACGTGCGGCTAGTCTAGCGCCCCCACGAGGCCCGCCAGCGAGGGCGTGATGGCATCGGGGCGGGTGCCACCCCGCCTGCCGGCGAGC
>DATHYZ010000215.1:0-2760 GCA_035458865.1 Candidatus Limnocylindrales bacterium
GATCGCACCGCTACCTTGGTGATCCGGCACGGATCGAGGCGGCCATCGCCTCGGTGGCTGCCCAGGGCACGGCCGGCCGGCCGGCAGGCTAGGGGAGTGGGGACCCTGTGCTACCATCCCCCGGCTGCCCGTCCCATTGAGGAACACGACGCAACGTGAATCCCGTGTTGGCCTTCGGCCAGATCATCGTCGCCGGCGCGCTCGTCGTCGCCATCCTGCTCCAGGCCCGGGGTACCGGCCTGTCTGCTGCCTTCGGCGGTGACTCCGCCGTCTATCGCAGCCGCCGAGGCATCGAGAAGACCCTCTACCGCTTCACGATCATCCTCGCCGCGTTGTTCGTCCTCTTCTCGCTGACGATCTTCCTGCTGGCGTGAGGCGTGGCCCGGGCGGGTCGCGTCACAACCGAAGGGGCTGGTCGGTCTAGGCTGGCTGGGCGCAGGACCTGTGCCCCCCAGGCCCCCCAACCGGGAGCGCTGACGGGTCCGCCCGTCGCCACCGGCACGACCGGCCGCCAGCCTGACATGGAGGAGCGATGCTCCAGGCCCGCAACGCCGCCACCCGCCCCGCCACTCGATCGGTGCTGCCCTGTCGATGATCAACCGCGACCACGTCGTCATCACCGGGCTCCTCGCGATCCTCGGCATCCTGACCCTGGCGCTCGCCCTGCCGACCGTGGCACGGCCCGATGTCGGGATCCCCGACCCCGGCCCGACGTTCCCGTCCGAGCCGGCCTACCGGGAGGGCATGGTCGGTCGTCCGTCGGCGGTGAGCCCGTTCGCGGCGGTGACCCCGGCCGATCGGGCGCTGGTGCGGCTCGTCTTCTCGGGGCTGGTCCGCCTGGGCCCCGACGGCTCCCTGGTCGGTGACCTGGCAGAGCGCTGGTCCGTCGACGAGGCGGGCACCACCTGGACGTTCGTCCTTCGCGACGATGCCCTCTGGCACGATGGCGAGCCGGTCACCGCCCGGGATGTCCTGTTCACCGTGGCGGCCCTCAAGGACGATGACTACATGGGCCCGGGCGGTGCGTCCTGGCGGGACGTGACCGCCCGGATCATCGATGACCGTACCGTCAGCTTCACCCTCGGGGATCCCATCGGGGGGTTCCTGTACGCCGCCACGCAGCCCATCGCCCCGAGCCACATCCTCGGGGACGTGCCGGTCGAGCTGTTGCCGACCCACCCGTTCAACCAGCAACCGGTGGGGTCGGGACCGTACTGGGTCGTCTCATGGAGCGCCAGTCGGGCACAGTTGGAGGCGTTCGCGCCGGAGCTCGTGACCGCGGATGAGGAGCCGCAGCCCCTCTCCTCGGCCGTCGACTCCCTGGCCACCGCTTCGCCGACCCTGGTGCCGGACCGGCCGACGCCGTACCTGCGCCACATCGAGCTCGAGTTCTACTCGACCCCGGCCGAGCTCGCCGAGGCGCTCGCCGACGGAACGGTCCACGCCGCCGCGGGCCTGCCGCCGGGCGACGCCATCGCGGTGGCGAGCGACCCGGCGTTCCACCTGATCCGGTACCCCACGACCACGCTTACGACGGTGCTGCTCGACGTCCACCCGACCCGGGCGACGTTCCGCGACGCCCGGATCCGGCGGGGCCTGCTCTCGGCCATCGACCGGGACAAGCTCGTCGGGACCACCTTCTCCGGCCTGGGAGTGCGAGCGGACGCGCCGATCCCACCGGGATCGTGGGCCTTCGACGCGGCGGCGAGCGAGCCCATCGCCTACGACCCGGCAGCCGCGCGAAAGCTCCTTGCGGCAGGTGGCTGGCGGGCGTCCGGGTCGGGATGGTCGATCCCGGGTGTGAGCGCCGACGGGACGATCGAGCTGCTCGCTCCCGACGAGACCGCGAACCGGGCGACCTACGTCGCCGCCGAGGCGGTCGCATCGGACTGGCGGGCCATCGGCATCACGGTGACCGTCGTGCACCTGCCGACCACGGAGCTCGCTGCCCGAGTGGAGGCGGGGGACTTCGAGGCCGCGGTCGTCGAGCTCGCGCTCGGTCTCGATCCGGACCTCTACCCGCTGCTCGCGTCGACCCAGTCCATCAACGAGGGCGCCAACCTCTCGGGGCTCCAGGATCCGTCCCTCGACCGGCTCCTCGAGGCGGCTCGCAAGCCCGGATCGGTGGAGGAGCGGCTGCCCGCGTTCCGCGAGCTGCAGGCGTATCTCCAGGCCAGTCAGCCGATGCTCCCGCTGGCCTTCCGGGACGAGGTCGTGGTGGCCTCTGCGGCCCTCACCGGACCGTCTCCGCGGCTCATCAGCGAGACGGCCGACCGCTTCTACGATGTGGTAGCATGGCGCCTCGCTGACGGCCGGTGAGCGTGCGCGAATCGGTCGAAAGCTCCGATCCCACGCCGAGGTGGCGGAACTGGTAGACGCGCTAGCCTCAGGAGCTAGTGGGCTGTAAGGCCCGTATGGGTTCAAATCCCGTCCTCGGTACCATCACCTCATCCCTCAGGGATCGCGAGCCTCGCGAGCGGGCCCAGGTGGCGGAATTGGTATACGCGTACGTTTGAGGGGCGTATGAGGCAACTCATCCGGGTTCAAGTCCCGGCCTGGGCACCACACCCCCGAGCGCGTACCCGCTGGTCGGCGTCCTCGCGGCCCCGCGCCCGGCGACCCGCGCCCGCGACCCGGCGGCGTGCGACAGCCGCCGCTGCGCAACTAGACACCGCGCGGACCCGAACCAAGCGACCCGGGCGCCGCGCGTCCCGACGATGCGCGACCCGATTCCCACCCTGTGCACCAATCTGAGGATGA
>DATHYZ010000216.1:0-6462 GCA_035458865.1 Candidatus Limnocylindrales bacterium
AGGGCATAGACCATGGGGAACTCTTCGGGGATCGCCGCGATGGCCAGGCTGACCCCGGCGATCACGGCCGCTCCGGGATCGCTCCCTCGCCAGAGCTCGATGCCGACCACGGCCGTGCAGCAGACGACCGCGACGACGCCCATCCAGCGGACCAGCCGGGCGACGATCCGCTGCAGTGGGGTGGGCGGCTGCTTGATGCTGCCGACGAGGCGTCCGATCTGCCCGTAGCGGGTTGCGGCACCCGTCGTCGTGATCCGGACGAGGCCGCGCCCGGAGACGACCGTGGTCCCGGCGAAGACCTCGGTCTCCTGCTGGGTGGTGGACTTGGCGACCGGGAGTGACTCGCCGGTGAGGGCGGACTCGTCGGTCATGAGCTGTGTCGCATCGACCACGCGGCCATCGGCCGCGATGACGTCCCCCTCGACGAAGGCGGCGAGGTCGCCCGGGACCAGTTCCCCGGCCGGGATCGTGGCGTAGCGGCCATCCCTCCAGACGATGGTCGTCGGCGTGGTCAGGGAACGGAGCCGCTCGAGCGCTCGCTCCGCTCGTCGCTCGAGGAACCACCCGACGGCCGCGATGGGCACGAGGGCGATGAGGACGACGATCGCATCGATGTAGTCCCCGATGACGACGTAGACGGGCGCGGCGATCAGCAGCATGAGGACCATCGGGTCCAGCAGTGGCTTGAGGAGTCGCCGCAACCGGTTCGTCGTCGCTCGCTCGGGCACCAACCGATTGGGGCCCGTGCTCGCCAGCCGCAGGGCGGCCTCGGCACCGGTCAGCCCGACCTCGCGTGCCGGCGGCGCCACCAGGTGGGCGTGCGGACCCGGATCGCTGGAGGGCGGCTCGCGCGAGGACGCCGGGCCGCCCGACGTGCGTGGACCGTTGGCCGCGCCGTGCCGCCCCCGGGGGGTGGCTGCGAGCATCGGGAGCTCCTTCGATGCATCCCACCGGTGCGCTCGATCAGGCGCTGCGCACACCGCGCTCGATACCTCGAGTCTCCACCGACCACGAGCGAGCGGGAGAGAGCCGATCGTCGTCATCGACGGTGGTGACGGTCCGCCGGGTCGTCGCGGAACGGCAGGGTCAGTACGGGCCTGCCGGCCTGTCCACGGGAGGGGAGCGCTTCTCGACGATCAGCCGGGCAAGAAGAAGCCCCCGGCACGGATCCCGTGCCGGGGGCTTGCTCGCTGTCGCGCGTGGAGCTAGGGCACGAAGATGACGCCGCCCAACGGGATGGCACCGAGCTCGTTGACGCGGTCCGTGCTCGGTGGCGAGACCGGACTGAATGCTCCAAGGAAGTTCAGGAATGCCTGGAGGTCGTTGCCGCCGTCGAGTCGCGACGTCGTGACATCGCCCAGCGTGGTGAAGTTGTCCCCGCCGTCGGCGAGGAAGTTGTTGACGGTCACCATGTACGACCCGGCCGGGTTGAGCGGGCTCCCGTTCAGCATCACGTTGCTGATCGTGACCGACGTGCAGACGCCGGCATCGATCGTCGTGGCGAGGTCGTAGGTGAAGCCCTGCGACACGCCGAGGTGGAGGAACGGTCGGCTCGAGCCGGCCGGCTGGCACTGCTCCTCGAGGACGTCGACGATCTGGGCGCCGGTCATCTCGTAGGTGATCAGCGTGTTGCCGAACGGCTGGAAGGTGAAGGCCTCGCCGAAGGTGACGACGCCATCGCCCTCGTCGCCGGACTGCGCGTACTTGAGGTCCGAGCGGACGCCACCCGGGTTCATGAACGCGATCTGGGCGCCGTTGGGCGACGTCCACCACTGCTGGGCATCGGCGACGAGGTTCCCGGCCGGGGACTCGACGCCACGGTTCGAGCCGGGCGGGGTGCCGCCGCGGTTGATGTCCGCGGTGATCGTGCCCACCGGGGTGTTGCCGGCCGCGTCGTAGAGCGGCTGCCACTTGGCGATGATCGCCGTCTGGGCGGGATCGGGCGTCAGCGCGCTCCGGTCGACGACGTGGTTCGTCGCCGTGGTGAGGTCGCGGCGGACGTCGTGGGTCCGCTTGTCGAGAACGAGGTTGATCTCCGAGACCACCCGGCCGTACGAGTAGGCGCTCGTGACCAGCCGGGGCTGGCCGGCCGGATCCGGCAGGGCACAGTTGTACGGGAGATGCGTGTGACCGGTGACGATCGCGTCGATCTCGGAGTCGAGCGCGGCGTTGATGGCGACGATCGGGCCGGAGATTCCGACACAGGCGTCGACGTCGCCGGGCGGCGGCTCCTGCGATCCACCCTCGTGGAGGAGGACGACGATCGCCTCGACACCCTGGTCCTCGAGGATCGGGACCAGCGCGTTGGCCGTCTCGGCCTCGTCAAGGAACTCCCAGCCCTGGATGCCGGCCGCGGCCACGAGGGTGTCGGTGGCCTCCAGGGTCATGCCGATGAAGCCGACCTTGATGTTGTTGAACTGCGTGATCCAGTACGGGGGCAGGGCCGTCTCGCCGGTGGACTCGTCGACCACGTTGGCCGCCAGCCATGGGAAGTCGGCGCCCGCGTACGGGGCGTCGGGGAAGTAGCAACCGTCGACCGGGTGGCAGCCGCCGTCCTGCATCCGCAGGAGCTCGGTGACGCCCTCGTCGAACTCGTGGTTGCCGACGCTCGAGACGTCCAGGCCCATCGCGTTCAGCGACTCGACCGACGGCTCGTCGTGGAAGAGGCCGGAGAAGGCCGGAGAGCCGCCGATGAGGTCGCCGGCGGCGACCGTCAGGCTGAACTTCTGGCCGGCTCGGAGCTCGGCCAGCTTGGCGGCCAGGTACTCACCGCCGCCCGCCGGCACACCAGCCACGGCGCCGGCATCGTTCGGGGTGACATGGCCGTGGTAGTCGTTGAAGGCGAGCAGCTGGACGTCGATCAGCTGGCCCTTGGGATCGGGCTGGGCGCCCGACACGGCGACGGCAGTCGTGGTCGCCAGGGCGAGCGCGGCCAGGACCGCAGTCAGGCGTCGTGGGGCACGGGACATACGCGAGACCTCCTCCGTCTCTCAGGCGTGGTCGCTCTGGGAAGCGACCTCGTTGTCGCACGATGGTAGCCGCTGAGGCCGAGAGATGGTCGCCAGAGCCCCCGCCCCGTTGCCCCCTGTCAACGCCTTCGGCGACATCCGCCGCTACCCTAGGCCCATGCCGGCCGAGTTCATCTACACGACCTACAAGCTCGCGCGCCACCACCCGCCCGACCGGACGGTCCTCGAGGACATCTCCCTGTCCTTCTTCCCGGGCGCCAAGATCGGGGTCATCGGCGCCAACGGGGCCGGGAAGTCGAGCCTGCTCCGGATCATGGCCGGGCTCGACGACGGCTTCGTCGGCGAGGCGCGGCTGACCCCGGGCTTCACCGTCGGCTTCCTCAGCCAGGAGCCGCGTCTGGACCCGGCCAAGAACGTCCACGGGAACGTCATGGACGGCGTCCGTCCCGTCCAGGACCTCCTGGACCAGTACAACGCCGTCATGGCCAGGTGGGCGGATCCGGACGCCGACTACGAGGCGATCGGCGCGGAGCAGACGGCCCTCGAGGACCGCATCAACGCCGCAGACGCCTGGAACCTCGAGCGGAACGTCGAGATCGCCATGGACGCGCTCCGCTGCCCGCCCGACGAAGCCGATGTCGCGACGATCTCGGGTGGAGAGCGCCGGCGGGTCGCCCTCGCCCGGCTCCTCCTGCAGCACCCTGACCTGCTCCTGCTCGACGAGCCCACGAACCACCTCGACGCGGAGTCGGTGGAGTGGCTGGAGCGGTTCCTCCAGGAGTACGAGGGCACCGTCGTCGCCGTGACGCACGATCGGTACTTCCTCGACAACGTCGCCCAGTGGATCCTCGAGCTCGACCGCGGCCGGGGCATCCCGTTCGCCGGCAACTACTCGTCGTGGCTCGAGCAGAAGCTCGACCGTCTGGCGCGAGAGCAGAAGACCGCCGATGCCCGGGCCCGGACGCTGGCCCGCGAGCTCGAGTGGGTCCGCCTGTCCCCGAGAGCCCGGCAGGCGAAGGGCAAGGCCCGCTTGACCGCCTACGAGCAGCTCCTCGCCGACGCGGAGGGCGACAAGGGGAACGCCCGCGAACTCGAGATCGCGATCCCGCCCGGGCCTCGCCTCGGCGACCAGGTGATCGAGGTGGAGCACCTCCGGAAGGGCTTCGGCGACCGTCTGCTCATCGAGGACCTGACGTTCTCCCTGCCGCGAGCGGGGATCGTCGGGATCATCGGTCCGAATGGAGCCGGGAAGACGACCCTCTTCCGGATGCTCGTCGGGCAGGAGGCCCTCGACGCCGGGGCGATCCGGATCGGCGAGACCGCCCAGCTGAGCTACGTCGACCAGGACCGTGACGCTCTTCGCGACGACCTGACGGTGTTCGAGGAGATCACCGACGGGGTGGAGGTCGTGCGGTCCGGGAAGCGAGAGATCCCCGCCCGGGCCTACGTCTCCAGCTTCAACTTCCGCGGGACCGACCACCAGAAGCTCGTCGGCACCCTGTCCGGGGGCGAGCGGAACCGGGTCCACCTCGCCAAGCTCCTCCAGTCCAACGGCAACGTCCTCCTGCTCGACGAGCCCACCAACGACCTCGACGTGGACACGCTCCGAGCCCTGGAGGCCGGGCTGGAGTCGTTCCCAGGCTGCGTCGTGGTCATCAGCCACGACCGCTGGTTCCTGGATCGGATCGCGACCCACATCCTGGCCTTCGAGGGAGACAGCCAGGTCCGGTTCTTCCAGGGCAACGTCAGCGACTACGAGGCGTTCCGCCGGAAGGAGCTCGGGGCCGCCGCCGACCAGCCGCACCGGATCCGCTACAAGCGCCTGACGGCCTGAGCCGACGGCCGACGGCGCGGGACATCCAGCCGACCCGATCCGGGCCGTTCGACGTAGGTGATCCCTGACGGGCGCGGATTGGCGCAGCGCCGTCGGGTCGGGAGCATGGGTCCACGGTGCGACGGATGCACCGCCTCGACGAGGTGATGCGATGGACGGGACCCTGGCCCTGCGGACGACGCGGGCCGTCGACGAGGCACAGGCGCCGGCGGCGTGGACGGAGCGGATCGGCGGGATCGCCGCGCTCCTGCTGGCGGCCGGCTACGTGGCCATCATGCCCCTGTTCGCGAGCGTCGGCGCACCCGTGGAGGGTGTCGTCGAGCGACTCGACTACCACACGACCGGGACGACCGCCTGGTGGGGGATCGTGGGCCTCTCGGTCATCACGGACCTGCTCTTCGTCCCCGTGGCGATCGCCCTCTACACGACGCTCCGACGCATCAGCCAGCCCGCGATGCTGGCTGCGACCGTCTTCACCCTCATGTTCGTCATCCTCGACCTCGCCGTCCTGTGGCCGGCCAAGGTCTCGCTGATCACGCTCGGTGAAGCCTACGGCTCGGCGAGCGGCCCGGCGCGCGAGGCGCTGGTTGCGGCTGCCACGTATCCCGCGGCCGTCCTCGACTCCGATCTGACGCCGGTCTACAGCGTCCTGACCCTCGGGATCGGGATCCTGGTGGCGTCGCTCGTCATGCTCCGTTCGGGGACAGGCCGGGTCACCGCCTGGGTCGGCGTTGCCACCGGCGCGCTGGGGATCGCGTCGGTCGGCGAGACGATCGTGACCGGCTCCTTCCCGGCACTCGTGGTCGGCGCCTCCCTCCTGACGATCGTCTGGCTGGTGCTGGTCGGCGTCGCCCTGGTTCGACCAGGACCCGGAGGGCACCCTGACCAGGCCGCCTAGGAGACCGATGACACCGGGGTCGGCGGCGCATCGCGGATGGCGAGGCGCCGCCAGTCCCGCTCCATCGCGCCGATGAGCACATCCAGGTCCGGGAAGGCGTCGGCGTCGGCGCGCACGGCGATGGTGATCCGCCCTGCATAGGAGAGGGCGACGACGGAGAGGGCGAGGTTCCCGGCCAGCGGAGCGATCGGCACCAGCTCGACGACCTCGGCTCCCAGCGCGCGGATCGGCCTCGGCGGACCGGGCAGGAAGGTCTCGTGGAGGTTGACGAGTCGCTGGTGCTCCAGCGTCCGCGCCCCGCCGATGCGGCGCACCCAGGCTCGAAGCGTGGGCTCGATGGCGATGGACGGGTCGCCGCGGGCCCGGGCCGATGCAGCCGCGATGTGTGCCAGCCGGACCGCTGGCTCGTCCTCGTCCACGGGAAGCGGGACGAGCATCGTCCCGATGTCGTTCCCGGGCTGGCCGCTGCGATCCGCGCTGAACAGGGCCACCGCGACGCCGGCCCGCGGCCGCATCCGTCCAGAGAGCTCCCCGCGATCGCGCAGCAGGGCTCGCAGGCCTGCGGTCACGATGCACAGGACGAGGTCGTTGATGGATGCGCAGGCGGATCGAGCCGTGGCCCTCGCGGTCGCTCCGTCCAGCCGCATGACCGCGAGCCGCCGCCGGGGGCCGACCGGGGCGTTGAGGGACACGACCGACGGCTCGCGCCCGAGGGCGACGGCCCGTCGCCCGTACCGGATCACCGGGGCGAGCTGCCGCCA
>DATHYZ010000217.1:0-3730 GCA_035458865.1 Candidatus Limnocylindrales bacterium
GCCGAGCTCTGGGGCGGGACCGGCCGGGCGACCGCCGACCCGGAGCACCCGGACCGACCGACGCGCGGGGAGCTCCTCGACGAGCTCGTGGCCGACGGCACCCTCGTGCCGGTCGCCGTGGAAGGGGTGCGTGGGAGTCGCCACGTGCTCCGCTCCGAGCTCGAGCTGCTCGCGCGGGCCGAGGCCGAGACCGATCACGGAGACGCCGCAGGAGCCGCTCGGGACCAGCCGCCCGGCGTGGCCTTCCTCGCGCCGCTCGACCCGCTGGCCTGGGACCGGGAGCTGCTCCGCTCCCTGTACGGCTTCGACTACGTCTGGGAGGTCTATGTCCCCGCCTCGAGGCGTCGCTGGGGCTACTACGTCCTGCCGCTCCTCTACGGCGACCGGCTCGTCGGCCGGATCGAGCCCCGGATCGACCGCAGCGCCGGCGCGCTGCGGATCCTCGACGTCTGGTGGGAGGATGGCTTCGAGCCCCTCGGGGATCCGGCCTTCGTGCCGGCGCTGGCCGAGGCCCTGCTCGCCCACCGCGACTTCGCCGGGGCCCGTCGCGTGCTCCTGCCTCGGACGGCGCGACACCGAGGGCTTGCCGCGGCCCTGCGCCCGCTCCTGGCCTAGAATCACGACACCACCCGCGCTCCCCAGGACGACCCAAGGAGGTACCCATGGCCGCGATCCGCCACGCCGAAGTCACCTGGTCCGGCGACCTGCTCTCCGGCTCCGGGACGATCAACTACGTCTCGAGCGGCACCTTCTCCCGCCTGCCGGTCACCTGGGCGTCGCGGACCGAGACCCACGACGGCCGCACCAGCCCGGAGGAGCTCCTCGCCGCCGCCCACGCGTCGTGCTACTCGATGTCGCTCTCTTCCCGGCTGGCCAAGGCCGGCACGCCGGCGACCAAGCTCGACGTCAAGGCGGTCGTCACCTTCGACAAGGTCGGCGACGGCTGGAAGGTCGTGTCCTCGGCGCTGAGCGTGAAAGGCGTCGTCCCGGGGGCGAGCGCCGCGTCGTTCGCCGAGGCCGCCGAGGGCGCCAAGGACGGCTGCCCGATCTCGGGCGCCCTCAAGGGCAACGTCGAGCTGAGCGTCGAGGCCACGCTCGTCGAGGGCTGACCGTCCGACCCTGGCGCGGGCCGGGTCCGCCGGTCCGCCGCTCCGCTACCCGATCGACAGGAGCCGGCGCGGGTTCTCGACCGTCAGCTGCGTGATCGTGGCCTCGTCGAGCCCATGCTCGCGGAGGCGGGGCAGGAACGTCGAGGAGAGGTAGACGTAGCCGTTGCCCTCGTATGACACCAGCTGGCTGTCATGGCAGACGTCATGGCTGAGCAGGATCCGGTCGGCGTAGCCGGCCTCGACGAGGCCGAGCAGCAGCCGGATGATCCGCGGCTCGCCGTGGCGCTCGGTCGGGCTGAAGGTCATGCCCAGGAAATCGAACTCGACGTTGGCACCACGTCGGCAGAGCTCGAGGTGGTGCGCCGGCTCCGGGTAGGAGTCGGCATGGCCGATCACGACCCGGCCCGGGTCGAGGCCCTCCGACTCGAGGATCGTCAGCTGGTCCTGGCCGACCGCTGAAAGGACGGCGTGCGTGGTGACGGCCATCCCGGTCCGCCGTGCGGCCCGGGCGACGGCCCGGAACACCCGCTCCTCCTGCGCCGTCACCCACGGCTTGTCGGTGCCGATCTCGCCGAGGATGCCAGGCCGGACCCCCGTCCCGTCCACCCCTTCCTCGAAGTGACGGACGAGCTCGTCGGCGAGGTCGTCCACGGAGCGACGGTCGATGCGGGACTCGACCGGGTAGTAGGCCTGACGGTACCAGCCGGTCCCCATGACGAGATGGAGCCCGGTCCGGCGAGCCACCCGGACGAGCCAGTCGGGGTCCCGGCCGGTGCCGGGCAGGGTCAGGTCGGCGAGGGCCGTCCCACCGGCGTCGCGGAAGCGCCCCAGCTCCTCGACGATGCGGTCCTCGTCGCGGGACAGCTGCCAGTAGTCCCAGCGGGACGGGATCTGCCAGAGATGGATCTGGGTGTGCTCGTGCGGCAGGGTGAAGCCGAGCTCGCCGGCCGGCACGTCACCCAGGACGGTCCGGACGTACGGACCCGTCACCTGGTCGTAGGTGGGCCCTGGCTCCGTCATCGCTGCCTCCCGCGGGTCCGGGTCACTCCGGACATGATGCCCAAGCGGGGCCGGGCGCGCTGGCACGTGCCGGCGACGGGGTTGGGTTCCCGCTCCGGACCCGGTACGCTGCACGAGCGCGTCGTCGGGCTGCGATCGACCACCGGTCGGCTTGGACCTCCCGTGGAAGAGGCATCGCATGCTGACCCGACTCCCTGGTTCGATCGACACCGCCGTCATCGGCGCCGGCCAGGCCGGGCTGACGATGAGCTGGCACCTCCAGCGGGCGGGCCGCGACCACGTGCTCCTGGAGCGTCATGGCACGCTCGGAGGCGGCTGGCAGGACCGTTGGGACGGCTTCCGCCTGGTCGGGCCGAACTGGACGGCCAGCTTCCCCGGTGCGCCATACGACGGCGACGACCCGGACGGCTTCATGCCCCGCGACGAGATCGCCGGCCGCGTCGCCCGCTACGCCGAGACGATCAGCGCGCCGGTCGTGCTCGAAGCCGGGGTCAGCCGCCTCGCCAGGGAGGGAGACGGGTTCCGGATCGAGACGGTCCAGGGACCCCTGGTCGCCCGGACGGTGGTCGTCGCCGTCGGCGGCTTCCATGCCGCGAAGGTGCCGGCCATCGCCGAGCAGCTGCCGGACCGCGTGCATAGCCTCCATGCCCACGACTACCGGACCGCCGGTGACCTGCCCGACGGCGCGGTGCTGGTGGTCGGGTCCGGCCAGACCGGCGGCCAGCTCGTCGAGGAGCTGCGGGCGGCCGGCCGCGACGTCTACCTCTGCGTCGGGTCGGCCGGTCGGGCCCCCCGCCGCTACCGAGGCGAGGACGTCTTCCACTGGCTCTGGCAGCTCGCCGAGCGCGGCGACGAGGTGGGCGCGCGTCTCCCGACCGCGAGCGAGCTCCCGCACCCGAGTCGGCGCCTGGCCGGGAACCCCCACCTCTCCGGGCACGGCGGCGGCCACGAGATCGACCTCCGGCGCATCGGCCTCGACGGCACGACGCTGCTCGGCCGTCTGACCGCGATCGATGGCGAGCGGATCCGCCTCGCGGGCGACCTCCACCAGAACCTCGACCTGGCCGACGGCTTCTTCGCGGAGCGGCTCCAGGGACCCTTCGACGCCTTCATCGCCGCGGCCGGGCTCGACGCCCCGCCGGCCGAACCCCGCGCCCGGATCGACTTCCTCCCGCCGGTCATCGAGGAGCTGGACCTGGCCGACGCCGGCGTCTCGACGGTCCTGTGGACGACCGGCTACCGCCAGGACCTTGGCTGGATCGACCTGCCGGTCACGGACGAGATGGGCTTCCCGCGCCAGGTCGACGGCGTCTCGGCGATCCCGGGCCTCTACTTCCTGGGCGGCCTCTGGCATCGCGACCAGGTCTCAGCGACCCTGGTCGGGCTCCCGCGGGACGCGCGCCTGCTCGCTGCCCGCATGGGCCTGTGACGGTCGGGCCGTCCTGGTCCCGACTGACCGCGATCGGCCGCTAGACTGGCGGTGCCATGACGACGCCGCGACCGGACTCGGCTCCGCCCCCACCCGATCCCGACGACCCGATCGGGCGAGTCACCCGCCTCGGCCCCGACAGCGACTGGCGCGGTCCGCGCGACGGAGCCCC
>DATHYZ010000218.1:0-4163 GCA_035458865.1 Candidatus Limnocylindrales bacterium
GGCGGCGCTCTCCTCGGCGTCCTCCGTCAGGCCGGCCCGCTGGCGGACGATCTCGGCGAGCGCCCAGAACGTCAGGCCGTTGTCGTACGACGGTGACCGCCCGTCGTGCCAGTAGATGTCCTCGACGAGGCCGTCGACGTACTTGAGGAATTCCCAGGCGAGCCGGCTCTTGCCGATGCCGCCCTGGCCGGTGACCGAGACGAGCCGGACCTTCCGCTCGCGCGTCGTGGCGTGGAGCAGGTCCTTGAGGAGGCGCAGCTCGTCGTCCCGGCCAACGAACGGGGCCTCCAGGGCCTCCCGCCGGTTGCGGCCGCCACGTTCCGCGACCACCCGCTGGGCCCGCCAGGCGGGGATCGGCGAGGCCTTGCCCTTGAGGGTCTGCTCGCCGAGGGCCGCGAACACGATCGACGCCGAGGCTGCCCGCATCGTGGCCTCCCCGACGAGCACCGTTCCGGGCTCGGCGGCTGACTGGATCCGGCTGGCGGTGTTGACGAGGTCGCCGGCGACCATCCCCTGGTCGGTGGCGCCGAGGGTCACGGCGGCCTCGCCGGTCATGACCCCGGCCCGGGCGCTCACCTCCGGCCCGAGGACCCGGACCGCGTCCACGAGCTCGAGGCCGGCCCTGACGGCGCGCTCGGCGTCATCCTCGCGGGCGATCGGCGTGCCCCACACGGCCATGACCGCGTCGCCGATGAACTTCTCGACCGTCCCGCCGTAGCGCTCGATCGTCTCTCGCGCGAGGTCGAAGTAGCGCGATAGCAGCTCGCGGACCTCCTCCGGGTCCTGCTCCTCGGCGAAGGGTGTGAAGCCCACGATGTCGGCGAACAGCACGGACACGAGCCGGCGCTCGGCGACCGGCGCGGCCGCGGCGCCGGATCCGGGGCCCGCCGCGGCCGGGACGGCGCCGGGACCGCCCGGGAGTGTCGCCGCGGGACCCAGCCCCGAGCCGCACTCGCCGCAGAACCTGGCCGCGGGCGGGTTGGGCGAGCCGCACGAGGGGCAGGTCGCCGCCAGCCGACCCCCGCACTCCAGGCAGAACTTGCGGCCGGCGTCGTTCTGGGTGCCGCAGCTCGTGCAGATCACGGGGCGTCGCCTGGCATCACGGGCTCCCTTGCTCCGTCGGTCGGGACAGGGTAGCCGACGGTCGTTCGGTTCGGAAGGGCGGCCGATTGGACCGAGATCCCAGCCGCTACCATCAGCGCGGGAGCGGAGGGGTCCCGGTGGGCCTCCCGGTCTTCAAAACCGGTGACGCGGCGCTCGGCGTCGCGTGGTGGGTTCGACTCCCATGCGCTCCCGCCATACGGTGACGATGGCCACACGCGGGTCGACGGGCATGCCTGATGGTGGGGCGTAGCGATGTCGAGCACGGAGCGAAAGATCGCCACGATGCTGTTCGCCGACCTCGTCGGCTCGACGGCGCTGGCCTCGTCCGATGACCCCGAGCAGACCCGCATCCTGCTCGACCGCTTCTACGACGCGATGACCGAAGAGATCTCGGCGACCGGCGGGACGGTCGAGAAGTTCGCCGGCGACGCGGTCATGGCGGTGTTCGGGGTCCCGCTCGCTCACGAGGACCACGCCGAGCGTGCGCTGCACACCGCGCTGGCGATGCGCGCCCGGATGCAGCGGATCCTGGGCGGCCGTCTCCAGCTGCGGATCGGCGTCAACAGCGGCGAGGTGGTGGTCGGCGAGCCGCGGGCCGGCAGCTCGTTCGTCTCGGGCGATGCCGTCAACGTGGCGGCCCGTCTCGAGCAGGGTGCGGCTCCCGGGGAGATCCTCGTGGGCGAGCGGACGGCCGCCCTGGTCGGGGCCGCCTTCGACCTGTCCGCGCCCACGACCATCGAGGCCAAGGGCAAGGAGGGCGGGGTCCGGGCCCGGCGGCTCAACGGGGCGCTCTCGGCCGTGCGTCCGCGGGGGACCCTCGGCCGGGCGTTCGTCGGGCGGGACCGCGACCTCGACGCGCTCGACTCGGCCCTGGACCGCGTCGTCGGCGACGGCGGGTCGGCCATCGTCCTCCTGGTCGGCGAGCCCGGGGTCGGCAAGAGCCGTCTCCTCGACGAGTTCGCCCGGCGGACCGATCGCCGGACGCCGGCGCCGCTCCAGCGGACCGGCCGCTGTCTCTCGTACGGCCACGGCCTGACCTACCGCCCGATGGCCGACGTCCTTCGGGACGAGCTGGTGCTCGGGGACTCGGATCCGCCCAGCGTGGTCCTGGACCGGCTGGGCGGCCGGGCCATCCTGGGCCTGGCCCTCGGCCTGGACGTCGCCGGCGACCTCCACCCACTGGTCGTCCGCGAGCGGTTCGCCCAGGCCTGGATCGAGCTCCTCGACGAACGGGCGAGGCAGCGACCGATCGTGCTGGTCATCGAGGACATCCACTGGGCGGAAGAGCCGCTCCTGGAGCTGCTGCGGGCGCTTCGGACGCGCGCCGCGGGCCCGCTCCTGATCGTGGCGACGACCCGCCCCGAGGGCCGCGAGTCGCTGGCCGCTGATGTCCGGATCGATCTCGAGCCGCTCACCACCGACGACGCCAGCGGCATGGTGTCCGACCTGCTGGGCGGCGACCTGCCCGTCCGGGCGCGCGATCTCGTGCTCGACCGCGCCGAGGGCAACCCGTTCTTCATCGAGGAGCTGCTGGCGACCCTGATCGACCGCGGGATCGTCGCTCGCTCTGACGGCGGCTGGGTGCTGGAGCGGGAGATCGAGGCGAACGACCTTCCCGACACGGTCCAGGCCGTGCTCGCTGCCCGCATCGACCTGTTGCCGCATGCGGAGAAGCGGGCGCTCCAGGCGGCGGCGGTGGTGGGCCGGGTCTTCTGGGATGCCCTGGTCGATGAGCTGACCGACGAGGCCGCTCCCGACCTCTCGATGCTGGAGCGACGGAGCTTCGTGATCCGGGCCGAGGGCTCGTCTCCATCGGGTTCGATGACGTACGCCTTCAGGCACCAGCTCACCCGCGAGGTCGCCTACGCGAGCCTGCCCAAGGCCGACCGGGGCCGGCTCCACGCCGCGGTCGCCCGGTCCCTCGAGCGGACGCCCGACGACGCCCGGGTGCCGCTCCTTGCGCACCACTACGAGCAGGCTGTCCGCGACGACTACGCGACGCTCGCCTGGATGGACGCGCCCGACGAGCTCGATCGGCTCCGCGAACGGGCGCTCCACTGGTTGCGCCTGGCGGCAGAGCGAGCCGCCTCGCGCTACGAGGTGGATGCCGCGGTGGCGATGCTCCGGCGGGCGATCGAGCTGGCTCCCGACGACCCGACACGGTTCGACCTGTGGCGCTCGCTCGCCCAGGCCCAGTCGCAGCGCTACGACACCCAGGGGTTCGTGTCGGCGAGCGAGCGGGCGATCGCGCTGGCTCCCGACGAGGCGACCACCGCCAGGCTGTATGCGGAGCTCGCCCTGCGAAGCTGCACGGCCTGGCTGGCCTGGAACCCGCCGCTCGCGCGAGACGAGGTCGAGGCCTGGATCGACCGGGCGCTGGCGGGATCGGGCCCCGACAGTCGCGAGCGGGCCATGGCGCTCGTGGCCCGAGCGTGGCACGCCGACCGGGCCCAGGAGATCGCAGCCGAGGCGCTGGCGATCGCCGAGCGGGTCGGCGATCCCACCCTGCTCGGGTGGGCGCTCCGGGTCCGCACGATCGCGGCGACGCAGGCCGGCGACTACGCCGAGGCGATCGCCTGCTCGGAGCGCATCCTGGGACTCCTCGACCGGATCGAGGATCCGGGCGATCGCGAGACCCTGGTCGAGAACACGGCACTGCGGGTGGCTGCCGCGACCGGCCGCTTCGACGATGCGCGTCGCCACTGCGGGCTCGTGTCCGAGCTGGTGGCCGATCTCACGCCCCACAACCGGCTCCACGCCGCCGCCTATGCCTGCGAGATCGAGGAGCTGGTGGGGGGCTGGGACCGCATCCGCGGGATCGAGCCGCGCGTGGAGCGAGCCGTCGAGGAGAATCGCGAGACGCCCTGCGTCCGCAACGCGCGCTCGCTGCTGGTCTGTGCGCTCGCCGAAACGGCTCTCGGCGACGATCAGCGGGCGCGCCGGTTCGAGCGCCTGGCGTCCACGCTCGACATCGAGGGCCACGACCGGGAGCTCACGGCGCCGCTCCTCCGGATGGCCCTGCTGCGCGGCGACGCGCCGGAGGTGCAGCGGCTCTTCGA
>DATHYZ010000219.1:0-11015 GCA_035458865.1 Candidatus Limnocylindrales bacterium
CCATCCGTGGCGACAACCGGATCGGTGAGTACGCCTTCGTCCTGACCCGCATCGCGCAGCGTCTGCGGATCATGCGGCGCGCGATCATCGCCATCGCCCGCGACGAGCAGACGACCGGTCGTCGGCCGCGCCTCAGCGGGATCCTCTGGGACATCTTCTCGGGCAGCGCGCCGTACAGCGACATCTTCCGGCGGATGTTCGACCCGATGCTCGCCGTCCGCGGTGTGGTCGCGATGCCCGGCGTCCTGGTCTCGACGGTCCGCGGGACGAGACGCGCGTCGCCGAAGGTCGGAGCCCCATCCTCGGAGGTCGGGTCATGAGCGTGGCAGCCCTCGGACGCTTCTACGAGGACGGCGAGGTCATCGTCCGACAGGGCGATGTCGGCGACTGCATGTTCGTCGTCCAGGATGGCGAGGTCGAGATCGTCCGCGAGGAGGACGGCCGCGAGGTGCACGTCGGCTCGGCGGGCCGCAACGAAGTCCTGGGCGAGATGGCGATCTTCGACCGCCAGCCCAGGTCGGCGACGATCAAGGCCAAGGGCCGGGCCCGGATCCTGACGCTCGACAAGCGGAACTTCCTGCGCCGGATCAACGAGGACCCATCGCTCGCCTTCCGGATGATCGAGACGATGTCGCACCGGGTCCGCGAGCTGAACGACCAGGTCGTGGCGCTGCAGGCCCAGATCGAGCAGGGAAACGGGCACCGCCCCGCCGACGCGGGCTGAGACGGGCGCGATCTGGGGTCGCCGCGCCCTAGTAGGTGCCGTAGCCGGAGATCGCCAGCGCCAGGGGCGGCTCGACGCCGTCGGAGAGCAGGAGCAGGCCCGCCGGCGCGACGAGCCGGAGCCCTGAATCGATCGCCACCCGCACCAGCGAGCGCGACGTCCCCGGCAGCATGACCAGCCCGGCCGGCCTCCGGGTCAGCTCGGCCCGGAGGGCGGCGGCGGCGGTCTCGCCGTCCACGGCACCGAGCGGCCCGATCTTGCCGTTGGGCCAGCGGTACGAGTACGCCACCGGCTCGCCGTCCCGCCTCCAGAGCGTCCCGGTGGCCTGGGTCGCCCAGTAGGCGTGGTCCACCGCCCGATCGAATCCGTAGACGGCCAGGTCGAGCCGGGCGAGCGTCGGCGGGTCCGTGTCGCCGGCCACCAGTCCGGAGGGCGGCTCGACGACGGCCGTCCCGCGGAAGGTCAGGATCGGCGTGATCGGCAGCATGCCGTTCTTGGCGTACAGCGCGTTGGAGACCGGCTGGATCGAGTCGCTGATGGTCATCCGGGTGGCGGGGGCGGCGGCGATCGCCAGCTCCACCAGCCGACGGCCGACCCCGCGGCCCTGGTACGCCGGATCGATGAAGAGCCCGGCCAGGAACCAGGCGTCGCCGCGGACCCAGGCCGCGGAGTAGCCCACGACCCGTCCGTTCGCCTCCGCGACGAAGCAGCGGCCCCCGTCGTGCTCCAGGAAGTGGCGAAAGCCAGGGGCCAGCGCGGCGGGCGGGGGCGGATCGGCCCAGCCGAAGCCGTGGCGTCCCAGCAGCTCGCCCTCGGCGGCCACGAAGACGGCGTGCTGCGCCTCGATGTCGTCGGAGGTCGCGGCCCGGTACGAGACGTCGGGCGCCGCTGCGGATCCACTCATCGGGTTCACCTCGCTCGATCCGACGACCGGCAGCGTACGCCATCCATGCCGGTGCGACCACGGTCAAGCAGCGGGGTTTGGGGAGTGGGTCTGCATGGGCTGAACGGCCCTTGTGTCGTCGGACCGCGCGACCGCGAATCGCTCCGATGGAGGGGTGGTGATGGACGGGATCGTCGTACGTCGGACCACGGCGGCGGACAAGGACGCCGTCGTGTCGGTCATCGGTCGGGCCTTCGCGGACCAGCCCAACAACCTGGCCGTGACGAGGGGGGACCGGGAGCTCTCCGCCCGGATGGCTGGCGAGGGCATGCGGATCGTCAAGTTCGGGCGGCCCTATAACGATCTGTGGGTGGCCGAGCGCGACGGGCGGATCCTGGGCGCGCTCAACGCCGTCCGCTGGCCACACTGCCAGATGGGCCTGGGCGAGAAGCTGCGCACCGGATCGCGGCTGATCTTCGCCCTGGGAACAGGGACCATGCGCGGCATGTCGATCATGCGCACGTGGGAGCAGCGGGACCCGCGCTCGGACCACGTCCACCTGGGGCCCATCGGCGTGGACCCGGATGCGCAGCGCATCGGCGTCGGGACTGCGATGCTGCGGGCGTACCTGGAGGTCGCCGACGGGGAGGGGGTCCCGACGTACCTTGAGACCGACCGCGAGACGAACCTCGTCTTCTACGAGCGGGCGGGCTACCGCCGGATCGGTGACGACGAGATCCTTGGCGTTCGGAACTGGTACATGTGGCGCGACGTCCCGAGCGCCTGACCCGGCGTCCCGCTGACGTCTGCCGGCGACGAGCCTGCCGGCCGGCCTAGACTGCCAGGAAGTCCCCGATCCGGCGGGCGTGCCACGACGGGTCGTCGAGCCAGGGCAGGTGACCGCTGCCCTCCAGCACGTCGATGGTCGCCGACGGCATCCGACCGGCCCAGGTTCGCCCGAGCTCCACCGAACCGAACGGGTCCGCGTCGCCCCAGAGCCAAAGGGTCGGGGCCGCGACCCGGCCCAGGACCTCGGCCGGCACGAGCCGACCGGGGCGGAACCCGCGCCAGGTCGCGACCGACTGGATCAGCGCGACCTCGTTCCGCATGGTCGAGGTGTCGTTCATCATCGACAGCCCCCACGCGAGGTCCGGTCCGGACGGCCATCCGGAGCCGACGAGCCGGCCGTGCCCGAGCTGCCGGAACGTCCGGCCGAGGGCCGCCTCCGTCGCCTCCTGCCGGGCGATGAACCGGCCGACGGGCCCCGCGGCCAGGATGCGCAGGTTCAGGGCGAGGCGCATCCCGGCGACCGTCGGGATCCCCTCGAGCACGACCCGCCGGACCAGGTCCGGGCGGGCCTCGGCCAGCGACAGGGCACATCCTCCGCCGAAGGAGCTGCCGACGATGTCGACCGGCTCGCCGACGAGCTGCTCGACGACCGCCACCTGCACGTCGACCATCGACGCCCAGGTCCGGCCCGCCGCGATACCCGGAGCCAGCGGCTCGCTGAGGCCGCAGCCCGGCCGATCGAGCGCCAGCGCGCGGATGCCCGGCAGGCGACCGACGACCGGAGCCCAGGTCGACCCGGCGTTCGGGCCGCCGTGGACGAACAGGACGGGTCGGCCCACGCCATGCTCGAGGACGCGGACCCGGCCGCCCGTCGCGGGCACGGCCACCCAGTGCTCGCGGGGCTGTGGCGCACCGTGGTAGGCCCAGAACGCCGTCTCGGCGGCGCGGTACCGCGCTGGCGCATCGGCGGCGTCGATCGCTTCCCGGTCGTGGACCAGGGTCTGGTCGGACATCTCGACACCTCCCATGGATCAACCTCGGCGGAGCAGGTCCCGCCCCAGCGACGCCAGCAGCCCGACGGTCGCGACCAGGAGCGGGATCCCGAAGACGACGGACAGCGCTGCCGTTCCCAGCCCGGCGACGGGCGTTCCGACCGCCGTCACCGCGGTCACTGCGATGAGCGCCAGCGCCCACCAGCCGACCGATCGGCTCAGCACGCCGTCGCGCAAGGAGACCGCGGTCAGCGCGCCGGTCCACGCGACGACGAGGAGCGCCCCGACGCCGAGCGTCACGAACGAACCCGCGAGGGGCAGCACGCCCGCGACGAGCAGGAGCTGGCCGATCACCGCCACGCCGATCCCGGCCAGGGCGGCCGCGCTGACCGCGTCGAGCCAGCGACCGGTGATGCCACGGCCCAGCTGCTGGACGGCGAGCACGGCGGGCGCCAGCAGCGCGAAGCTCGCCGCCACGAGGGTGTCGTTGATGGGCCCGAAGACCTCGCCGGCGCCGCCGAAGTAGAGCGAGAGCGCAACGGCCGATGCGCCGAGGGTGCCGATGGCCAGGAGCGTCGTCTGCCCCGCGCGACGGACGAACCCTGGGTCGAGCAGCCGGGACGCACCGAGCCCAGGTCGTGCACCGGCGTCGAGTGGCTGGAGTGGCGTGGGCATCGCTGGCCTCCATCCGTACGGCACGTTGAGCGAGGCTAGGCACGCTTCGACCGAACGGATCCCGGGTTCTGTTCGGTTCTGGGCGCGGAGCCGACTCGTGACGGCGTCGCCGGGGCGGTCTGTCCGCCCGCCCCGGCCGCGGTCCTAGCGGTCGGCGGGGAGCATCGTCCTGTCGAACCGGGCGGCGTCCACGTGCCTGGGAACGAGGCGGTCGCGCAGGAGCGCCACGAGACGGGCCCTCTGGGCGGCTTCCGGCTCGCGATCCAGGCCGGCCACGGCGGAGCCCACGAGGATCGCCATGAGGTCCCGGCCGAGCATGGTGGCCCCTTCCCGTCCGAGCTCCGGGGCGACTTCGCTGATGTACCGGGCGAACACGGCCTCTCCCTGCCGCAGCGCTCCGGCGACCGCGTGGTCGTCACGCCGTCCCTGGATCTCCTCGTGGAGCCGGATCGCCAGCAGGTAGAGCCGGACGTTCAGGATCGCGACGTCGACCATCTGCCGGAGCTGGACGAGGGCGTCGACTTCCGGGTCGACGTAGGTCGATTCCCAGTCGACCCGGGGCGCCCGAAGGAGGTACGTCGCGAGGTCCGCCTTGGAGTCGAACCAGTGGTAGAGCCCCGCGGGGCTCAGGTGGCAGGCATGGGCGAGGGCCCGGATCGTCGAGCCCCGGTAGCCGTGGCGCTCGAAGACCGGGGCCGCGAGGAAGAAGAGCTCGTAGCGGCGCTGGTACGCCTCCGTGCCCAACCGACGCCAGGGCTGGAGCCGCGGGGCGCGAAGCGGGTCGTCGGTCACCTGCTCAGGGTACCGGCGTTCCACCCGGCCGCGGGCGACCGATCAGGCCTTGGGCCTCTGGACCGGGTCGAGCCCGGAGGGTCACCCTTGGCGTCGTGCCGGGGCGCTGGCGGACTTCGGACCGGCGTGGCTCGGCGAGGCGGCGTCCCGAGGAGGCGGAGATGCCGAGGATCCTGTTGCGAGTGGCCATCGCGCTGGCCGTTGCCACCACTGCGGCCGGCCTGGCGATCCGGGCCACTGGGGGCTGGACCCGGTTCGAGGAGCGGATCCAGCCGATCTTCCTGAGCGGCTCCATCGGCCGGCTGATCGCCCGCGGGTACGCGCCGCTCAACCGCTGGTACTACCGGCGCTTCGCCCCCATCCTGGACCTGCGGGCCGAGGACGAGGTTCTCGACGTCGGCTGCGGCTCAGGGGTCTTCCTGCGCGACCATGCGGCGCACGCTCGACGGATCGCCGGGCTCGACCAGTCGGAGCCCATGATCGAGGAGGCGCTCCGCCAGAACCGCGAGCGAGTGGAGGAGGGGACCGCGGAGTTCGTCGTCGGCGATGCCGCCGCCCTGCCGTGGGAGAGCGACGCGTTCACCGTCGTCACCAGCAACTGCGTGGACTGCTACGAGTCCAAGGCGCGGGCGGCGATCGACGAGATGTACCGGGTCCTGCGACCTGGCGGGCGCGCGGTCCTCAGCCGTGACTACCGCGGCGTCATGGAGGCGGCGGGCTTCCGCCGGATCTCGACCCAGCCCTTCCTGGAGCGGGTCGCCACGATCGGCTACAAGGAGTAGGGGCGAGCCGGCCTCGGGCCGGTCGCCCGTCGCGATCTCCCCTCAGGCGATCCGGGTCGCCGCCTTCGGCTGACAGCTGATGGCGCGGATGGCGCCATCCCGAGTGACGGTGCTCTTGAGCTCGGGACAGGCGAGGCAGGTCTCGATCGAGGCGTCGCGCGGGGCGGTCGCCGGACAGCCGACCCAGCCGTGGTCGACGTAGCGGAGACCGCGCGGCGCGGATGAGGGAAGCGGCAGGTCGCGAAGGAGCCGGAGCATCGGGGCGTTCTCCCATGGAGACGGGTCAAGGCACAGGTGCGCGCGGCCAGCGGCCGCGCCCATGCACCGATGGTCGGCCGTCGATCCCTGCCCGAACCATGGTCGGAGTGCCCGTCGTCGGCCCACGCCACAGGCCGGATGGCCGTCCGGCGGAGCACCCGTCATGGGCCGATCGGCCCGGGATCGCCGTCCCCGGCGGCACCGTTGACCGAGGATCGACGCACCCCGCGGCCCGTGGATCGATTCGGGCGGTTGGTCACTAGGCCACGACTGACCCAGGACGGACGATCCGCCCGCCATCCGTGACGGCACTCGCACTCCCCGGTCGCCCGCCGGCCGGGTCGAAACGGCCACGACCATCCGCGACCCGGGAGACCATGGACGTCCTGGCGATCACCTCGATCACGAACTTCATCCTCGCGAGCGAGCTGTTCCTGCTGGCTGGTCTGATGATCAGGACCCCGAAGGCTCGCCTTTCGGCCGCCTGGTTCTGGGGTGGCGCGTTGCTCGCGCTGGCGACGAGCGCGCTCCTTGGTGGTATCGACCATGGCTTCGTCGAGCCCGCCGGCCTGTCGCGCTTCTGGATCCAGCGACCGAACTGGCTGGTCATGGGCGTCGTGACGTTCTGCACGCTCATGGCGATGGCCCGGCAGTTCCTCCCTTCCCGCTGGCAGGGCCCGGTGCTCGTCGCCGGCGTGGTCCAGTTCGCCGTCTATGCCGTCGCCGTCGTGCTCGTCGGCGACTTCCTGGTGGTGATCGTCAACTACCTGCCGGTCATCCTCGCCTTCCTGCTGCTCAACATCCGCGGGCTCGGCGACGGCACGGGGTCGTGGCAGATGGTCGCGGGCGTCGTCGTGCTCCTGGTCGCGACCGCTGTGCAGGCGCTCGGGATCGACGCCTTCGGTTCGCTCGACCACGACGGCCTGTACCACGTCATCGCGATCGCCGGGGTGCCGTTCCTGTACTGGGGTGGGCAGCGTCTTCGAGCGGCCTGAGCCGGCGCCGGACTGCGCCCCGACGCGGTCGCTCGCCGAGCCGCTGACCGGAGACGCGTTTCGGCCTGGCGGCAACGGCGAGCCCCGATCCGCGTCTTCCCCATCGGATCGGCAGCGGCGCAGGGGGCCAGGGGCATGACTCGTGGGATCGTCCATCCGGCCGTCGCGCTGGCAGGCACACTGCTCGTCCTCGCGGTGGTGGCCTTGCTCGCGGGTGCCCTCGTCGGCCAGCTCCTGTTCGGGCCCGAGCCGTATCAGCCCGCGTGGTCCACGGACCTGCTGCTGGCGATCCGTCCCGTCATCGTCGCCGCCGGGATCCTCACCATCGGTGCGCTCGGCTGGGGAGCCCGGAGTCGGCTCGTCGACCTGGTCTACGTGATCGCGGGCGGGGTCCTCCTGGTCCTGCCGTCCGCGGCCCTTGCCCTCCTCGACATCTCGCTGGTGTCATGGCTGACGCCGCTCGGCGGGCTCGGCGCGGCCATGCTCGCGACCGGCGTCGCTTCGATCGCGACGGGGCGATCCGTCGGGGCCACGGGCGGGCGCCCGGTGCGGACCCCCTGGGGATCGGCACCGGGGACGAGCGTCGTCCGCGCGATCCTGGGAGCTGCCGCGACCCTGGCGGTGGCCATGGCGGTCAGCTCGACCTGGATCGTGATCACGATGCTCGACATCGGTCGTGACTGGCCGACGTGGGCGATGGACGTCCTGCGCGTCCTGACGGGCCCGATCATCGTGGCGGTCGACGCCGTCGCCGTGCTCGTCGTGGGAGTGCTGGCGTACCGGGCCCGGAGCCTGATCGTCGGCAGCATCTACGTCGTGACCGGGGCGCTCCTCCTGGCGCTGCCCTGGGCGCTGACGGCCCTCGACGTCTGGCCGCCGTGGTGGCTCGCCGTGATCCCGGCGGCGGGTGACGTGGAGGCCGCGCTCCTCCTGGCCGGGTCCGTGTCGATCGGTCTCGCGATCCGCGGTCGGCAGAGCGCCGACACGACCGGTACGCCGACCGGCCCGGCTCCGGACGCGAGCCGAGCCCCGGAGACGCTCACCTCGCCTTGATCGACGGACCCCAACGGGAGGACCTCGGCGGCGGCGGCAGAGCGGACCTCCAGTCGTGATAGCGCGACGCGTCGGTCAGGCCTTTGGCCTCTGGGCCTGGCCGGCCTTCGACCGGCATCAGCTTCGGGTTCGGGATGCCGGGCGCACCATGCCCGGCCGTCACGTGGGCCGGGACCGTCGAGCTCGGCGGCGACCTCTACGGCATCGCCTTCATGGCGACCGGCGCGAAGGACGTCGGGGCCACCCACCACTTCTCGGAGCTCTGGGAGGTCTACGACGCGCCGTTCGACTTCACCGGCGGCGTCCTGGTCGAGTGCACGGCCGGGGATCTCGTCCTCGCGGGCGACGACCGGGGTGTCGGCACGATGGTGAACGGCAGGTTCCACATGTCCGGCCGTGTCAGTGCCGCAGCGCCACCCTTCGAAGACTGGCTCGGTCGCGTCGTCTACATCAAGGGATCCGCCATCGTCGACCCCGCCAGCGGGGTGCCGCTGATGGCGCCGGGCTCGTTCCGCCTGAACTGACGGCACCGTGACCTCGGTCCGGCGACCCCATCAGCGCCTCAGTGCGGCGTGAGGACCTCGCCGAGCGCCTGGACCGTGACCACGAGGCCCCAGAGGATGGGCAGCGCAAGGAGGATCCCGCGCTCGCCGCTCCGGAGGACGGCCACGATCCCGATGACGAGCCCGCCGCGGTGGCCGCAGCTCAGGCGGGCCGATGCGCCGTGAACAGGTGCGTCGCCTCGGTCACGCCCTTGAGCTCGACGGGCCCGATCCCCCGGAAGGCGACATCCGTCCCACCCGAGGCGTCGACCACGGCCTGGCTGACGAGCACCTGCCCGGCCTGCGCGACGGAGGCGATCCGCGCCGCGACGTTCACCGTCTGCCCGTAGTAGTCGCCCTCCTGGAAGATCACCGGGCCCGCGTGCAGGCCGACGTGGGCTGGCGGCAGCCCGGCGGCCACGACGTCACGGACCATCTCGAGAGCGGCGGCGACGCCCCGGCCGGGCGAGGGGAAGTGGATCATGACGCCGTCGCCCAGCCACTTGACGGGACGGCCGCCGTGCTCGATCGATCGCCGTTGGACGAGTCGTCCGAGCTGCTCGGCCAGCTGAGCGGCCGCGGCATCGCCCCGCTCCTGGGTGAGCTTCGTGTAGCCGCTGATGTCGAGGAAGCACATGGCCGGAGGGTGGTCGAGCCGACTGTGCAGGCCGGCGTCGGCCAGCATCGCCTCCAGCTCCACGATGAGATCGGACGTCCAGGCTCGTGTCTGCTGCAGGTGGTACATCGCGATGACGGCCTGTTCCATCAGGACGCTCATCCGGTCCCCGAAGTCGGCGCCGATGACCTCGTCGGGCCGTTTGCCCGCCGCTGCGGCCGGTGCGACCACCTCGGACATCCAGATCGCAGATTCGGTCTCGGCGATCCGCCGCATGGCGTCACCCTGGGCGCGGACCAGCTGCTGGATGGCCGCAGGACGGAAGCCGGCCGACGCCATCAGCTCGATCAGGGCGACGTACGCCATCTCGTCGTGGCGGACGTGATCGGTCGGCGCCGGGGCCATGGAGCCGGCGGACTCGCGGACGGACAGGAGGAGGTCGACCGGGACCCCTGATCGCTCGGCCACGTGCGCGAAGGTGTCGCCGCTGAGGGTCGAGAACCGCTCGAACGCGGGGGCGTCGAGGAAACCGAGCGAGATTGCCCCGCCTCGGATGGCTTCCCCCAGGCCCTCGAGCGGGATGCCCGCGGCTGCCAGGGCCGTCACGAGACCCACCCGACGCAGGTCACCCGAGGTCAGCCGCCCGTCCTCGGCGAGCGTGAGCACACCCAGCTCGACGAGCCGGGTCAGCTCGGCCGCGGCGACGCCGCTGCGCTCGGCCGCCTCGGCGAGGTCGTAGGTCACCATCGGCCTACTCTACGCGCAGCGCCGGTGGCGAGGCCCGCGCCCCCGGCAGCGGTCGCCGGCGAGATTGCGGCGAGGTCCCGACCGCCGTTGCGCCCGCGCACAACCGGGTGAGCTGGTCGGCTTGCGGTAGCGGCCCCGGACCGCTACCGTGGCGGCCACCCTGCGCGAGGAAGTCGTCCCATGCGTCTCACCGCCCTCTCCCGAACGTCGGCTCGCCGGATCGTGGCCGCGCTCGCCGCGAGTGCCGTCCTCACGCTCTCCGGCTCGCTCCTGGCCAGCGCCGCCCAGCCCGTCGGGTCGGCCGAGCGCTCGCCGGTCATCGTCGTCTTCCGCGACGACGTCGCCGATGCCGCCGGTCTCACCCGGCAGCTCGGCCGGGCGTTCGGATTCACCCCGCGCTACACGTATCAGCACGCCATCAAGGGGTTCGCGGCGACGATCCCCGGATCGGCGGCGTCGGCCATCGCGCGGAACCCGAACGTCGCCTGGGTGGAGGCGGACGGGGTCGTCCAGCTGGACGGCGACCAGGCCGGCCCGCCGTCCTGGGGCCTCGACCGGATCGACCAGCGGACGCTGCCGCTGAGCGGCTCCTACCACTACGACGCGACCGGGACCGGGGTCACGGCCTACATCATCGACACCGGCATCCGGATCAGCCACGTCGACTTCGGCGGCCGGGCGACCTACGGCTACGACGCCGTGGACGGCAGCCTGCCGGCCGACGACTGCCACGGTCACGGCACGCACGTCGCGGGGACGGTCGGCGGGACGAGCTTCGGGGTCGCCAAGGGCGTCAGCCTCGTGGCGGTCCGGGTCCTCGATTGCCGAGGCTCGGGCTCCTGGAGCGGGGTCATCGCCGGGATCGACTGGGTCACCGCGAACCACACGGGGTCCGCGCCGGCGGTCGCCAACATGAGCCTCGGCGGCGGGGCATCGAGCTCGGTCGATGCGGCGGTCCAGCGCTCGATCGCCGATGGCGTCAGCTACGCGATCGCCGCCGGCAACGGCAACCGCGCCGGGGTCGCCCAGGACGCCTGCGGCTCCTCGCCGGCCCGCGTGCCCGAGGCGATGACGATCGGCGCGACGACGAGCTCGGACGTGAAGGCGTCGTGGTCCAACTACGGCCCCTGCGTGGACTGGTTCGCCCCGGGCGTCGGCATCACCTCG
>DATHYZ010000220.1:0-7842 GCA_035458865.1 Candidatus Limnocylindrales bacterium
ATGCCGAGCTCGGCCTGGACGGCCCCGAGGTCCGCCTCCCGCGGGTCGACCGCGACCGAGGCGCCCATCCTGAGGGCCAGCTCGCGGCGGAACGGATCGGGCTCGCTGACGACGATGTGCCGGGCGCCGGCGTGCCGGACCACCGCCGTCGCCATCAGACCGATCGGACCGGCTCCCGACACCAGCACGTCCTCGCCGAGCACGGGGAACGCCAGGGCGGTGTGGACCGCGTTCCCGAACGGATCGAAGATCGCCGCGACCTCCTCGTCGATGCCCGGCCAGTGGTGCCAGACGTTCGCCATCGGAAGGGCCACGTACTCGGCGAACGCTCCGTCGCGCCCCACGCCCAGGCCGATGGTGTGGGCGCAGAAGTGGCGCCGTCCGGCGAGGCAGTGCCGGCAGCGACCGCACACGACGTGCCCCTCGCCGCTGACCAGGTCCCCCGGTCGGAAGTCGTTGACGTTGGCGCCGACCTCGACGACCTGACCGACGAACTCGTGGCCCACGATCAGGGGCGGCACGATGGCCTTCTCCGCCCATGGATCCCAGCGCTCGATGTGGAGGTCGGTCCCGCAGATCCCCGTCTTGCGGACGCGGACCAGGACGTCGTTGATGCCGACCTCGGGCTCGGGGACCTCCTCGAGCCGGAGCCCGGGTCCGGGGGCCGTCTTCACGAGCGCGAGCATCGGCCGCCTCCTGTGGCGCTCAGGCGAGCAACTCGACCACCGGGTTCCCGACCCGCCCGATCCCCTCCGCCTCGACGACGACCCGGTCGCCCGGCTCCAGGAAGACCGGCGGGTCGCGGAAGACGCCGACGCCGGCCGGCGTCCCGGTGACGAGCAGGTCGCCCGGCTCGAGGGCGATGACGGCGCTGACGTACTCGATGAGCTCTGGGATCCGGAAGATCATGTCGGCAGTCGTGCCGACCTGCATCGGGACCTCGCGTCCGGCCTCGGCGCCGGACCCCGGGACCCGCCAGGAGCGTAGGCCCACCCGGTGCGGGTCCGGCAGGTCCTCGGGCGTGACCAGGACCGGGCCGATCGGCAGGAACGTGTCGGATCCCTTGGCCCGCAGCCACTGCCCATCTCCACGCTCGCCGGGGGCCAGCGCGGCCTTGTTGCCCTGCCAGTCGCGGGCGGTGACGTCGTTGCAGACCACGTAGCCGGCCACGTGGTCCATCGCTTGCGACGCCGGCACCCGGCTGGCCGGCTGCCCGATCACCACCCCGAGCTCGACCTCGAAGTCGAGGGCCACGGTCTCCGTGGGTCGCACCACGGGATCGCCATCGCCGACGATCGCGTTGGAGAACTTCGCGAAGAGCGTCGGGCGGGCGGGGGGGTCGATCCCCTGCTCGGCGCAGTGGTCGCGGTAGTTCAGGCCGATGCAGACGATCTTGCCGGCATCCTCCGGCTCGATCGCCGGCCGGGGCGCGCGCTCGGCCGGGTCGATGAGGGGAGCGCCGGCCGCCAGCGCCCGCTTCGTCGCTCGCCGCACGCGAGCCTCCCAGCGGTCCTCGAAGCGGAGGTGCTGGACCAGGCCCAGGTGGGTCGGGAATCGGAGCCCGCCTCGCTTCTCGAGCTGGGCGCCGGTCAGCAGCCGTCCGTCGACGAGGACGCCCCAGCGCGGATCCCCGAACCGGTCGAGGTAGGCGTACAGGCGCATCGTCAGGCGGTCCTCAGCCCGGGCTGGGACTGGCGTTCGGCGACGGGCTGGGCGCGCACTGCGGCTCCGGCGCCCCCCGCTCGCCTTCGGTCTCGAAGAACCGGAGCATCTCGTCGGTGTCGAGCTGGTCCTGGTACAGGACCCGGCCCCAGAGGAGGCCGGCGAAGTCATGGGGCATGTCCTCGAACCGGGCGATGACCGGTCCCTGGACGCCCGCAGGCAGACCGCAGACGGGGCTCAGCGGGAAGCTCGCGAGCATGTCCCGGAGCGCGTCCTGATCGGCCTCGTCACAGGGGCCGTCGCCGCACCGGTAGAGGACGACCATCCCGCCGTGCTCCAGGTTGTGGATCCAGCCCTGCGGCGGGGCCTGGTCGTCGGGGGCGTAGAGACGCGCGTCGATCGGTCCCTGTCCCGCCCGGTTGACGTGGTCGCCGGATGCCGGCGGGCAGAAGGTGTACGTCACGGCCTCGCCGGCCTGGACGTGGCCGCGGCCCATGTCGTCCTGCGGCGCCCCGAGCCGCTCGGGATCCTGCGCCCCGCCGGGCTGCCACTCGGTCGAGCAGGCGTAGGTCGGCGAGGTCGCGCCGGCGAAGATGAACACCCCGACGACGACGATCGCGGCGACCACCACGCCGCCCAGGATGAGCGTCCGGTAGCGCTCGAAGAAGCTCTGACCGGCGGAGCTCCCGCGATCGCGTCGACCGGGGCTCCTGGATGGGGTCTTGGGTTCGGAGGCGCCGCTTCGTCGGCGCTCGGACTTGCTCACGCGCTTCCCTCGTGGATCTTGGTCGCCAGCGAGGAACGGATCCCCGGGGCGGTCGGGACGAAGGCGACCGCCATCGCGGTCCGCTCCGGAAGGGTAGCGCGGGTCGCTCGATGACGCGAACCTGCGAGCGGGCCGTGCCGCGGCGGTGTCCCCCGGCGGCCGGGATCAGGCCTCGTTCAGGTAGGCCCGGACGGACCCTCTGGTCAAGCCCACGAACAGGATGACGGCCAGGGCCGCGACGGCGACGGCCGGGAGCGGGAGCCCGGACAGCAGCAGGAGCGGGACGGCCGGCACGGTCAGGCTGGCCAGGCCAAGGGCCAGCGTCCGCGCGGCTTCCTTGCGCTGGAGCACGAGGGTCACGGTGAAGATCGTGTAGGCGAGCAGGACCATCACCACGACGCCGGGCAGGGAGAGCGGCGCCGAGATCGACAGGTCGATCACGAAGCGCAGCGACAGGCCGATGCCGCCCAGCACGAGCATCGCGTAGCCGAGGAAGATGACGATGCCCGGCGGCATCGCCCGGATGCGCTCGATCACCCCCGGATTCTGCCACGGAGCGGGGTGGTGGCCCGGACCGCTTGACGGGCACGGCAGGGGTGGATACGTTTCGATGGACCGGTTTGCGAAACCGGTTCGCGCGACCAGCATCGGTCGCGATCCCGAGCGCCGGACGTCGATGCAGAGCTTCGACTCGATCGGCTTCGGGGCTCGGCGGAGAACGAGTGCAGTCCGGAACCGCGCGCCATCGGATCGCTGGCGTCGCCCGCGAGGCCGACCACCCGGAGCCACGCCACAGCGTCGCTTCTCATGGCGCTCCCGGAGCGCCAGTCTCGCGAGCCGGCCGAGCACCATCGACTGGAGCCACGCTCGTCAGCCGGGCGTCGACGGCGACTCCCGGTGAGGATCGCGGATGAACGCCGACGCTCCGACCACTTCCATCAACCACCCCCGGCACCTCCGGGCGAGCGACCCACCGCAACGTCTCCTTCGGGACGGGGAGCGCCGGCCGGCCACCGAGGAACGGCGATCGATGGATCGCCACGACGTGTCCCCAGGAGATGCCCAGGAACCATGATCCACCATCGACGCCTCGCGGCCCTCGGGGTCGCCGTGGTCCTCGCGACCGCAGCCTGCTCGGACGGTCCGACGCCAGCCCCGAGCGCCTCTGCCGATCAGACCCCGGCCAGCCAGCAGCCGACCGGTTCCCCCGAGCCCGTGCCCCTGAGCGGAGAGCTCACGCTCTGGCACGCCTACGACCCGTCCGGCGGGACCGCCGAGTTCCGAGCCTTCTCCCGGATCCTGGAGCGACTCCGCGACGCCAACCCGGACCTCGAGCTGACGGTCCAGGCAGTGCCGCTGGACGACATCTTCGGTCAGTTCGAGACGGAGGCGGCCGCAGGTCGCGGTCCCGATCTCTTCATCGCCCCCGGCGACCAGCTCGGCTCCGAGGTGCGGCGAGGCTTCGTCGCGGACCTCGACGGCCTGATCGACGATGTCATCGCCGACTCGCGTGACATCTCCGTGGAGGGCAGCACCGTCAACGGGAGCCTCTACCTCGTGCCCGAATCCCTCAAGGGCGTTGCCATGTACTACGACGCCCAGGCGGTCACCAAGGCGCCCACCACGACCGACGAGCTGCTCACCTTCGTCAAGGACGGTGGCAAGCTCGGCGTCGTCGGCGGGGCCTACTTCGGATGGGGCTTCTACAGTGCCTTCGGCGGCGACGTCTTCGACGAGACGCAGACGAAGTGCCAGGCGACTGCCACCAGTGGCGTCGCCGACGCCATGGCCTTCGTCAAGGAGCTGAAGGACGCCGGTGCGCTCGTGGACGTCGACTACGGCAAGGTGAACGGCGCGTTCATCAACGGCGAGATCGACATCGTGTTGAACGGCAACTGGGCGCTCGGCGAGTATCGGGCCGCGCGCCCCGGGCTCGTCGTCACCCCGGTCCCCGCCGGTCCGGCCGGTCCGGCCCGCCCGATGGTCGGTGTCGATGGCTGGTACGTCAACAAGGCGTCGACACGCCTCGACCTGGCGGTCGCCGTGGCCGCCGAGATGGTCTCCAGGGAGGCGCAGACGCTCTTCGTCGACGTCGCCGCCCACGTTCCCGCCAACCGGGACATCCAGATCATCGACCCGCTCGTCGACTCCTTCGCCGATGCCATCGACCAGGGCTACGCCTGGCCGCACGCCGAGGCGATGAGCGACTACTGGGGCAACTTCGACCGGGCCTGGAACCGCGTCCTCGTGGACGGGGTCGATCCGACGGCCGCCGTCGAGGAGGCCTGCGCTGCCATGGATGCCGCCAGCGGCAGCTGACCGGCGGGCCCGGGCGACTGCCCGCATCCGGCGGTCCCGACGCGGGACGAGGCCTACACTCGACCGATGCCGATCGACACGCCCGAGTGGGTGCGTGACGCCGTCTTCTACCAGGTCTTCCCGGACCGGTTCGCCGCCAGCTCCCGGGTGCCGAAGCCCGGCCCGCTCGAGCCGTGGGATGCTCCCCCGACCCATCATGGCTTCAAGGGCGGTGATCTCCTGGGGATCGCGGAGCGGCTCCCGTACCTCGAGGACCTGGGGGTCACCGGCCTCTACCTGACGCCCATCTTCGCCTCGGCCTCGAACCATCGCTACCACACGTACGACTATCTCCAGGTCGACCCGCTGCTTGGCGGCGATGCGGCCCTGCGCGAGCTCCTCGACGAGGCCCATGCCCGGGGGATGCGGGTCGTCCTGGATGGGGTCTTCAACCACACCGGCCGTGGGTTCTGGCCCTTCCATCACGTCGTCGAGAACGGGATCGACTCGCCGTACGTGACCTGGTTCCACCTCGACCTCGATCGCCTCCGGGCCGGGCGCCCCCTGGATCCCTACCCGGCCACCGCTCCCGAGGTCCACGGCGGCGATGGCGGCTCCCGGGCCCGCTTCGGCTACCGGGCGTGGTGGGACCTTCCGGCCCTGCCGAAGCTCGACACCGACGAGCCGGCGGTCCGCGAGTACCTCTTCGGGGTGGCCGAGCACTGGCTCCGTTTCGGCATCGACGGCTGGCGGCTCGACGTGCCGACCGAGATCGACGACCCGGCCTTCTGGGCCGAGTTCCGGGAGCGCTGCCGGGCGATCCGGCCCGATGCGTACCTGGTCGGCGAGATCTGGCGCGAAGCGCCCGACTGGCTTGCCGGCGACCGCTTCGACGCCGTCATGGACTACCCGCTGGCCGAGGCCATCCTGGGGTTCGCGGCCGGGAGCCACCTCGATCACGGCGTCCTCGCCTTCCATCGCGAGTACCGCGACCGGGTCCGGCCGCTGAGCGGCCCGGACTTCGGCGCCGAGCTCCAGCGGATCCTGGACCTCTACCCGCCAGAGGTCACCGCGGTCCAGCTGAACCTGCTCGACAGCCACGACACGCCCCGGTTCCTGACCCTCAGCGGGGGCGATCGGGCGTCGCTCCACCTGGCCCTGCTCCTCCTGCTGACCGTGCCGGGGGCACCGTGCATCTACTACGGCGACGAGGTCGGGCTGGAGGGCGGACCCGACCCGGACTGCCGGCGAGCGTTCCCCTGGGACGAGGCCCGGTGGGATCGCCGGCTCCTCGACCAGACGACGGCCCTGACCCGCCTGCGGCACGCGACGCCGGTCCTCCGGCGGGGAGCGGCCCGCGTGGTCGGGTCGGCCGATGCCGCCGTCGCCTTCGAACGGACCCTCGCCGACGACCGGCTGATCGTCGTCGTCAACGCGGGCGACGGTCCGGTCGACCTGGGGATCGACCTGGGCTCCGGCGACGGCCCCGTGCCGACCGTCCCCGTGCCCCTGCCCGGGCTGCCGTCCCCGGAGCGGATCGAGCCCGTGCCGGGCGAGGCCCGGATGGTCGTCCGGCTGCCCGGTCGTTCCGGATCCATCCTCGGTCCGGGCTGACGGAGGCTATCCTTCGGAACTCGTGGCCAACCATCCGTTGCTCCTCGACCCTGCTGCCGCCACCCGCCTCGAGCCCCATCTCGACGTCGGCGGGAAGATCGTCCGTGCCCTGGAAGCGCTTGGCCCCGTCGCCGGCCGCGACGTGGTCCTCGTCGACGGGGGGAGCGGCCGCATGGCCGCCGGGCTCGCCGGGATCGGCGCTCGCCTGACCGTCGTCGACCCGGCGCCCGGCGAGCCCGGCAGGACGGAGCAGGGGGCTCCTGTCCACGTCGGCGACCCGGCCGGGCTCGGGCTGCCGGAGGCATCGGCGGACCTCGTCCTCGGCTGCTGGTCGGTCTACCGGGGCGTGGATCCCGTCGAGATGGCCGAGGCGGACCGGGTCCTCCGCCCCGGGGGCCGGCTGCTGGTGCTCCACGACTACGGGCGCGACGACGTCTCGCAGCTCGCCGACCCTGACCTTCCGGAGTACGCGTCGTGGAGTCGGCGCGATGGTCCCTTCCTGCAGGCGGGGTTCAGGGTCCGCGTCGTCCATGCCTGGTGGACGTTCGCGTCGATCGAGGAGGCCGGCGACATCCTGGCGGCCTCGTTCGGCGAGCGCGGCTCCGCCCTCGCGGCCTCGCTCAAGCGACCGCGGCTCTCCTGGAACGTGGCGGTGTACCACCGCGACCGGACGGCCTCCTGATGGCCTCCCGCGAGCCGGGCCAGCGCACCGATCGACGCTCGCAGGCCACGCCCATCCGCCGACAGGCCAGCCCGACCCGCTCGAGCGATGACCGTCCGCCCGCCGGCGGAACGCGGCGTCGAGGACGGCGCATCTCACCGATCTGGGTCATCCTCGGCATCGCGATCGTCGGGTCCGTCGCGTTCAGCCTCTACGCCCTGACGATCCGCGACGAGCGCCAGGTGCCGATGCTGGCGGCCGGCTCCCTCGTCGTGGCGCTCGCCTTCGGGGCCGTGGCCGTGGCCGGCGTCGTCACGGCGTACCGGGCCGCACGCGACGGCAGGAGCGGGTCGGCCCTCGGGGCTGCCCTCGTCGGGGGCGTGGCTGCCATGATCGCCTTGAGCGCACTCGCCCTGGCCACGGTCCTCGGGCTCATCTGGGGTGGGACCGGGTCGGCCATCTGACGCTGGCCGGGGGGTCGCGTCCGGGTCGCCTGCTACACTCGGCCTCCCGGCCCCCATCGTCTAGAGGCCTAGGACGCCACCCTTTCAAGGTGGAGATCAGGGGTTCGAATCCCCTTGGGGGCACCACCCCACCGGCCGGAGTCGGATCACCGCAGGCCGCGCTGGATCCCGCGCCGACCGACTCGCGAGTGCGGCCGGATCCCCGCCGCGCGACCCGGCCCGCCGCGCGACCGGGCCCGCTGCTACCATCCGTGGCGATGGAGATCATGGGCATCCGGATCCCGACCATCCTCCACGACAACGTCGCGAGTCGGTGTGACGGCTGCGGTGCGGTCATCGAGGGAACGCCGTGGCGGATCAGCCTGCTCGACTCGGTG
>DATHYZ010000221.1:0-7690 GCA_035458865.1 Candidatus Limnocylindrales bacterium
TCGGATGGCCGGTCGCCGATCCGCGGTCGTTGCTCGAACCTTCGAGAGAGAGGGGCAGGCAAGCGATGCGACCGACCGGCTGAGGCGTCCACTCGATCGACCCCGGCGGCGGCCCTGTGCCACCGACCGGCCCCCTCCATCGCATCGTCCTGAGGGATCCCGTGGACCTACGACTCGTACCTTCCCTTCCCGTGTCCGGCGGACCTGCCTGCCGGACCGGCCGCCAGAACCGGCCCCGACGCGCACCGACCGGGCTCCTGGCCGTGACACTCCTCGTCGGACTCACCCTGGTCGGCTGCGGGACGGGCTCCGCCACCCAGGCGCCCTCGCCGTCGCCGGAGCCGTCCGCCGCCCCGGCTTCACCGAGCCCCGAGCCCTCCCCGTCGCCCGCGTTCCCGCTCAGCCTCCTGGATGACGAGGGCAACACCGTCGAGCTGGCCGAGGAGCCCCAGCGGATCGTCTCGCTGACCCCCGCCGTCACCGAGACCCTGTTCGCCATCGCCGCCGGGGACCGGGTCGTGGCGACCACCGACTTCGACGACTACCCGCCCGAGGCGATCGAGCTGCCCGACGTGGCCAGCTTCACGTCCGTCGACGTCGAGGCGATCGTCGGCCTCGAGGCCGACCTGGTGATCGCCGGCGGGAACTTCTTCAACGACCCCGAGGCGCTGGCGCGGCTGCGGACCCTGGGGATCCCCGTGCTCGTCGTCTACGCCCCCGACGTGGCCACCGTCCTCGCCGACATCGAGCTGGTCGGCCGGGCGGTCGGTCGCGCTGCCGAGGCGGCCGAGGTCACCGAGGCGATGCGCACCGAGATCGAGGCGGTCGAACGTTCCGTCGCCGGCCTCGACGCGCCGCGGGTCTTCTACGAGCTCGATGCCACGAGCGCCATCTACGGCCCGGCCGATGATTCCTTCCTCGAGGAGATGATCGTGCTCGCCGGCGGTGACCCCATCACGACCGGCAGCCCGACCGCCTTCGAGATCCCGCTCGAGCGACTGATCAGCGAGGACCCGGAGGTCATCCTGCTGGGCGATGCTGCCTACGGGGTCACGGCCGACCAGGTGAGCGCCCGGCCCGGCTGGGGCGGCATGACCGCTGTCGAGACCGGGGCGATCCGCCCCGTCGACGACGTGATCATCACCCGTCCGGGCCCTCGGCTGACCGAGGGGCTCCGGGCCCTGGCCCTGGCGATCCACCCGGAGATCGCCTCGCTCCTCACGGCGGCGCGCTGACGTGGCGGCCCGCGGCGAGGTCGTCCTCGCGGTCGGACTCCAGCCGGACCGGCTGGCCTGGGTCCGGTCGCGCCCGGCCGCCCTTGCCGCCGTCGGCCTGGTCGCCCTCCTCGTCGCGCTCGTCCTCGGAGTGGCGGTCGGCTCCGTCGCCGTCGCCCCGGACGAGACCGTGGCCATCCTCGCCGCCCGCCTGCTGGGCCTGGACCTGGGCGTCTCCTGGCCCGATACCGCCGAGACGATCGTCATGGAGCTGCGCCTGCCGCGGGTCCTCACGGCGATGGCCGTGGGCCTCGGGCTGGCCGTGGCCGGAGCCACCTTCCAGGGCCTGCTCCGCAACCCGCTGGCCGACCCGTACGTGCTGGGGACGGCCTCCGGAGCGGCGCTCGGCGCGGCCATCGCGGTGCTCCTGCCGGTCCGGATCGTCGTCCTCGAGTTCGGCCTGCTCCACGGCCTGGCCTTCGTCGGCGCCCTGGCGGCCGTGTGGACCGTCTACACGCTCGCCAGGACCAGCTCGCTCGCCCCGCTGACGGGGCTCCTCCTCACCGGCTATGCCGTGGGCTCGCTGCTGGCGGCCGGCCTGGCGATGGCGATGTACCTGTCGGGCGCCGGGCTGCGTCAGATCTTCGCCTACCTCCTGGGCGGGTTCGATGCCAGCTCCTGGACCCGCCTGGCTGCTGCCGCCCCGCTCATCCTGGTCGGCACGGTGCTCATCGCCCTGCGGGCCCGGACCCTCAACGGCCTGCTCCTGGGCGAGGAGCCGGCGGCGCACCTCGGCGTCGACGTCGGACGGGAGCGGGTCATCCTGCTCGCCCTCGCCTCGCTCATCACCGCCGCCGCCGTCGCCGTGTCGGGCCTCATCGGGTTCGTGGGCCTCGTCGTCCCCCACGTCGTGCGCCTGGTCGTGGGCCCGAACGCCCGGCTCGTCCTGCCGCTGTCCGCCCTCGTCGGCGCCGCCCTCATGGTCTACGCCGACCTGGTGGCCCGGATCCTGGGCGAGATCCCCGTCGGGGTCGTGACGGCGGTCATCGGGGCGCCGTTCTTCCTGGTCCTGCTGCGCCGGGCCAGGACGGGGTACGAGCTGTGATCGCCGTCGCGCCCGGCCGGCCCGCAGCCGAGGACCGTGCCCCGGAGCGGGCCGCGATCGAGCTCGAGGGCGTCCGCGTCGCCTACCGCGATCGCGAGGTCGTGGCCGGCGTCGACCTCGTCGTCCGACCCGGCGAGCGGCTGGCCCTCGTAGGGCCGAACGGCGCGGGCAAGTCCACGCTCCTGCGGGTCATCGCCGGCACCCTCCCACCGCGCTCCGGGCAGGCCCGGCTCGACGGCGACCCCGTTGCCTCCCTCGATCGGCGCGAGGTCGCCCGGCGGCTGGCTGTCGTGCCACAGCTCGCGGCCCTGCCGTTCTCGGCCCGGGTCGAGGAGGTCGTGGCCCTTGGTCGGCTGCCCCACGAGGACCCGTTCCGCGGGCCGCGGCCCGCCGATCGGCTGGCCGTGGCCGAGGCGATCGAGCGGATCGGCATCGCGGAGCTGGTCGGCCGCGACGCCCGCGAGCTCTCGCTCGGCGAGCGGCAGCTCGTGCTCATCGCGATGGCCGTCGCCCAGCGGGCCCCCGTGCTGCTGCTCGACGAGCCGACCGTCCACCTCGACCTGCGCCACCGGGTCGAGGCGATGGAGCTGCTGGCCGACCTCAACGAGCGCGACGGGACGACCGTCGTGACGGTCATCCACGACCTTCACCTGGCCGCCAGGTTCTTCCCTCGGATCGTCCTGCTGGACCGTGGCCGGATCGTCGCGGACGGGCCACCGGCCGAGGTCCTCTCGGCGGCCCTCCTGCGGGCGGTCTTCGGCATCGATCCGTCGCTCGCGGGCCTGGGCGGGGACTGAACCTCCTTCAGCCCGGCGCCGCCTCCGCCAGGTCCGCGATCGCCTCGAGGTCCGGGCCGCGACCGCCGGATCCGTCGTCCCGGCGCAGAGGCCCGCAGTCGCCTCGAAGCCTCCGACCGGCAGCGTCCCGGCCAGCCCGGGCCGAACCGCCAGCGGTCATGGCCGCGAAGTCTGGCGAGGCCTACGGTGCGATCTCGGACGGATCGGGCGGCTCGATGGGCGCCTCGCCGGTCGGGTCGATCGTCGTCTCGAAGGTGCTGACGCTTCCCGTCGAGTTGTCTAGCTCCTGACGGACCAGGCGGCTCGGCAGCAGGGTCGTGGCGTCGGCCCACAGCGAGACGTCGAAGTGACGGCCCTCCGCGGTCGTCGCCGAGTCGATCGTGAAGACACAGTCGGTCGGACGGCCCGGGTCCAGCCGGCCGGTGGACCACCACGCCCGGGCGTTGAGACGCGCCAGCAGATCGTCGAGAAGGCCGCCCTCAGGGGTGAGGGCGCTGCGACCGGGGAGGGAGTGCCAGGCGTCCTCGAAGGGCACGACGCGCTGCCACTCCTCGTCGCCGACCAGGACCAGGTCGGGGTACTGGAACGTCCGCGCCATCGGGTCCATTCCCTCCGCCCATTCGCTGATCTCGCTGGCCCGATCAGGGGCCCGGTAGGCGCCCTCCATCGTCCGGTCGGCCGGGATGGGCTGCTCGTCGACGATCGGCAGGAAGACGATGTGGTCGACGCTTCGGTACGTGTAGTGGTCGAGCGCGGCAAGCGCGTCTCGGACGTCGTACCAGTGCAGGGCCGCGCACGCCTCGGCCGTCGCGGTCCGCGCCGGCTCGGGCGGACTCGACCCACCCGCGGCGCCGCACCCGCCGAGCGCGACCATCGAGAGCGCAAGGACGATGATCGCCCGCCTGCGTTCCATGTCGCCCCAGGTGTGGTGCCTACGCCGCCAGGTCGCGCCGCCGGAAGAGCACGAGCGCCAGGGCCCAGGTCACCGCCGCGACGATCGCGTGGACCGCGATGTCGGCCCAGGGCATGGCCCCGTCGTCGATGATGGCCGTCGTGTCGAAGTAGTGGAACAGCGACAGCTGGGCCACCCACTCGAGGTCCGTCTGGAGCTGGGCGACCACGTTGAGGAGATACATCCCGATGACGATCCCGGCGGTCAGCCCGCCGGCGATGCCCCGGGAGAGCGTCACCACCGAGAGCAGGGTCGCGATACCGGCGATGGCGCAGCCGAAGACGACGGCCGACGGGGTGACGAGGAGCATCCTCCCGCCGTCGAGCCCGGCATCGACCAGCGCTCCGACGACGACGACCCCGATCATCATCGCCACGGCGAGGACGACCATCACCAGGACCTGGCCGACGATCGAGACCGACAGGTAGCGGGTCCGCGACATCGGCGTGGAGAGCGGAAGATCGAGGAAGCCCCGGTCGCTGTCGGCCGCCACCGGCCGGGTCGCCAGGAGGATGCCGGCCAGCGCGGCGACGATCGGCCAGACGTAACTTCCGACGTACGTCGTGAAGAACACGCCCGGGTCGGCCAGGCTGCCGGTCATCCCGAAGGCGACGAGGAACTCCCTGGGCAGGATCTCCATGTACTCGTCGATGAGGGACAGGTTGTCCTTCATCAAGGGGAAGAACGCGGCCATGGTGCCGGCGTAGGCGAAGGCGATCACGCCGAGCCAGAAGGTCAGCATGCGGTCGCGGCGGAGCTCCAGGCGGAACGTTGCGAGCGTCATCGGACGGCCTCCTCGGGGACGCGATCGGGGGCTTCGGCGGTGAGCTCGGTCTCGGTGGCCGGCTCGGCGCCGGCGCGCGCGGTCGGCTTGGCGCCGGCGGTCGCGGTCGGTTCGGGTCGTTCGCTCGTCGAGCCCCCGAGGTGAGCGCCGAACGGCGCGCCCTGGGAGCCGTCGTAGTAGCGAAGGAAGATGTCCTCGACCTCCGGGGTCGTGATCGAGATGTCGCGGACGACCAGTCCGGCCAGCACCCCAAGGAGCGGGTTCACGTCGCCCTGGACCATCAGGTGGACGTCGCGCGCGGAGGCGCTCGCCACCTCGACGCCGGGGATGTCGAACGTGCCCGGTGGCGGCATCTCGCCAAGGACCAGGTTGACCGAGCGCCAGTGCTCCGATAGCAACGCCTGGACCGTGGAGATCTCGATGAGGCGGCCCTCGCGGATGATGCCGACGCGGTCGCAGCTGCGCTCGACCTCGGGCAGGTTGTGCGACGAGAGGAAGATCGTCCGGCCGCCGGCCCGAGCCTCGGCCAGGAGGGCCAGGAAGATCCGCTGCATGAGCGGGTCGAGGCCGCTCGTCGGCTCGTCGAGGATGACGAGCGGCTCGTGGCCCATGAAGGCCTGGACCACGCCGATCTTCTGGCGGTTGCCGCGCGAGAGCTTCTTCACGGCGACCGACGGGTCGAGCTCCAGCCGCTCGGCGATGGGCCGCCAGGAGCCCTTCTGGAGGCCGCGCAGCGTCGCCAGGTAGTCGAGCTGGGCGCCGGCCGAGAGGTCGCCGAGGTAGCCCGGGTCGCTGCCCAGGTACGACACCTTGCGGTGGGCCTCGGAGGCGTGCGTCCAGGAGTCGATCCCGAACAGGTTCGAGCTCCCCGACGTGGGCTGGAGCAGGCCCAGCAGCAGGCGGATCGTCGTCGTCTTGCCGGCGCCGTTGGGTCCCAGGAAGCCGAAGACCTCGCCCTCGACGACGTGGAAGTCGACCTCGAGGATGCCCCGGCGCTTGCCGTACCACTTGGTGAGGCCGACGGCCTCGATGACCTTCGTCATGCGTCCACTCCGAGCGGCCGCTCGGGCCCGCGGAGGCGAACCGAGCGCACCGGACGAGGGTGGCCCGCGTGCTGCCGAAGGTCGAGTGAGGAACGGCCCGACCGGAACGGGACCCGGAGCCCGAACGGAGGGTCGCGCCTGCGACGCCGGGCGTGACGGGCGTGGCACCATGCCGGCATGAAGATCGCCGACTTCGCGCTCGAGCGCTACTTCGCCCGCTGGGAGTTCGCCGTCCGCCACCTCCTCTGCGCCTCCGACGTGGAGGCCTGGTCGATGGCCGAGCTCGTCGGGCTCATGGACGACGAGTCCCGCGCGCTGTGGGATGGACTGCGCCTTGGCTACACCGAGTCCACCGGCCATCCGCTGCTGCGCCGCGAGATCGCCGGGTTGTACGAGACGGTCGAGCCGGACGACGTCCTCGTCTTCGCGGGTGCCGAGGAGGCGATCTTCTGCCTCCTCAACGTGCTCGTCGGGCCGGGCGACCACGTCCTGGTCGCCTGGCCGGGCTACCAGTCGCTCTACGAGGTGGCCCGGGCGGCCGGCGCGACGGTCGGGCTCCACGCGCTGCGCGAGGAGGACGGCTGGGCGCTCGACGTCGATCGACTGCGGCGCTCGATCCACCCGAACACCAAGGCCGTCATCGTCAACGCGCCGCACAACCCGACCGGGATGCTGCCGAGCCGCGAGGAGTGGGCCGAGCTGGCCGCGGCCTGCGACGAGGCGGGGGCCATCCTCATCGCCGACGAGGTCTACCGCTTCCTCGAGTACGACGAGGCCGAGCGGCTGCCGGCCGGCGCGGACGTGGCTGCCGGCGGCGTCTCGATCGGCGTCATGTCGAAGTCGTTCGCCATGCCCGGCCTGCGGATCGGCTGGCTGGCGTCGCGGGACCGCTCGTTGCTCGAGCGCTGCGCCGCCTTCAATGACTACACGACGATCTGCTCGGCGGCGCCGTCCGAGATCCTGGCGATCGCCGGGCTGCGGGCCCGCGAGCCGGTCCTCGCCCGCTCCCGGGCGCTGGTCCTGGAGAACCTCGAGCGGATCGACCGGCTCTTCGCCGAGCGTGCCGACACCTTCGCCTGGGTCCGTCCGCGGGCCGGGTCGGTCGGGTTCCCGCGGCTGCTCCGCGATGGCCCGATCGATCGCTTCGCGGCCGAGCTCGTGGAGGCCGAGGGCGTGCTGCTCCTGCCGGCCTCGACCTTCGGCTTCGGCGGCGACCACTTCCGGATCGGCCTGGGGCGGACCGACCTGCCGGAGGCCGTCGGAGGTCTCGAGGCGTTCCTGGACCGAGCGTCGTGAGCGAGGACGCCGCCCTGCTCGAGGAGCTGCACCGCTACGAGGTCGCGCTCGCACGGCGCGACCCGACGGGCCTCGACGGCAGGCTGATGGGCCTGATCGACGACGGGTTCGTCGAGTTCGGCGCGTCGTCTGTCTGCGTTCGCCGCGACGATCGGTGGCGGATGCGGTTCCACCAGCGGGCGCGGACCGACTGACCGGACAGCCCGGCGTCGACCCCGCGGGGATGTCATGTAGCGATCCCCATGCTGCTGGGCGCGGATCTTTCGTCTGAGGGCAGCCGCCGGTCGCCGCAACAGGCGTTGCCCACGCTCGCGGATGGCGTCCGCATCCCTTGGCAGGCCGATCAGCGCCCGGAACGAGCGCCGTACAGCACCACCGTTGCTGCGTGACGAGACTCGGCGATCCGGGGCGATCCCGGGCGATGCGTGACGAGACTCGGCGATCCCGGGCGATCCGGGGCGATCCCGGGCGATGCGTGACGAGACTCGGCGATCCCGGG
>DATHYZ010000222.1:0-24387 GCA_035458865.1 Candidatus Limnocylindrales bacterium
GTCCGGCGTGGATCCACTCGCCTCGGCGGTCGTCGGTGTCGCGCCCGGCGGCGCCTGCCACCCGGCGATGGCGCCAGGCCCGGGCGGTGCGTCCTCGGGGGTCTCCCACTCGGCCGCCTCCTCGCGGCCGACGACGAAGTAGAGGATCGGCCCGACCAGGGTGGTGAGCAGGATGATCAACGCCCAGAGCAGCCGGCTTCCGCCGCGCACCCGCCGGCCAGGGCGGGTGAGGTCCCAGAGGGACCAGATGATGAGCCCGGCCTGGACGAGGACGAGCGGCACGAGCAGGAGCAGCAGCTCCGTCGAGATGGTCTGGTCGCCGAAGGTCATCGGCGTGGTCTCGCGAGCATGGGCGCTCCCTGGGACGAGGTCGATCGTTCCGGTGCCCGACGCCCGGGCTCGGGCCATCGGGACGGCCGTCCAGATTCACTGGGATGGCCCGGCCCACGGGTAGGGCCAAACGGACGGGCCCTGGAGGCCGTTTGCGGGTCCGTCCGCCCCGGTCGGCCGACCGTCTGTCGCCCCTTCGCGTGGGCACTGCTAGATTCCCCTCCGACCCATCGCCCACATCGACGACGATCATCGAGGGCCGCGCACCGCGGTCCCCGACGCCCCGGAGGGACCCATGACCGACACCCGCGAGCGCTGGGCGCTCATCCTCGGCGCTTCCAGCGGCATGGGCGAGGCCACCGCCCTGGCCCTCGCCTCGGCGGGCTACCGGATCATCGGGATCCATCTCGACTTCCGGGCCGCGCTCCAGCACGTGGAGGAGGTCAAGGCCGGCATCGAGGCCGCCGGCAGCGAGGCCCTGTTCATCAACATGAACGCCGCCGACGATGGCAAGCGGGCGGCCGCCATCGAGACCATCCGGGCTCGCTTCGCGGAGCGGCGCGCCGATGGCGCCGATCCGTACGTCCGGGTGCTGATGCACTCGCTCGCCTTCGGCTCGCTGGTCCCCTTCATCGCCGACGACCCCAAGGAGGCCGCCGACCGCAAGAAGATGGAGATGACCCAGGACGTCATGGCGAACAGCCTCGTCTACTGGACCCAGGACCTCTACCGGGCCGGCCTGCTGGGCCGCGGCTCCCGGATCTTCGCCATGACCTCGGAGGGCTCGACCCGCGTCGTGCCGTCGTACGGCGTGGTGTCCTCGGCCAAGGCTGCGCTCGAGTCCCACGTCCGACAGCTGGCGATGGAGCTCGCCCGGCGCGACAGCGGGATCTCCGTCAACGCGATCCGGGCCGGGGTGACGCTGACGCCGGCGTTGATGAAGATCCCGGAGCACGACGAGATCATCCGGGCCGCCACCCGGCGGAACCCGACCGGCCGGATGACGACCCCGCAGGACGTCGCCGGGGCCATCGTGGCGCTCTCCGGCGAGGGGACCGGCTTCATCAGCGGCGAGATCATCGGCGTCGACGGTGGCGAGTACGTCACCGGATCCTAGGCATCAGGCGCGCGGCCCGGGTCCGTCCGCGGACCGCCCCCGGTCGCGGAAGGGAGCATCGTCATGAGCGGGCGCGTCATCGTGGTCGGCTCGGTCAACGTGGATCTCGTCGTCCGGGCGGAGCATCTGCCGGCACCCGGCGAGACCGTCACCGGCGGCAGCTTCGAGCAGCATCACGGCGGGAAGGGTGGCAACCAGGCGGTCGCGGCCGCCCGGCTCGGCCGTCCGACCCTCTTCGTGGGGGCGGTCGGTGACGATGCCTTCGCGGCCGAGGCCCGGTCGGCACTCGCCGCCGAACACGTCGACACGTCGCGGCTCCTGACGATCCCGGAGACGGCCACCGGGGTGGCCATCATCATGGTCGACGACCGCGGCGAGAACCTGATCGGCGTCGCCTCGGGCGCCAACGCGCGGCTGGAGCCCGGCATGGTCGCCGAGGCGATCGAGCGACTCGGACCGCTCGAGGGCGACATCGTCATGGCCTGCAACGAGGTGCCGACCGACTCGGTCCGCGAGGGCCTCCGGGTCGGCCGCGCGGCCGGCGCCACGACCGTGCTCAACCCCGCCCCCGCCCCCGGGCTCGGACCCGACGACCTCGCCCTGGCCGACGTGGTGACCCCGAACCGGACCGAGCTGGCCATGCTCGTGGCTGGCGAGTCCGCCCGCAGCGGCTCCGGGGAGCCACCACCCGGTGATCCCGTCAAGGCGGCCGTCTGGCTCCTCCAGCGCGTCGCCGCGCGAGGTGGGTCGATCCCGGCGATCGTCGTGACCCTGGGACGCGCCGGGGCAGTCATCGTCCGCCTCGACGACACGGCCGCCGGGGGCGCCACGACGGTCGCGCTCCCGGCTCCGCCGGTCGAGACGATCGACTCGACGGGGGCCGGCGATGCCTTCAACGGGGCGCTGGCGGTCGCCCTCGCGGAGGGTCGCTCGCTCGAGGACGCCGTCACCCGGGCCGTCGCCGCGGGGGCGCTGGCCACCGTCCGGGTCGGGGCCCGGGAGGGGATGCCGAGCGCGGCGACCCTGCGGTCCTTCCTCGGCGTGCCCGAGGAGCCGCCTCCCATCGCCACCCCGCCAGAGGCGGGAGCAGCAGAGCCGACGCCCCGACCCGAGGATCCTGGTCCCGAAGCCACGAGCGGGCCACCGGCCTGAGTCTCCGGTCCGGCCCCCGGTCAGCTCGAGCGCGGCGCCTCGGCCTCGACCCAGACGGTCCGCTGGCGAGCGGCCGGGGTCATCTCGAGGCCCCCGGCCTCCGTGATCCACCAGGCGGCGAGGCCCAGGGCTCGCGCCGAGCCGCCGATCCCGCGATGCCCCTCGAGGAAGAGCTGCTTCGAACGGACCTCGGCCCAGGCCGGATCCGCCGCGGCCACCGTGACGGCGACCAGCCCCTCCCCACCCGGTCGTCCCGTCGTCGGGTCGACGAGGTGATGGACGGCCGTGCCCGAGGCGTCCCGCCAGTGCCGAAGCCGGACCGAGGACGTGGCCAGCGCCCCCGAGGCCAGGGCCACGACCGCGGGTCCCCCGGTCCGCTCGAATGGATCCTCGATCGCCACCAGCCAGGGGACGGGGCGCTGATCGGGCTCGGCCCGATCGGCTCCCGGGGCCGGCGGGCGCGGTCCGGTCGCGACGAGGTCGCCGCCGGCCTCGAGCAGCGCGCCGGCGTGGCCAGGCAGCAGCCGGCGCACCCGCTCGGCGGCCCAGCGGAGCGCGAGGCCCTTCCCGATCCCGCCGAGGTCGACGGGGGCCGCCAGGCGGACCCGGGCGGGACGCGAGACGGCGACGAGCCGGCCGCCGCGTGCCGACGCATCCGAGCGGCCCGACGAGGGCGCGATGGGGACGCCGGGATAGCCGAGGCGCTCGAGGTCGCCGATGACGCGTGGCTCGAACCGCCCCCCGGTCACGCGACGGGCGCGGTCCGCCGCCACGAGGGCCCGGCGCAGCCGGGGGTCGACGGCCGTGAACGAGCCGTCCCCCGCAGCACGGTTGACCGCGGTCAGGTCGCTCGTCTCTCGGAACCTCGACATGGCCTGCTCGGCCGCCTCGAACTCGGCTCGCACCTCGGTCCACGCCGCCGATGCGAGGTCCCCTGGGACGGACGCCGGCAGGGTGAGCCGGATGGGCGAGGCCATCGCCCGCGCCTGGAAGCGGACCAGGTCCCCTTCGGCGGCATGCCCGGGTGGCCGCGTCGGGTCGTGATCCTCCGGAGGGAGTTCGGCACCAGTGCCCGGGTCCCGCCCCAGGTCGACCGCCGTCACTCCGCGGTGCCCTAGCCGCCCGACGCGCCGGTGAACGCCTGGGTGGCCGGTCGGCTCACGGCCGCCGGGACCCGCGGTGCGCTCGGCAGCGAGAGACGGGTGGGGAGCGCCAGCGTGGCCCCTTCGAGCGAGCCGACGGCCGAGGCGAGGGTCTCGAGCCGGGCCTGGAGGTCGGCGACCCGCGCCGCCTGGGCCTCGTAGTCGCGGCCGGCCCCGGCGAGGGCGGCCCGGGTGTCCGCGAGCTCGGCCTCGAGTCGATCGTGCTCGGCGGCGGCCGCCTCGACGGTCGCCATCGCGGGCTGTCGGGCAGCGATCGTCGCCTGGTCCGTGGCCGACTGGAGCCCCGTCACCCCGGCCAGGGCGACCGCGTAGGCCCCCGCTGACAGGCCAAGCAGGACGCCGACGTGATGTGGTCGTCGAGCCTCCGCGGATCGCCGGACGTCGGTCGCCCGCTCGACCGCCGAGGCCTCGCGGCCGTACCGGCCCACCCGCTGGAGGGTGTCCCAGCCCGGCAGGCCGGCGGGGCGCTGGAGGGCGTCAGTCATCGTCGTGCTCGTCGTCGTCGTGCTCGCGACCTTCGCCTCCGCTGGCCGGCGCTGGCGCGGCCACCTGGCGGGCCCTGGCCGCGGCGACGGTCGCCTGCAGCTGGCGCTCCGCCTTGGCCACGAGGGCTTCGAGATCGGCGAGCCGGGTCCTGGCCTCCGCCAGCTTGGCCTCGAGCTCGGCGGCCGTGCCGGCATCGGCGCCGACCTGGGCGTCCGCCGAGTCCAGGGCGGCCCGCAGCGTCTCGGTCTCGGTCGACAGGTTCGCCAGGTCCTCCCGGAGCGCCTCCGAGCGCGCCAGCTCGTCTGCGATCTTCGACTCGAGCGTCTGGACCGGGACGGGGGCGACCGTCAGCGGCGCCGTCGCTTCGGTCCAGGCAGCCGCAGCGCGGATGGAGACCGCCCCCAGGGCGATCGCTGCGATGACCCCGACGAGGACGCCGCCGCGGCGCAGGGCATGTGGGAACCGGGTCATCGGATGGTCACCTCCACGGGGATGGGCTCGTTGAGCGGCATCGTGGGTCGAGCGGCGGGTCCGTCGGCGCGGGACTCCGGGCCGAGCCGTGCCGGCTGCAGGGCGCGGGCCCTTCGGACCACCCAGTGGCGATAGGCCGCGCTCCCGATGACGAGGCCGCCGGTGATGACGTACATCGGCTGCAGCGCCGAGCTGTCGGTCCCGGCGAGCATGCCGTGCAGCCAGACCAGGACGAAGACGAGGATGCTCAGCCGGTGGATCCGCAGCCACCAGCCCGCTGGCAGCCGCTTCGTGTAGCGAGCCGTCAGCCCGGTGGCGAGCATCGCGTAGAGGCCCATGGTCCCGAGGGCCACGGCCGAGCTCCGGTACTCCGACAGGCCCGGCAGGAACGCCCCGCCGACGCCGACGCCGGCCCACGGGTCCGCCACGATCGTCAGGATGTGGACGCCGAGGAACGCCAGGACGAAGACCCAGACGTTCTCGTGCCACGGGAACAGCCGCCTGCTCAGCTTCCAGGTCGCCTGGTTGGTCGGGTGTGACAGGACCAGGCCCAGCACGACCTGGAGCGTGAGGAGGAGGTAGGCGGTGATCCCGGTCGCGCGTGCCGCCAGCCAGATGCGAAGCGATGCCTGGCGCTCCGAGGTCGCCGGGACGACCTGGTCGGTGGCCGCGACGATGACCAGGCCGACGACCGCGAGCAGGATCAGGAACGTCCGTCCGCTCAGGCGCACGGCGAGCCTGTGGGTCGCGATCGGGACGGCGTGGAACGATGGGACATGCAGCACCCCCGGCGGTCGTGGTCCTCAACCGTCAAGAGGCATCCTCGGGCCTCAGGGTTTCAGGGCGTGCCCCGGACCTTCGCTCAGTGCCCCTGGCCCCATGGTCCCGTCCGGGCGGCGCTCGCGCCTCGACGGCGCGGTCCCTGGCGGTCTACCTGAGCGCTTCCACGATCCGCTCCGTGTCCCACCGCAGGACCGCCTCGTAGGTGTCGACGGGCGGATCGCCCACGGAGTCCGTGTACAGGTCGGTGACGACGGTCGCGTCCGTCTCGGCGGCGATCGTCGCCGCCAGCTCCGGGCTGAACTGCGCCTCGGCCAGGATGACCGACACGCCGGACGCGCGGATGGCCCGGACCAGGTCGGCCAGCGCGCCGGCGCTCGGGTCCTGGCCCGGCGAATCGACGATCGTGCCCTCGATCTCCAGGCCGTAGGCCCGGGCGTAGTACGGGAACGCGTCGTGGAAGGAGACGACACGGCGCCGCTCCTCCGGAACCGCCCCGAGCTGGTCGAGGATCCACCCGTCGAGCTCGGCCAGGCGGCGGTCGTAGGCCTCCGCGCCAGCTGCGTAGCCAGCGGCGCCGTCCGGATCGACCTCGGCCAGCGCGTCGACGATGCCCGCCACGTAGCGCCGAGCCAGCTCCACGTCGAGCCACAGGTGCGGGTTGACGCCACCGTGCTCCTGGTCGCCACCCGTGATCGGCTCCACGCCGTCGAGGCCCTCGGCGAGATGGACCAGGGGGGCCGTGGCATCCGCGCCCTCGGCGAGTCCCTCGGCCCAGTCGTCGAGCCCCAGCCCGTTGATGACGATGAGGTCGGCCTCGGCCAGCCGACGGGCGTCGCTCGGCGACGGGTCGAAGGTATGGACCTCTCCGCCCGGCGGGACGAGCGAGGCGACCTCGACCCGCGCTCCGCCGACCTGGCGGACGAGGTCGGCCAGGATCGTCGTCGTGGCCACGACGCGGACGCTCGCCGACCCGGGACCTGGCGTGGACCCCTGGCCGCACGCGGCGGCGACCGCGGCGAGGCCGGCCAGCATGACGATGACCAGGGGCCGGCCGGCCGCAGCGCGCGGTCGCCTCCGGGGTGGGATCGCAGGTGAGCCCGGCGTCATGGTCAGGGCTCGCGATCGCCGGCGGACTGGCAGTCGGGACATGTCCCGAAGAGCTCGAGTCGGTGGCTCGCCACGGCGTAGCCCGAGCGACGTTCCACCTCCCTGGCGACCTCTCGCATGCCGCAGTCGGCGACGTCCGTCGAGCGGCCACAGCTCGTGCAGATCACGTGGTGGTGGTGGCTCGGCTCGCACCCGACGTAGGCATGCTCCCCGTCCGGCAGGTCGACGCGCTCGACCACCCCGACCTCGGCCAGGAGATCGAGCGTTCGGAAGACCGTCGCTCGGCCGATCCCCGGCCGCCGACGCCGCGCGTCGACCACGATGTCGGCGGCGGTGAAGTGGCCGTCGCGGTCGGCGACCAGCTCGGCGACGGCCCGGCGCGGCCGGGTGACGCGGTACCCCGCCCGGTCGATCGCCTCCACGAGCACGGCCGTGTCCGTCACGACGCGGCCGCGGTCGGTCGGCGGACCCGCCCGAGCAGGCCGGTCCGCGGTCCCAGGGCGAGCGCCGCGAGGAAGGCGGCGGTCTGGACGAGCACGATCGTCGCCCCACTGGCGACGTCGAGCCAGTACGAGAGGTACAGCCCCGTGATCGCGGACCCGATCCCCACCAGGATCGCCAGCGACATCATCCGCCCGAAGCGGAGCGTGAGGAGCTGGCCCGTGGCGGCCGGGGTCACCAGCATCGCGACGACGAGGATGATGCCGACGGCCTGGAGGCTGACGACGATCGTGAGGGCGACCAGGCCCAGGAACGTGTACTCGAGCCAGTCCACGCGGAACCCGGAGGCTCCCGCCCCGAGCGGGTCGAAGGTGGCGTAGAGGAGCTCCTTCCAGAGCGCGGCCACCGTCAGCAGGGCGACCGCCCCCAGGGCCACGAGGCCCAGCAGGTCGCCCGACCCGATCGCCAGGACGTTGCCGAACAGGAAGCTGAACAGGTCGGCGACGTAGCCCTCGATCGTGCTGAACAGGAAGATGCCCAGGGCGAAGGTGCCGGCGAAGAGCACGCCGATGGCGGTCTCCTGGCGGATCCGCGCCCGACGGGTCACCCAGCCGATCCCGAGCGCTGTCGCGACCGCGGCCACGCCCGCCCCTAGGTAGAACGGGACCTGCAGGAGGTAGGCCGCCACGAGCCCCGGGAACGCGGCGTGGCTGATGGCGTCGCCCATGAAGGCGATCCCGCGAAGCACGACGTACGTGCCGACCACGGCGCACACGACACCCACCATGATCGAGGCCACGAGCGCCCGGACGAAGAAGGCCAGCTGGAGCGGTTCGAGGAAGAGCTCCATCATCGACGCGCCCCCCGCGGCCGATCGTCGTGGAAGTGGACCTCCCCGGGGGCGGCCTCGTCGTGATGATGGGCGTCGTCGAGGATGACTCGCCCGCCTTCGAGGACCAGCAGCTGGCTGCCGTAGATCTCGGCCAGGACCGCTCGGTCCAGGACGAGCGACGCCGGCCCGTGGGCGATGACCCGGCGGTTGATGGCCAGGACCCGTTGGAACCGATCCGCGACGCCGACCAGATCGTGGGTGGTCGCGATGACCGTTCGGCCCCGGCGCGCCTCGCCGTCGAGGATGTCCATCAGCTCCGCCTCGGTCGTCGCATCGATCCCCGTCACCGGCTCATCGAGCAGGTAGAGATCCGGCTGGCCGGCGAGCGCCCTGGCCAGGAAGACGCGACGTCGCTGGCCGCCGGACAGGCGCCCGATCTGGGTGCCGGCGTGCTCGCTCATGCCGACGAGGCCGAGGGCTTCGTCGACGGCCCGCCGATCATCGTGGCCGGGCCTGCGAAGCGGCCCCAGACGGGGGTAGCGGCCCATCATGACCACGTCACCGACCGTGACCGGGAAGCCCCAGTCGACGAGCTCGGCCTGGGGGACGTAGGCGATGCGACGGGCCTGCTGCCCCGGTGGGTGTCCGAGCGTCTCGACCCGCCCGCTCCAGGGTCGGAGCAGGCCGGCGATCACCTTGAGGAGCGTGCTCTTGCCGGAACCGTTCGGGCCCACCACGGCGAGGAGGGTCCCCGGCTCGACGGCGACGGAGATCCCCTCCAGGACCGGCCGCTCCTCGTAGCCGACCGTCACGTCGGCGAGCCAGACGTCGGCATGCGCCCGGGCGTGCGCCGGGTCGATCGCGGCACTGACGTCCGGAAGGCGACGCCCGCCGTCCGGGCTCCACGCGTGGTCGTGGCGGGTGGGATGCTCCATGGGGGCCGAATGATACCCAGTCTCAGTAATGGTGTCGAGCGTCGCCCCTGGCCGGGCCGCTTCGCCCGCTCGGTCATCTGCCGTTCGGCCCTCGTCGAGTGCCAGGAGGTGCCCGGAGGATGATCGGGCCCGGTCGCGATAGGATGGCTCGCGCCCGGGAGCCGTGCCGCGAGCCACCGGAGGACCACGATCCTGAGCCAGAAGCAGCCTTCCCCGAACCAGCTGAGCCACCAGACCCGCCGCGAGCGGCGGCAGGCGGACCGTCAGCGCCGCGGGCGGCAGTCCGCGCCGACGCCGCGCCCCGGTTGGGCGTCCCCCACCGTCCTGATCACGGGCGGAGCGCTGCTGGTGGGTGCCGTGGTGATCGCCTTCGCCGTCCTGACCCAGGGAGGCGGCGACGCTGGTGGCGACCTGGTGGCGCCCGAGCGGCCGGTCCCGGCCGATGCCGTGGTCGACGGGGCCACGATGGGTGTCGCCGACGCTCCGGCGACCCTGGAGATCTGGTCTGACTTCCAGTGTCCGGCCTGCGGGGTCTTCGCCACCGACACCGAGCCCCTCATCCGCGAGACGTTCGTGGGTGACGGGACGCTCCGGATCGTCCACCACGACGCGGCCTTCCAGGGCCGGAAGTCGTCGTCGTCCTACGACGAGTCGGTCCAGGCGTCGGCCGGTGCCCACTGCGCAGGCGAGCAGGGAGCCTTCTGGAGCTTCCACGACTGGCTCTTCGCGAACCAGAGCGGGGAGAACGAGGGCGCCTTCGCGAGGGACCGGCTCGAGACGATGGCTGGGCGCGTCGGTCTCGAAGTGGACCGCTGGAACGCCTGCATGGACCGCGGCGACGTCCAGGGCCAGGTGGTCGCGGACACCGACGCCGCGGCGGCAGACGGCATCCGCCTCACCCCGACGCTCGCCGTCAACGGCCAGCGCTACGAGGGGACGATGTCCTACGAGCAGCTCGCCACCCTGATCCGGGACGCGGCCGTGACCGGTTCGTCCGTGCCGTAGGGCCGGCCGCCGTCCCGTGTCATCCGCGCGTCGCGACCCCCTGGCCCTCCTGCTCCTCGTCCTGCCCCTGGTCGGCCTTGCGATCGCCGCCTACCTGCTGGCCGTCCGGCTGGCCGGCGGGCTGCCCGCGTGCGGCCCAGGAGGCGGCTGCGAGCTGGTCCAGGGCAGCGAGTACAGCGAGTTCCTGGGCCTGCCCGTCGCGCTGTACGGCGTGGTCTACTCCGCGATCGTGACCGGCTCGGGGCTGCGATGGCTCATGGCCGGCGACCGCCGAGCCCTCCTCGTCGCGTACGGGATCGGCATCCTCGGCACGCTCGGGATCGCCTACCTGACCTACCTGGAGCTGTTCGTCATCGAGGCCATCTGCGCCTGGTGCGTGGCCTACGGCTCGACCGTGATCGCCGGGTTCGTGGTCGCGGCGCTGGCGCTCCGCCGGGCGCCCGCCTAGGGGCGGGGCGCGGCCCGGCCCGGCCCGCCGGTCAGCTCTCGGCGATACGGGTCAGGACGAGGTCGATCTCGTCGGTCCCGAACACCCCGGTCACCTTCGACCGGACCACCCCGCCGCCGTCGACGACGAAGGCCCATGGCATCGCCTCCAGGGGCCACGGTCCCTCGCCCATGCCCCAGGCCTGGGCGATCGGCGTCAGCCGGGGCGTCCCGTCCGGGGTATCGAGCACCGGGGTCGTCGAGACGAGCGAGTAGTGGAACGGCTCGAGGTGGACGAAGACGACGGCGTCGCCCCACTTGTCGGCCAGGTAGCGGGCCAGTGGGATCGCCCGGCCGCAGGCCGTCGAGACCCGGAACCGCCACGAGTCGATGACCAGGACGTAGGGGAGGCGAGCGGTCCGGGCGTCGGCGACCGACCGCGTCGAGAGGCGCGGATCCGGCTGCGGGTCGGTCGTCACGAGCGCGATCGTGCCGCCGACGTCGGCGAGGGTCGGCGTGGTGACGTCGGGGGCCCGCGTCCCGACGCGAGGGGTCGCGCCCGAGTCGAGGACGTCGACCTCCGTCGTCGCCCGGATCGTGCGACCCGTGTCGATGGCCTCGACGTCCAGGCGCCAACGACCCGTCCGGCCCGGCGCGAGGTCGGCGTAGACGACCTCGCGGTCCGACCCCTCTGAGGCCACGATGACCGCGTCGGCCCGGATCGTCGGGCCACTCCCGTCGAGCGGGGTCATCGCGATCGAGGCCGTGGCGCCCGGCCCGACCGCCGAGCTCCCGTCCTCCCCCACGACGGCCACGAGCACGGGGCCTCCGTCGGCCCATACCGCCGTGGACACCATCAGTGCGGCCGCGGTCTCGTCGGGCGCGTCCGTCGGCGCCGCGGTGGACGGCTCCGCGGAGGGGCTCGTCGGGGATGGCGTTCCGACTGGGGCCGGCGAGAACCCCCAGCTCCCGTCCGACGTGGGATCGGCTCGTCCGGCCGGCCCGGCGCAGGCGGTCACCGCCAGGGCGATCGCGAGGACGGGGGAGAGTGGCCGAAGGGGACGCATCCGGGTCAGCCCTCGCGGACCTCGGCGCTCACCGTGACCTCGCCGGCGCGCTCGAACGACAGGGTGATCTCGATCTCGTCCCCGACGGCGAGCTCGCCGGTCAGCTCGATGAGCATCATGTGGTAGCCACCCGGCTCGAGGCGCACCGTCTCCCCGGCCGGGATCGCCAGCGACTCGATCGGCCGCATGGCCATGGAGCCATCGCCCTCCATCGTGGTCTCGTGGACCTCGACGGTCGCCGCGGCCGGACTGGTCGCGCCGAGGAGGACGTCGTCCTCGTCGCCCTCGTTGGCGATGACGAGGTAGGCGGCTCCGGCCCGGTCCATGCCCATCGACGGTCGAGCCCAGGCATCGGACACGGCGATCGAACCGGATCCACCGCAACCGGCCAGGCCGCCAAGCGCGACGAGGCCGAGGATCAGGATCGCGAGCCTGGCGAGACGTGCCATGGGTGCTCCCTTCACGAGCGTTCGGCCAGGAGGGCGGCGACGTCCGCGGCGATGATCTCCTCGCCGGTCCCGAACGGGTAGTGGAACCGCAGCCGACCCTCCGGATCGATCAGGTACAGCTCCGCCGTGTGGGCCATCGCGTAGCCGGCTTCCGAGCCGGTCTCCACCTTCGCGTAGCTCACCCGGTAGCCGTCCGCGGCGGCCCGGACCTGGACGTCGTTGCCGGTCAGCCCGACATAGCCGTCGGGGAGGAACCGGACGTACTCGGCCATCGCCTCCGGTGTGTCGCGCTCCGGGTCGATCGAGACGAAGAGCACCCGAGGCGCCTCCCCGACGTCGCCGAGGACCCGGTTGACCGTTCCCACGGTGGCCGGACAGACGTCGGGACAGTGGGTGTAGCCGAAGAAGACGAGGACCGGATGGCCCCGGAGGTCGGCCAGGTCGAAGGGACGGCCCGAGTGGTCGACGAGGTCGAGCGGCGGTGCGGGAACGACCGTGGGGTACGCGTACGACGATGCCTCTCCGGACGAGCCGCCGGCCGGGCCGTCGGCGTCCGCCGTCCCGGCCGTCCGGTCCACCGCGGCCCACGCCGCGAGCACCACGATGGCCACCAGCGCGAGCGCAGCGCCACCCAGACCGAGGACGGCCCACCGGCGGTCGACGGCGGCATCGGATGCTGCGTGCTGCAAGGGGACCTCCGGGCCGGACGGTCGCTCGTCCGGCGCGGCACGATGCTACCCGAGATGGGGCGGCGGCCCGCCGGGTCGGACGTCACGGTCGGTGGGGCCGACCGGATCGACACCCCTGAGCCATCCGGCGCGACGACGGCTCAGCGGCCCCCCGGCCCGTCGATCGCGTCCCGCCCGAACCGCTCGAAGATGCCGGAGACGTCGGTGAGCCTGGCCCGGCTGAGCCGGTCGAGGACGTCGTCCTGGGCTCCGGCGAACACGTCGTGGACGGCACAGAAGCCGTCGGCCCCGCATGGGCCGCCGCGGAGCACGCAAGACTGACGGCGGGTGTCGCCCTCCACGGCTTCGATGATCGCCAGCAGCGAGATCTCGTCGGCCGGGTGCCGCAGTCGGTAGCCGCCGTGGCGACCGGCGTACGCCTCCACGAGGTCGGCCTTGGAGAGGTCCTGCATGACCTGCGGCAGGAACCGTGGCGGGATCCCCATCCGGTCGGCGATTCGTCGGACGCTCTGGGGACGCGGGCCGTCGGGGACCGCCAGGGCCAGCATCGCCCTGACGGCGTAGTCGGCCCGACGGGTCAGCTCGAGACGCATGTTCGGCCGAGTATGCCGTACCGGGACATCCCTTCGGGCGGCGACCCACACTCGGGGTCAGCGGGCGGCCAGCTCCGTCGGGGCGTAGCCGGTGAGCTCGACATAGGCCCGGCCGCTGATCGGCCGCCCCTCGTGCGTCCCCTCGACGGTCTGCGCGCCCTCCCAATAGACGACCCCGGTCGTCGCCCTCGTGTCGAGCTCCTGGTCCAGGACGACGGGCTCCAGGACGACGTCGAGCGCCGCGGACGGGACCCGGATCCGCCACCCGGAGGGATACGTCGCCCCGGTCCGCTCGCTCGTCCAGCTGTCGAGGACCTCGACGGACAGGGCGTCGGCCGGCAGGTGGCGGGTCCGTCCGTCCCGGTCCACGAGGGTCCCGTAGACGAGCGTGTACGACCCGTCCCGGTCTCGGACGAGCGAGATGGTCAGCTCGGTCCCGTCATCGAGCTCGGCCGCGAACCAGTCCCAGCCGCCGCCGCCCACGGCGATGAAGTCGCCCCATTGATGGTCGAACCAGGCGGTCCCGCGGACCGTGTGCGGGCGTCCGTCGAGGGTGAGCGTGCCCTCGGCCGTCATCGCGGTGCGGGAGTAGTAGTAGGAGCCGCCGGCCGACCCGAAGTCGATCCAGCCGTCGAGGTCGTGGAGGGCGGGCGGCTTGGTGGCGGTCAGCCGCAGGTCCAGGCCCATGCCGCCGGGGGAGCCGCGCTCGGTCGCCTCGTCGGGCGCAAGGGCGGCCATCAGTCGATCGCGTCCATCCGCCCCGGTCATGGTCCACGCCGGGCGGCCGAAGGTCTCGGGGCGAGCCGGATCCGCTCCGGTCAGGGCCAGGTCGAAGCCGGTCGGCTCCCCGGACGCGATCCGCGGCGAGCGGTCCACCTGGGGACCGATCTCGGCCCGCTCGGCGTACCGGAAGGCGTCGCCCTCGACGTCGGTGATGGCCAGGTGCGACGCCCATGAGACGGGGAACTCGCCGCGCTCGGCCCGGAAGATGACGTACTCGAAGCCGTACCAGGCGCCGTCCGTGTCCTGCAGGTGGCCGGTGTAGTACCACCACTCCGTCAGCCGGTCGTGGGGTCCGTCGTCGCGCGGAAGCTGGATCGGCAGCGGGTCCACGATCGCGACCGCCGGAGGCGACGGGGGGGCCACTGACGGCCGCGGGACCGGTGGGTTGGCGAGGATGGGGCCGCCCGAGCAGGCCGCGACCACGACGGCGAGCGTGCCCACGGCCGCGGCCCGGGCCGCGGTGCGGAGGGCCTGGCAGACGCGGCTCGACGCAAGGGACCGGATCCCGGGTCGACGAGGGCTCATCGGAACGCCGCCTCCACCTCGGCCTCCGAGCGGGGCAGGCGGGTCGAGACGAACCGCTCCAGGCGCTCGGGAAGCCACCAGTTCCAGCGGCCCAGCAGCCGCATCGTGGCCGGGACGAGGAGCGCCCGGACGACGGTCGCGTCGAGGGCGACCGAGATGGCGACCCCGAGCCCCAGCGCCTTGATCAGGACGATGTCGGCGAAGGCGAACGAGCCGGCCACGACGACCACGATGAGGGCCGCCGAGGTGACGATCCGGCCGCTGCGCTCCAGCCCACGGGCCACCGCCTCGCGGTTGTCGCCGGTCTGGTCCCAGGCCTCCTTCATCCGCGAGAGCAGGAAGACCTCGTAGTCCATCGACAGCCCGAAGAGGACGCAGAAGAGGATGACCGGAAGGGTCGTCTCGACGAAGCCGAGCGGCTGGAAGCCGAGCAGGGCCGACAGGTTGCCGTCCTGGAAGATCCAGACGAGCGCGCCGAATGCGGCGACGATCGACAGCGTGTTCATCAGGATCGCCTTGAGCGGCAGGACGACCGAGCGGAGGAGCACGAAGAGGACGAGGTACGTCGCCACGAGGATGAAGAGGGCCGTCCGTGGGAAGTCCGCCCCGATCCCCTGGACGACGTCCGTGACGTCGGCGGCGCCACCGGCCACGAGGACCGTCGCGCCCGTCGGCGGGGCCAGCGGCCCGTCGGTCGCGCGGAGGTCCTGAACGAGCGCCCTGGCCTCGTCGCGGTTGGGCCCGTACGGTGTCGTGAGGGTGAACACGGTCAGGTCGCCCCGCGTCGTCGCGCCCAGGGCAGCCTGGACGAACCGGTCCGGCGGACCCTCGGGAGGACCGTAGAGGAGCTGGTACTGCTCGAGCTTCAGCCGCGGGTCGATGTCCACGATGCCGTCCACCCGGACCACCCGGGGATCGGCGGCCAGCCGCCGCGAGTAGTCGTAGAGGGCTGCCAGGGCGTCCGGGTCCGTGGCCGGCCCCGTCGTCCTGATGGCCAGCTGGAGCGGCGCGAAGGCACCCTCGCCGAACTGCTCGACGAGGCGGTCGAACGATGCCCGCGACGGCACAGAGGGCGGCAGGATCGTCGCGTCCGGGGCGTTGAAGCGGACCGACAGGAACGGCAGGCCCAGGAGGAGCAGGAACGCCAGGGTCGGCACGAAGACGGCGACCGGGCGAGCCATGACCCAGCGGGCCAGCGTGGCCCAGCGGCCCCCGCTGTCCGGCGTCGGGCGAAGGCGCCGGATCGTCAGGGCGTCGATCCGGGGGCCAAGGACGGAGAGGACCGCCGGCAGCAGCGTCAGCGCCGCCAGCACGGCGAGACCCACGACGATCGCCCCGGCGATGCCCACCGAGCGAAGGACCATGAACTCGAACAGGACGAGCCCCAGGAGCCCCAGGAGCACGGTCAGGCCACTGAAGAAGACGGCTCGCCCGGCGGTGGCGACCGAGATGCGGACCGCGGCCTCCACGGCGGCATCCCGCTCCGGGCCGCGGCCGCGACTGCCGGGCCGATGGGCGAGCTCCTCGCGGAAGCGGCTCGTCATGAGCAGCGAGTAGTCGACGCCGAGGCCGAGCCCCAGGAGGGTCGCGAGGTTGAGGACGAAGACGCTCATGGGGGTGAGGCTGGCCAGGACGAAGATGGCGGCGAGGGCCACCAGGACGGCCGCTCCCCCGACCACGAGCGGGACGCCGGCCGCCACGACCGAGGCGAAGACGAGGACCAGGGCGACCGCGGCGAGCGGCAGGGAAACGAGCTCGCTCCGCCGGAGGTCCTCCTCCGACACGGTCTGGATGTCGCCGTAGAAGGCGGGTCCGCCGGCCAGGGAGACCTCGATGCCGGGCTGTGGCCGGATCCGCTCCTCGATACCCGGCAGGGCCGCCGGCGACTCGTCCGGGTCGATGTCCAGGAGGACGACGTCGTAGACGGTCCGACCGTCGGCCGAGACCTGCTTCGGCGCCACCAGGTGTGACACCACGCCGGTGACGCCGGGGGCCGACGGCACGTCCCGGATGGCCGCCGCCGCGGCGACCTCGAACTCCGGCGTCCCGGCCCGGAGCGTGGGGCTGTCGATGACGACGACGACCGCGGACGGCGGCAGGCCGAGCTCGTCCTCCAGGAGGGCCCGGGCCCTCGCGGACTCGAGCTCCACGCTCGTGAAGCCGCCCGCCCGCAGGGCACCGGGCGCCTGCGGGGCAAGGGGCAGCGCGACAAGGAGCAGGACGGCCCAGGCACCGATCACCCACCAGCGGCGCCGGTGGACGAAGCGGCCCAGCCGCTCGAAGATGGTCATCGTCTCGGGTTCGGGTCCGGTCGGTCCCCGGATGGAGGATGACGATCGTAGCGCCCGGGACGTCATCCGACCGTCACGGTGACCGCGAAGCATGTCCGAACGCATGGACCAGCCCGTCGGGCCTCGCCCCGGCAACCAGCGCCGCCCCTCGACCCTTCGCCTCGCGCGTGACGGGGCGCTCGCCGGCGCCGTCGCCCTGGCCGTCCTCCTGGCCGGCGCGACGATCCTCGGGCAGCCCGGGTTCCTCGAGGCCGTCGCGAACGGCGTCACGCTCTACGTGCCGGTCCCGGTCTTCGACGCGGTCCTCTCGGCCCTGGGCCCGCTGGCCAAGGGCCTCGTCTTCGCGGCGGTCGCGCTGGCCGTCCCGCTCGCCGGAGTCCTCGTGGCGCTGCTCTTCCGCGGGGTCCTGGCCCAGCGGCCCGGGATCGGCGCGACGTTCCTGCTCACGGTCGTCGGTGTGGCCGCGGCGGAGCTGCTGGTCCTGCCCCTGGCCCGCGCGGGCATCCTCGGCGGGGAATGGCGCGGCGACCCGGCGGCCCTCCACGTGCCCATCGCGCTCGCCGCGTTCGCCTTCGCGAGCACGCTCGTGCTGCTCCGGCGGACCGACCCGGAGGCGCAGGCGGACCCGGAGGCATCTCCGGTCGAGCCGTCGGACCCGGACGGCGCGGGGGCCGGCAGCGCTGGGCTGGGGCGTCGCGAGGTCCTCCGGCGGGGGGTGCTCGGCGTTGCGGCGCTGTCCGTCGTCGGCGCCGGGCTCGCGGCGCTGGGGCGGATCGGCGAGGCAGCCCTGCGCCCGGTGGGCGGTCGTGTCGACCGGCCGTCGATCGACGGCTTCGGCCCCACGCCGCGGACCACCCCGATCGGCGAGTTCTACACGGTCGGCAAGGACCTCGTGCCGCCCTCCGTCGACGGGACCACCTGGCGCCTGGAGGTTGGCGGGCTCGTCGACCGCCCGGCCTCGTTCGACCTCGCCGAGCTCCGCGCGTTCCCGCGGGTCGAGGGGCATCGGACGATGCAGTGCATCAGCAACAACGTCGCCGTGTGGGGTGGTCTGATCGGCAACCAGCGCTGGGCCGGCCTGCGCCTGGCCGACCTGCTCGACAGGGTCGGGGTGCGGCCGGAGGCGCGCTGGGTCCTCTGGCGGGCGGCCGACGGCTTCACCGAGTCGCTCCCGCTGGCGGTCGCCCGGGACGAGTGGACCTGGCTGGTCGACGAGATGGGGGCGCCCGGCGAGGCGCTCACCGCGGAGCACGGCTACCCGCTGCGGGTCCTCATCGCCGGGCGCTACGGGATGAAGCAGCCCAAGCATCTCGTCGCCATCCGGCTGTCGGAGACCGACCAGCCCGGCTACTGGGTCAAGCGTGGCTGGGACGAGACGGCGGCCGTCCGGGTCTGGTCGCGGATCGACGACCCCCGCGACGCCGACGTGGTGCCGGCCGGGGTCCCGCTCGAGGTCTTCGGCGTGGCATCGTCCGGCGATCGCGGGATCGGTCGTGTCGAGGTGAGCCTCGACGAGGGCGCCACCTGGGCCGACGCCGAGCTCGAGCCGCCCACGGTCGACACGAACGAGCGGACCTGGCGTCGGTGGCGGGCGACCGTGACGATCCCCGAGCCGGGTCGCCGATCGGTGACCGTCCGGGCCACCGACCTGGCCGGCAACGTCCAGGACCCCGTCGTGCGACCGCCGCTGCCATCGGGCGCCACCGGTCTTGCCCGGATCTCGGTGGTCGCAGCCCGCGAGGGCTAGCGGCCGTCTGCTACCATCGCCGCGCCTCCGGGTCCATCGCATCGAGGACGACCGTGCAGCTGCTCCTGGCCCCCTTCTCGAGCCCGCTCACCTTCGCGATCTTCGTGATGGCGATCGCCCTGGGCGTGATGATCATCGTCCCGGCCTTCGCCGCCGCCCTCTCCACGGAGGGCCGCCAGCCGCGCTGGGTCCGGATGCTGACCTCGATCAACGCCCGCTACGCGACCTTCGCCCTCATCGTGGTCTGGGCCGTCACGTTCGGCGCGATCCTGGCCATCGTCCCGCGCACCGGTGCCAACTCGCCGTACGGGGCGATCGGGCTGGTGGCCCTCTTCACGGGCTTCTTCGCCTTCATGTCCTTCATCTGGGCCGTCGTCCGCGACTGACCCCGGGGCCTCGACCGCCGCCCCCGACCCGGCCGCGTCGGCCGGGTCGTTCGCTACCCTGCGAGGCTGGACCGACCGGCAGCCCACGGGCTATCATTCGAGCCCCATCCAGACTGCATAGACTTTATGCGTCGTCGGTCCTCGGGCCGGTGGCGCCGCAGGGAGGCGCCGAGCGTGGACGTCAAGGAGACCCAGGGCACGACCGACCGGACGGCCATCGAGCCGGCCCCGTTCGTGAACCGCCGCGACCCCGCCCGCCAGCTCGGCCCGGACGGGCGACCTGCGGTCAGCCGGCGCGCCCGGATCTTCGAGGACGTCCCCGACGAGAAGTGGAACGACTGGCGCTGGCAGCTGTCGAACCGGCTCAACTCGCTCGAGGAGCTCGAGCAGGTCCTGAACCTGACCGACGACGAGCGCGAGGGCCTCTCGGCGCCGGACAAGTTCCGGGTCGACATCACGCCGTACTTCGTCAGCCTCATCGACCCCGACGACCCGAACGATCCGATCCGCCGCCAGGTCATCCCGGTCGGTTCGGAGCTGCGTGCCTTCACCGGGATGATGGAGGACTCGCTGGCGGAGGATCGCCACAGCCCGGTCCCCGGGCTGGTCCACCGCTACCCCGACCGGGTCCTGCTCCTGATCACGACCCAGTGCGCGAGCTACTGCCGCTACTGCACCCGGAGCCGGATCGTCGGCGACCCCAAGCAGAACTTCAACCGGCGCGAGCTCGAGGCGCAGCTCGACTACATCCGGCGGACCCCGCAGATCCGTGACGTCCTCATCTCCGGCGGTGACGGCCTGACCCTGGCGCCGAAGCTGCTCGAGTCGGCTCTCCGCGGCCTCCGGGAGATCCCCCACGTCGAGATCATCCGGATCGGCTCCCGCGTGCCGGTCTTCCTGCCCCAGCGGATCGACGACGAGCTCTGCGAGATGCTCGAGAAGTACCACCCGCTCTGGTTGAACATCCACGTCAACCATCCCCAGGAGATGACCCCGGAGCTGGCCCGGGCCTGCGACAAGCTGTCCAAGGCAGGCGTCCCGCTGGGCAACCAGTCGGTCCTCCTGGCCGGGGTCAACGACTGCGTCCACATCCAGCGCGACCTCGTCCAGCGGCTCGTGGAGTTCCGCGTCCGCCCCTACTACATCTACCAGTGCGACCTGGTCGAGGGAGCCGGGCACTTCCGGACCCCGGTGGGCAAGGGCCTCGAGATCATCGAGGGTCTCCGCGGCCACACCTCCGGCTACGCGGTGCCCCAGTACATCGTCGACGCGCCGGGCGGGGGCGGGAAGATCCCGGTCATGCCCAACTACCTGATCAGCTACTCGGACCACAAGGTCGTCCTTCGCAACTACGAGGGCTACATCACGACCTACGAGGAGCCGAGCCAGTACACCCCGCACGACTCGTCGACCTGCCAGTGGTGCCAGGACCCGCGCCCGGAGCCGGGTCAGGAGGGCATCACCGGCCTCCTCGACGGCAAGCGGATGTGGATCGAGCCGGCCGGCTTCGTCGAGACCCACGGCCGGGGCAACGTCGAGCAGCATCGCCTCCAGGATCCGTCGAAGTGGGTCCCCTACGGCGTCGGTGCGATCGAGGGCAGGGCCGGCCAGCCGCTGCCGGTCCTCGGCGAGGGCGGCGCTGCCGCGACGGAGACCGGCCCCGAGCCGGACGGCGACCACGGTCCGGGCGAGGAGCCCCGCCCGCCCGAGGGAGCCCCGACCGCCTCCTCGAACCACGAGCTGCTCTAGCCCGCCACCCCGGGCCGGCCCCCGCTAGCTGACCGGCGTCGGCAGTTCCGCGCCGAGCGCCTCGAGGGCCGCGAGCAGCTGCACGTCACCGCTGCGGGCGAGGGCGTGCGGGCCCATCCGCCCCAGGTCGTCCGGGACCAGGGCCACGGCTCCCGACGCGAGGGTCACCGGGTGGTCGGGCGCCAGGCCCGTCCGCCAGATGGATCGTCCGCTCGGAGTGAGCCACTCGATGACACCGATCCGCAGCGCGGAGCCGTCGGCCAGCGGGACCTCCGAGACGACCGTCCCGGTCCCGAACGTGCGTCGACCCACGACGACGGCTCGCCCGGCGTCCTGCAGCGCCCCGGTCACGATCTCGGCCGAGCTCGCGCTCCCCTCGTCCACGAGGACGACGAGCGAGGTCGCCGTGGCGATGCCGCCGGGCGTCACCTCGGTCGTCGTCACCGTGCCGCTCGCATCGCGAGACCGGTACACGACCCCCTCGGACAGGAACTGGCTGGCGACGGCGACGGCCTCGTTGACGTAGCCGCCGGGGTTGCCACGGAGGTCGAGGACGATGCCGGTCGGCTCGGTGGCCAGGGCCCCTTCCAGGGCCGTCGTCAGCTGCTCCGCCGAGCCCGACGAGAACCGCTCGAGCCGCAGCATCGCGATCGTCGTGCCGGGGACCCGGGCCCATGAGACGGCCGGGATCTCGACCGCCGCGCGCTCGATCCGGGCGACGACCGGACCGGTGGCGCCCTGGCGGTCCAGGGTGATGGTCACCTGGGTGCCCGGCTCACCGCGGACGAGCTCGATCGCGCGATCGATCCCGTCGGCCTCGATGGGGGTCCCGTCCACGGCGACGATCCGGTCCCCGCGTCGGAGGCCCGCGCCCTCGGCCGGGCTGCCGTGGAAGACGCCGACGATCGTCACCCCATCGGGTCGGCGGTCGATCTGGACCCCGATGCCCACGAACGAGCCGGACAGGGCGTCATGGCGGGTCGCCCGCTCCTCGGGCGTCATGAACCCGGTGTGGCCCGGATCGTCCACGGCCGCGGTGAGGCCTTCGATCGCCGACCAGGCGAGCTGCTGTGAGTCGAGGTCCGCTGCGCCGACGTACCGGGCATGGAGGTCGTCCCAGGCCTCGCGGATCAGGGCGAACTCCGCAGCGTCGACCGGTGTGCCTCCGTCTGCCGGTCCACCGAGCACTCCGGCGCGGTCGGTGGCGATGCCGGCCCCGAACGCGCCCGCGACGAGTCCCAGGAAGAGCGTCCCGGCGACGAGCCGACGGCCGATGCGTCGGAGCCGCGGCCGGGTCGCCGGCGTCGACGCGCCGCCCGGCGGTGTGGCGGGCATGCCGTCGCCCTGGTCGTCGTGGGGATCGAGCCGGCGCTGGTCGTCCATGGTGTCGCCCATGCTGACGAGCCCAGGTTCAGCAGCCGTGGCCGGCCGATGAAGAACTCGTCACGAACGCCGGCTCGCCGCGTCGTTCGCGACCCGGGCGCTCGTCCGCTACGCTGACCGCCCATGGCCACGACCGCACCGAGCCCGCCGCCCGCAGGCGACGCCACCGACCCGATGGTCGTCGCCGACCTGCGGGCCGATGCCGCCCACGCCGACCGCGGCGATCCCGGACGCGTCGTCAGCCGCGACAAGGCCTTCGGGCGGGTCGTCGGCTCGGTGCCGGCGGTCGCCCCCGAGGCGGTCCAGGGTGTCGTCGACCGCGCCGTCGCCGCCTGGCCGGCCTGGGCCGCTCGCCCGATCCGCCAGCGCCTGCGGGTCATCCGCCAGGTCCGCGAGCTGCTCTTGGAGCGCATCGACGAGCTTGCCCGCCTCTCGTCGCTCGAGACGGGCAAGACGATCGTCGAGGCCGTGCCGATGGAGCTGGCCGTCGTCCTCGACACCTGCCAGTGGCTCGAGGGCCACGCCGAGCGTCACCTCCGGTCCGTCGACCCAGGCACGCCGCAGCGGATCCTGCTCCTCGGGCGGCGCCACCGGATCGTCCTGGAGCCGTACGGCGTGCTCGGCGTCATCGCCCCGTGGAACTACCCCCTTGCGGTGGCCTCCGGCCCGGTCCTGTTCGGGCTGGCGACCGGCAACGCCATCGTCTACAAGCCCAGCTCCCACACCCCACTCCTGGGCCAGGCCTTCCGCGACCTCCTGGTCGAGGCCGGGGTCCCGGCCGACCTCGTCGGGATCGTCCATGGCGGGGCCGCGGTCGGGGAGGCCCTCGTCGCGGCCCGGGGCGTGGAGAAGGTCTTCTTCACCGGGTCCGAGCCGGTCGGGCGCCGGGTCATGGAGCTGGCCGCCAGGGCGCCGGGCTACCCGAAGCCGGTCGTGCTCGAGCTCGGCGGCAAGGACGCCATGGTCGTCCTCGGCGACGCCGACATCGAGCGGGCGGCCGCGGGGGCGGCCTGGGCGGGCTTCGGGCACGCCGGCCAGACCTGCGGCTCGATCAAGCGGGTCTACGTCGACGCACGGGTGGCCGACCGGTTCGAGGGCCTGCTGGCGGAGCGGGCCCGCGCCCTCGTCCCCGGGGACCCCATGGATCCCTCGACCCAGCTCGGGGGGATGGCCAACGCGGAGAGCCGCGACACGGTCATCGAGCTCGTCCGAGACGCCCTCGACCGTGGGGCCCGGCTCGTCGCCGGCGGGACAGGACCCAGCCGTCCAGCAGGAGCCGAGCCGGAGGCGATCGGCCACCTGCCCGCCACGGTGCTCGCCGACGTACCGCCCCAGGCGCGGCTCTGGCGCGAGGAGCTCTTCGGGCCGGTCATCGTCATCGAGCGCTTCCGGGACGAGGCCGACGTCGGGCGGCTGGTCGACGACTCGGCGTTCGGCCTCTCGGCCTCGGTCTGGAGCCGCGATGAAGCCCGGGCGACGAGGCTTGCCGAGCAGCTCGACGTGGGCTCCGTCCTGGTCAACGACCACCTGTCCACCTACGGGATCAGCCAGGTCGGCTGGACGGGACGGAAGGCCTCCGGGTTCGGGGTCGGTCGCTCACGGTACGGCCTGCTCGAGTGCGTCCGACCCAAGTCGATCGGTGTCGCCCCCGGCTGGTATCGACCGGCCTGGTGGCATCCCTACGACGGCGATAGCGGTGACGGATTCCGGGCCGCGCTCCGGGTCCTCTACGGGACGCGCCCCGGCCGACGGCTCGCCGCCATCCGGACGGATCGGCGGGGCATCCGGCACGTGGCCGGGCGCGTCGTGGGGTCGATCCGGCTCCCCGGCCGACGCCGCGCTCGCCGGCCCTGACGCTCCGGGGCCTAGTTCCGCCGGCCCACGAAGATGCCCACGACCTGGCGCACGTCGCCGGCATCCGCGGCATCCGGCTGCGTCTCGAGGTAGCGACGGAGCAGGTCGATCCCCTCGCTGAAGCGACCGAGCCGGCCCAGCAGCAGGCCCCGGTCCCGGTCGTGGGCCGGGTCCGTCGGCTCCACGACGGCGAGAAGGTCGAGGGCACCCAGGGCGCCCGGCCAGTCGCGTCGCCCCAGGTGCGCCGAGCGGAGGTTGCGAAGGATCCGGGCCAGGATGCCCCGGGTGCCCATCGGGCGGAGCATCCCGGAGTGGAAGAGGACGCGCTCGCCCACGGCCCTCCGGATCAGCGCCTGGCAGTCGTCCGGGGTCAGGCGGCGCCCGCCGCCGGCCGGGTCGACGAGCAGCCCGTCGGGTCCGCCGAGGACGAAGTGGCCCGGCAGCCCCACCCCCCACAGCGTCAGCCCGACCCGATCAGCGACCTCGAGCTCGACGACCGCGAGGCTGATGGGCAGGCCCACCCGGCGCTCGAGGACCCGGTCCAGGCGGCTGTCGTCCGGATCCCCTGACTCGGCGGCCGTCGGCGCGCGGAAGCCGGCATCGCGGTAGAGCACGTCATGGAG
>DATHYZ010000223.1:0-4538 GCA_035458865.1 Candidatus Limnocylindrales bacterium
GTACGACGGGGAGCGGCTCCTTGCCGCCTTCGGCGAGCGGCTGCGCGACGAGGTCGACCTCTCGACCATCTCCGCCGACGTCCTCGCCACCGTCGATGCCGCGGTCCGACCCTCGGCTGCCGGCCTCTGGCTGCGGGAGCGAGAGGGGGGTGGGACGGGCTGATCCCCCTACCAGGTCTCGAGCATCCAGATCCCGGGCTCCAGCTCGCCCGGTGTCCCGCCGACGTCGGCGAACGCCGCGACCGCGGCCCGGAGGTGCTCCATCGCCTCGTCGTCCCGGCCGGCCGACCGGAGCATGTCGGCGAGGTTGTTCTCGACCGCGGCCTCCAGGTGCCGCTCGCCGGCCCGGCGGGCGGAGAAGAGCGCGCTCTCGGCGAGGACCAGCGCGAGATCGACGTCCTGCTGATCCGCGACGACGAGCGCCAGCGCGTTGGCCGCGGCGATGGATGCGGCCGGGTCCGCCAGGCCTGAGGCGGCCGACAGGCTCTGCTCGAGCATGGCGCGCGCTTCGTCGAGGTCGCCGCGGTCGCGGGCGAGCAGCCCGAGGATCCGGTCGGCCTCGGCCTCGGCGGCCGCGTCACCAGCGGCGAGGGCACGGGCCTCGGCCGCGAGACCGGCAGCCTGGTCACCTCGGCCGCCGCGCACGGCGGCGATCGCCCGTTCGGCCAGGATCCGGGACCGGCGAGGGCCATCCGTCCCGCCGGCCTCCTCGAGCGCTGCGGTCGCGGCCGCCAGATGCGCCTCGGCACGGATCGGATCGCCGCGCCGGAGGTGGATCCGGCCCAGGAGATGCTCGATGTCGGCGAGTCGATCAGGCTCGGCTGACGCTGCGGCCGCCTCGAGCGAGGCGATCGCCCCGCCGTACTCCCCGACCCGCATCCGGACATCGCCGATCGCCTCGTGGAGACCGATGCCATCCGGGTGCCCGAGCGCGAGCGCCGTCTCGAGGTACTCGAGCGCCTCGCGGTTCGCGAAGAGGCTTCGGGCCAGCTCGCCGGCCTCCCGGAACGCGGTCGCCGCCTCCGGAGCGCGGCCGGCCGCCTGCTCGTGGGTCCCGATCCGGGCCAGGCGGCCCAGCGGGTCAAGGGCGCGTCCCGTCGGCCCGCGCAGGACGTCGGCCGCCCGTCGATGGAGGAGCCGTCGGCGGGCAAGGCTCGTCGACTCGTGGGCGACATCGCGCAGGCGGGCATGCGAGAAGTCGTACCCGGCCAACGCCTCGCCGGTCTCCCGGATGATCCGCCGTCGCTCGAGCTCCTCGAGCGCGGCCACGGTCTCCTCGTCGGATCGACCACTGACGACCCGAACCGCCTCCGCGTCGAAGGACCGACCCAGGACGGCGGCCGCACCGACGACCTGCATGGCGATCTCGCTGAGGGCCGAGAGCCGCGCCTGGAGCAGCGCCCTGATCCCTGCGGGGACGTCCCCTGGTGGGCGATCCGGGGCGGCAAGGGCTTCGACAGCGTAGAGCGGGAGCCCCTCCGCCTCCTCGAGCAGGGCCTCGAGGCCAGCCGGAGACGGCGATGCCCCGGATGCCTCCACGAGCGCGGCGACGAGTCCCCGCATGTCCGCCGACCCGAGTCGATCGAGCCGGATCGTCAGGGCGGGCGTCGCGAGGGCGGCCGCCACGAGGGGCTCCGCATGCTCTCCGAGCTCCTCCCGTCGCCACGACAGCAGGAGCAGGATCGGTCGCCCCCCGAGCCGCCGGGCGAGGAAGGCGAGCGCCTCCAGGGTCGAGTCGTCTGCCCATTGCAGGTCGTCGAGCCGGACGATGGCGGCGGGTCCCGGGTCCGGGCCGTCGACCGGCCCGCCGCCTGCCGTCGCCAGCGCTTCAGCGATCGCTTCGAAGAGCCGGAACCGCGCTGCCGGGCCGGGCTCCCTGGAGGGACCAGGGGCCCGCTCGTCGGGTTCGATGTCCGGGACCAGGCCAGACAGCGTCCGACGATCCCTGGCGGCGAGGCGGTCGATCCTGGCGGCACCGTCGGGCATGGCGAGGATGCCGCGAAGCAGGGCGGCGATGGGCGCGAGCGCCACCGCGGACTCGCCCGGATAGCAGCGCGCGGCGACGACCCGGTGACCGGCGACGACCGCGCGCTCGACGACCGCGTCCGCCAGGCGGGTCTTGCCGATCCCGGCCTCTCCCTCGATCGCGACCAGCCGGCCATCGGCTTTCGCCTCGGCAAGGTCGCCCAGGATCGCCGCGAGCGCATCCGCCCTGCCGATGAGCGGGGAGGCGGAGGGTGTCGTCCGCGGGCGAACGCCCTCGGGCGCAGTGACCGGGCGAGACGTCGGCGACGGCGGAGCCAGCGTGCCGGCCACGATCGCCTCGTAGAGCTCGGTCGTCTCCGGTAGCGGGGCGACCCCCAGCTCGCGGTCGAGGGTCACGGCCGCATCCCGGTACTGGCGGACCGCCGCGGCCGTCTCGCCGGACCGCGCGTAGGCCTCCATCAGGGCGCGGTGCGCCGGCTCGTGGAGCGGATCGAGCTCCAGCCATCGCCGCCCAGCTGCGATGGCGCCGTCCCAGCCTCCCGCGGCGAGGCGCTCACGGACGAGGCGCTCGAGCGCCCCGGCGAGCTCTCGCTGGTGGGCCTCGCGCTCGATCTCGATCCACTCGTCCCAGGTCTCGCTGTCTCGGAGCGAGAACCCCTCCATGAGCCCGCCACGGTCGAGCGCGATCGCCGCCTCGAGCGACGAGCGGCAGGTGACGCAGGAGCGGTCCGCCTCGTGGCCGTGCCCGCGAGCCTGGGCCACGGCTTCGCGGAACCGAGTGACGTCGAGGTCCACGAGCGCGGGGTCGAGCGCGACCGACATCCGGTCGATCGCCAGGCCGATCCCGCCGAGGGCCGAATTGAGCACCGACAGCGTCCGGCGCAGGGCACCGCGCGCCTCCGCATCGCCGGACTCAGGCCAGAGCAACGCACCCAGGGACTCGCGCGAGGCCGGTCGGCTGGTCAGCGCCAGGTACGCGAGCAGCGCGACGGCCTTGCGGGTGTCGACGGCCAGGGGCACGCCGCCCACCCGGATGTCGACCGGACCGAGCAGCCGGATGGCCAACACAGGTGGCGCAGGGACGGAGGATGTCGAGGCCATTCCCGCAACGATACCGCCCCCTCGAAAGCATCCGTAACGATTCTCGGACCCTCACCCGGCAGAGTGGTCTCGCCTGGCCGGGGGGCCATGGTGGGGCCCGGCGAGCGGAGGTGTCGTGGCGTTCGCGAGTGCACGAGTCGACCCGAGGGTTGCCGGGCCGTCGTACGGTGAGCGGACCGGCCCAGGGCCGGGATGCGTCCCATGAGCCCATCCATCGACCCGCACCCCGCGCCGCCCCGACGCACCGGTCCGGCGGCCGTCGATGCTCCCGACGCCTCGTTGCGACGACGTCCCTCGACCTGGATCGCGGTCGGGCTGTTCGCCCTCGCGGTCGGGATGATCGTCTTCCTGGCAGCCTCCTCGCTGGTGCTGCCAGGGGCGGATCGACTCCCGAGCCGGCCCGAGGGCATCGTGGACGTCCTGTGGATCGCGATCACGCTGGGCGCGTTCGTGTCGCTTCCGACGATGGGGGCGATCCTTGCCATCCTCCGGCCCCGCAGCCCGATCGGCTGGCTCCTGCTCGGTAGCGGCGTCGCCATCATCCTCGGGACCTCCGGGCCGGAGTACGTCGACCGCAGCCTGGTCCTCGGAGCCGAGCTGCCCGGCGACCGCGTCGTGGACTGGCTCGCGGCACGATCCGAAGGCCTCGGGTTCATGATCGTGGCGGTCTGGATCCCGCTCCTCTTCCCGGATGGGCGGCTGCCGGGTCCGCGATGGCGACCGGTCGCATGGGCTGCCGCGCTCGCGATGGCGACGAGCGTCGTCGCCGGTGCCCTGACGGTGCACGGCGACGGCGAGTGGGACCCCGAGTTCCCCAACCCGCTGGCGGCCGAGGGGTGGCTGGCCGACCTCGCCGTCATCCTCGTCGACGTCGGGAACCTGGTCCTCCTGGCCTGCATCCCGCTCGCAGCGGCCTCGGTCATCGTCCGCTTCCGGCGGTCGCGCGGCGCCGAGCGCGAGCAGATGAAGTGGTTCCTGGCTGCGGCGGCGATCCTCGCCGGTGCGTTCCTCCTGATGGCCGGGGTCCAGCAGGACTGGACCTACATCCTCACCCTGGCCTGCTTCTCCCTCCTGCCCGTCGCCATCGGCATCGCCGTGCTGCGGTACCGGCTGTACGAGATCGACCGGCTCATCAGCCGGACGATCGGCTGGGCCATCGTGACGGGCGTGCTCGTCGGGACGTTCGCCCTGTTGATCCTCGGGCTCCAGGCGGTCGTCGAGCCGCTCACCGGGGGCAACACCCTCGCGATCGCCGGCTCCACCCTGGTGGTCGCCGCGCTCTTCAACCCGGTCCGGACCCGGGTCCAGCGAGCGGTCGACCGACGGTTCGACCGGAGCCGGTATGATGGGGAGCGGCTCCTTGCCGCCTTCGGCGAGCGGCTGCGCGACGAGGTCGACCTGACGACGATCAGCGCCGACGTCCTCGCTACCGTCGACGCCGCGGTCCGACC
>DATHYZ010000224.1:0-9702 GCA_035458865.1 Candidatus Limnocylindrales bacterium
GCCGGGATCCGCGGATGGCGCCACCCATGCGGGCGCGGCCCCCGCTGCCACGCCGGTCGGCGGGGGAGGGGCGGCCTGATGTTCCGCCGCATCCTGATCGCCAACCGTGGCGAGATCGCGCTGCGCATCCTGCGGGCCTGCCGGACCCTCGGGATCGAGGCCGTCGTCGCGTACTCGGAGGCCGACCGCGACTCCCTCCCGGTCCGCCTGGCCGACGAGGCGATCTGCATCGGCCCGGCGGACGCGAAGCGCTCGTACCTGTCGGCGCCGGCGATCATCTCGGCCGCGATGGTCACCGGATGCGAGGCGATCCACCCCGGCTATGGCTTCCTCTCCGAGGACGAGGGCTTCGCCGAGGCCGTCCGGGCGCACGGCCTGACCTTCATCGGCCCCTCGCCGGAAGTGCTGGAGCGCTTCGGCTCGAAGGAGGGGACCCGGCGGCTGCTGGCCGGGCACGGCCTTCCCACCATCCCCGGCTCCGACAGCATGCTCCGCGACGAGCTCCATGCCCTTGGCGAGGCGGAGCGCATCGGCTACCCGGTGCTCATCAAGCCGTCGGCCGGCGGCGGGGGCAAGGGGATGCGGATGGTCCGGACGCCGCGTGAGCTCGAGACGGCCATGAAGGTCTGTCGCTCCGAGGCCAAGGCGGCCTTCGGTGACGACTCGCTGTACCTCGAGAAGTGGCTCGACGAGAACCGCCACGTCGAGGTGCAGGTGGCGGTCGACAGCTTCGGCGACGGCATCCACCTGGGCGAGCGCGACTGCTCGGTCCAGCGCCGCCACCAGAAGATCCTCGAGGAGTCGCCCACCCCGGCCATGTCCCCGGCCGCCCGCGACGAGCTCTGCAGCCGGGCCGTCCAGGCGGTCGTCGCGGCCGGCTACGAGAACGTCGGCACCCTCGAGTTCCTCGTCGACGGGCAGGGCAACTGGTACTTCATCGAGATCAACTGCCGGATCCAGGTCGAGCACCCCATCACCGAGGCGCGGACCGGGATCGACCTGGTGGCCCTCCAGCTGCGGATCGCGGCGGGGGAGCGCCTCGGCCTGACCCAGGGAGACATCCGACCCGTGGGGCACGCCATCGAGCTCCGCATCAATGCCGAGGATCCCGCCCACGACTTCCGCCCGAGCGCCGGCACGATCGAGCGCTACCTGCCGCCGGCCGGCCCGTTCGTGCGCATGGACTCCCACCTCTACGCCGGCTACGAGGTCCCGCCGTTCTACGACTCGCTCCTGGGCAAGCTCATCGTCTGGGGGCCCGACCGCGAGACGGCGATCGAGCGCGGTCGGGCCGCCCTCGACGAGCTCGTCCTGGACGGGCTCGAGACCAACGTGAGCTTCCACCGCGCGCTCCTGCGGCACGACGTCTTCCTCGAGGGCCGCTTCACCACCAACCTGATCGACCGGGTCGGCAGCGGGGCCTTCCTCGCGGCCGCGACGCGCGGATGACACGGAGGCGAGCGTGACCGACCGACCACCCGACGGCCTGATCCATTCGACGCGCGAGATCGAGACCCTGATCCCGCACCGCTGGCCCTTCCTGCTGGTGGACCGCATCGTCGAGTACGACCCGGACGCGAAGCGGATCGTCGGGATCAAGGGCGTCACCGCGACCGAGTGGTTCTTCCAGGGCCACTTCCCCGGGCTGCCGGTCATGCCCGGCGTGCTCCAGGTCGAGGCGCTGGCCCAGACGATGGCCGTCTACGTCGCCAAGCAGCCGGGCTTCGGCGATCGGATCGGCCTCTTCGCCGGCATCGACGAGACCCGCTTCAAGCGTGTCGTCCAGCCCGGCGACACGCTCCGACTCGAGGTCACGATGGAGAAGCTGGGGAGCCGCTTCGGGCGCGGCCGCGGGGTCGCCAGCGTCGACGGCGAGGTGGCCTGCGAGGCGGTCCTGAGCTTCATCATCCCCGGCGAGGGCGTCCTCCGGTGAGCGCCCGGGTCGCCGTCCTCTCCGACATCCACGGCAATGCCGTCGCCCTCGAGGCGGTCCGCAAGGCTCTCAAGAAGGAGAAGCCGGACGCCATCCTCGTCGCCGGCGACCTCGTGATGAACGGGCCGGAGCCCGCCGCGGCCCTGGATGCCGTCCGCGAGCTCGAGGCGGCCGGCGCGATCGTGATCCAGGGGAACACGGACATCGCCGCGGCCGACTTCGACTATGCGGCTGCGTTCCCGTGGTTCCCCGAGGGGCCGCCGCCGTCGTTCGTGGCCGCTGCCGAGTGGGCGCACGACCAGCTGGACGACGAGCGTCTCGCCTGGCTCCGTCGCCTGCCCGCCGAGCGCCGCCTCCGCATCGAGGACACGCTGCTCCTGGTGTGCCACGCGTCGCCCGGGTCGCAGACGGCCGGCTTCGATGCCGACCTCGACGCGACGGTCGTGCTGGAGCGGATCACCCGGACCGACGCCCGGATCATCTGCTGCGGCCACACCCACCTGCCCGAGGTGCGCGACTTCGGCTGGAAGCAGATCGTCAACGACGGCAGCGCCGGCTTCGTCTTCGACGGCGACCCGACGGCCTCGTGGGCCCTCGTCACCCTTGACGGCGATGAGGTGACGGCCGAGATCCGACGGACCGAGTTCGACGTCCTCGCCGTCGCCAACGCCATCTCGGCACGCGGCCTGCCCGGCGACGTCTACCGGGCCGCCACGGTCCGCACGGGGAAGCTCGTCCGGTGACCGTCCCGAGCTCCCCTCGGCGGGTCGTCGTCACCGGCCTCGGTGCGGTGTCCGCGCTCGGCCAGGGCGTCGCGCCGACCTGGGACGGGCTGGTCGCCGGACGGTCCGGCGTGGCCCCGGCGACCCTGTTCGACGCCTCGAGGCTGACGTCCCGGATCGCCGCCGAGGTCCGGGACTTCGACGCCTCCGGCGTGATCGGCCCCAAGGACATCCGGCGGACCGACCGCTACATCCAGTTCGCCCTCGTGGCGGTCCGCGAGGCGATGGACCGAGCCGGGCTGCCCGAGCGGATCGAGGGCGATCTCGCCGAGCGGACGGGCGTCATCGTCGGCTCGGGCCTCGGCGGGACGACGACCCTCTTCGACGGCGTGCTCACGATGGCCGAGCGGGGCCCGGACCGCATCAGCCCGTTCTTCATCCCGATGGGGATCCTCAACGTGGGCGCCGGCCAGGTCGCCATCCACTTCGGGCCGCTCGGTCCGAACTTCGCGACCTGCTCGGCCTGCGCCACCGGCGGCCACGCGATCGGGGAGGCCTGGGAGACGATCCGGCGGGGCGATGCCGACATGATGTTCGCCGGAGGTGTCGAGGCGTCCATGCACGAGGCCGCCGTCGGCGGCTTCTGCTCGATGAAGGCGCTGTCAACCCGCAACGACGATCCGGCCGCCGCATCGAGGCCCTTCGACCGTGGTCGCGACGGCTTCGTCATCGGCGAGGGCGCCGGGGCGCTGGTCCTCGAGGGGCTGGACCATGCCGAGGCCCGCGGCGCGACGCCGCTCGCGGAGCTGGTCGGCTACGGGGCGACCGCCGACGCGTCGCACATCACGCTCCCGGCTCCGGGCGGTTCCGGGGCCGTCCGGGCGGCCCGACGCGCGCTCGAGAAGGCGGGCCTGCCGCCCGACGCGGTCGACCACGTCAACGCCCACGCGACGTCCACGCCGGAGGGCGACAAGGCCGAGCTGCAGGCGATCCGCACGATCTTCGGCGACCATGCCCCGCGGGTCGCGGTCACGGCGAACAAGTCGATGCTCGGCCATACGCTCGGCGCGGCCGGAGCGATCGAGGCGGTGGCGACGATCATGTCCCTGCGGACGGGGATCGTCCCGCCCACGATCAACCTCGACGACCCCGATGAGGCCGGCTCGGGGCTTGACCTCACCCCGGGCGCCGCCGCCAAGCGCGACATCCGCGTCGCGCTCTCGAACTCCTTCGGCTTCGGGGGCCAGAACGCGGCCCTCGTCTTCACCCGGTGGGACGGATGACCGAGCCCGAGCAGCCCACGACCACGACGCCCCAGCCCTCGCCATCGGCGCCGGCCCCCGGCGACCCGGCGACGGCCGACCGCGCCCCGACCCCGGCGGCCGCTGACGCGTCGCTGCTGGCCCTCGTGGACCGACTGGCCGCCGTCCTCGAGGGCAGCGACCTGCTCGAGCTCGAGGTGGAGGCCGGTGGCACCGGCCTGGTCCTGCGCCGCGCCGAGGCGTTGATGCCGCCCGCGGCCCCCGGGGCTCCTCCAGCCGGTTCCGGCCCCGCGGGCGCTGGCCAGGCCGAGCCGGCCCGTGGGCCCGGCGAGGCGCCGTCCCAGGCGGCACCCATCGGTCGCCCCTCGGTCAAGGCACCGCTGACCGGCATCTGGTACGCGGCGCCGTCGCCGGGCTCGGCTCCCTTCGTGACGGTCGGCCAGGAGATCGTCGCCGGGCAGGTCATCGGGCTCATCGAGGCGATGAAGCTGTTCAACGAGATCAAGTCCGACCTGTCCGGCCGGGTCGTCCGGGTGGCGGCGGAGAACGGCCAGCTGGTCAAGGCCAAGCAGCCCCTGCTCGAGGTGGAGCCCCTATGACGAACCCCGGACTCCGAGCTCACGTCACCGGCTGGGGCTCCTACGCGCCGGCAGGCGTCCTGACGAACGCCGACCTGGAGCGGATGGTCGACACCAGCGACGAGTGGATCGTGACCCGGACCGGGATCCGCGAGCGGCGCGTGGCGGCCGCCCACGAGACGACGGCGTCGATGGCGGCGACGGCCGGGCTGCGGGCCATCCGGGTCGCCGGCATCGAGCCCGACGACGTCGACCTGATCCTCGTGGCCACGCTGACGCCCGACTACTGGATGCCGTCCACGGCGGCCCTCGTCAAGGAGGCGATCGGGAACACCCGGGCCGCCGCGATGGACGTGGCCGCCGCCTGCTCCGGCTTCGTCTACGCCTTCTCGACGGCCCAGGCCTACGTGACGGCCGGCCTCGCCCGGCACGTGCTGGTCATCGGGGCCGAACTCCTGACCCGGTTCCTCGACTACACCGACCGGGGCACCTGCATCCTGTTCGGCGACGGGGCCGGGGCGGTGGTGGTGTCGGGTCGCGACGAGCCCGGCGGGGCGCTCGGGGTCGAGCTGACGACCGAGCCCCAGGGCGCCTACATGATCTGGCTGCCGGCCGGCGGCGCCAAGAGCCCGCCGTCGTCGGAGACGATCGCCCGCGGCGAGCACTTCATCCGCATGGAGGGTCGCGAGACCTATCGGTTCGCCACCAAGACGCTCGCCTCGACGGCCCTGGCGGCCGTGGAGCGGGCCGGCCTCCATCCCGACGACATCGATCTCTTCATCCCCCACCAGGCGAACATCCGGATCATCGAGGCGGTGGCCAAGGGCCTGAGCCTGCCGATGGAGCGGATGTTCGTGAACGTCGACCGCTACGGGAACACGTCGGCCGCGTCGGTGCCGCTGGCGCTCGCCGAGGCCGTCGACTCGGGCCGGGTCAAGGTGGGCGACCGGATCGTCATCGTGGCGTTCGGGGCCGGCTTCACGAGCGGCGCCGTTGCCATCGAGTGGACGGCCGACCCGGTCGCGGGGGCGAGGGCGGCGACCGTCCGCCCCGAGGACGTCACGGTCCGGCTGCCCGTCGACTGGGACTCCGTCGATCCCATCCCGCCGGTCCTGGCGGAGGTCCTGGCCCGTCCCGGCCCGGTGGACGTGCCGCTCGACGACGTCGTGCCCGGGGAGCCCGAGCACGCCAACACGGAGGTCCGCGCATGATCGACCTGAGCGGCAAGGCAGCCATCGTCACCGGCGGCTCCCGCGGCATCGGACGGGCCATCGCCATCCGTCTGGCCACGCAGGGCGCCGACGTGACCCTGAGCTACCGGGGCAACGCCGCGGCCGCGGCGGAGACGGTGGCGGCGATCGAGGCCCTGGGCCGCCGTGGGATCGCCGTCCAGGGCGAGGCCACCGATCCGGCAGCCGCGGAGGCCGTCGTCAAGGCGACGCTCGAGGCCTTCGGCAAGGTCGACATCCTCGTCAACAACGCCGGGATCACCCGCGACGACCTGATCATGCGGATGAGCCTGGACGACTGGCGCGACGTCCTCGAGACGAACCTCTTCGGCGCGTTCTACGCGATCAAGGCCGTGACCCGGCCGATGCTCAAGGCGCGCAGCGGCCGGATCGTCAACATCACCTCGGTCTCCGGGCAGGCCGGCCAGATGGGCCAGGCCAACTACAGCTCGGCGAAGGCCGGTCTCATCGGCCTCACCAAGGCGACCGCCCGTGAGCTCGCGAGCCGGGGCATCACCTGCAACGCGGTGGCGCCGGGCTTCGTCCTGACCGAGCTGACCGAGACGCTGCCGGAGCCGCTCCAGGCCGAGCTCACCGCCCGGACGCCCCTCGGGCGCTTCGGCACCACCGACGAGATCGCCTCGGCCGTCGCCTTCCTTGCATCCGACGAGGCGGCCTTCATCACCGGCCAGGTGCTGGCGGTGGACGGCGGCCTGGTGATGATGTAGAGCCTCCAGGGGGGTGGTCCGGTGCGATCCGGGATTGTGCGGTACCTTCCGGTCATGTCCTCGATCCTCCGCTGGTGGCAGGATGCCGCCATGTCCAGGTCCACCCTCCGTCCGACCGCCGTCGCCCTGGCTGTCGCGCTCGCCATCGCGGGCTGCGGGAGCTCGACGCCGAGCCCATCACCTAGCCCGACGGCCGTGGCGGTGGCGAGTCCCTCGCCCAGCCCTTCCCCCTCGCCCTCACCGAGCCCATCGCCCTCGCCCTCCCCCGAGGTCGCCTACGCGGACCTCGACGGCCTGCCGGTCGACCCGGCCATCGCCCATCGCCTGCCGATCGCCGTCTCGATCGACGACGCCCGGGCGGCACGTCCCCAGTCGGGCTTCAACGCCGCCTCCATCGTCTACCAGGCGCCGGCCGACGGCTACGAGACGCGCTACATGTTCGTGTACCAGTCCGGGGATGCGGCCGACGTAGGCCCGGTCCGGAGCAGCCGGCTCTACCTCGTCCAGTGGGCCGCCGAGTATCGCGCTGCCTTCGCCCACTACGGTGGGGATCGCCAGACGCTGACCTGGATCAAGGAGAAGAGCGCTGGTCTCATCACGAACGTCGACGCCCTGTTCGGGTCGGCGGCGGCCTTCCACCGGATCTCCAGCCGACCCAAGCCCCACAACGCCTACACCTCGACCGACGACCTGCGGGCGATGGCCGCGCGGCGAGGCGGGCCGGCGGAGCTCGACCCCACGATCCATCGGCGGCCGTTCGTCGACGAGTCGCCGACGAGCGCGCGTGCCGCCTCGCAGACGATCCGGATCCCGTACCGGACGAACGTCGTCACCTACGACTACGACCGAGGGGCGAACGTCTACCTGCGCTCCGTCGACGGCAAGGCGCAGACCGATCCGGCGGACGGAAAGCGGGTGGCCACGCGCAATGTCGTCGTCCTCTTCCAGTCGTTCCGCATCGACGTCAAGATCGAACCGGGGCACGCCCGACCGGTCATCGGGTCCATCGGGAAGGGCGATGCCTGGGTCTTCCGGGAGGGCCGGCTGACCAAGGGAACGTGGGTCAAGGAGGACGTCGGCGCAACGACCCGGCTCCTTGACGCGTCTGGACAGGAGATCCCACTCGTCCGCGGCAACACCTTCATCCAGGTCGTCCCGACCGGCACGAAGGTGGCCGTGGGCTCCTGACAGGCCGCAAAGGGGACCGCACTGTCCATGCTAGACTCCGGCGCCGTGGATGCAGACGCCCATCGACCGGGGCCACCGGTCGCACCGCCGTCCCGTTCGCCCTCGGCGGCGATCGCGCTGTCGTTCCTCTGGCCCGGTCTCGGGCAGCTCTTCACGGGCCGGGGCCGGGCGGCGCTCCTCTTCGCGGCACCGTTGCTGCTCCTGGCGTTCATCGTCCTCGTGCAGGCCATCGGCGGCCTGACCGCCCTGGCTGCCGCCCTCGTGGCTCCCTCCACGGCGCTCACCGTCGCGATCCTGATCGCCCTGCTCGGGCTCTGGCGGGTCATCTCCATGGCCGATGCGGCCAACGGGGCCACTCGAGGGCGCTCGTGGTTCGCTGGCGTGCCGGCGATCGTCTTCGTGACGCTGACCGCGCTCATCGTCGTGACCCACGTCTGGGCGGGCTACGTCGCCTGGGCGGTCTACGATGCCAGCAGCCGGATCTTCGTCGGCGATGCGAACCCCGACGCGACGCCGGACCCGACCAACGATCCGGACGCCTCGCCGACCCCGCTCGCCGATCCCGCGGACGAGTACCGGGCGACGCCGTTCGCCGAACCGTCGGACGACCGCGCCAGGATCAACGTCCTGCTCACCGGGATCGACTCCGCCGCGACCCGGACCCACTCGCTCACCGACACGATGATCGTCGTCAGCGTCGATCCGGACGACGGCGACATCGCCATGGTCAGCTTCCCGCGGGACCTGTCGGACTTCCCCCTGTACAACGGGAAGACCTACAGCGGCAAGCTCAACTCTCTGATGACCTGGGCTCGGAACCATCCCAAGGACTACCCGGACGGACCGCTCCCGACCCTCGCCAAGGAGCTGGGATTCCTCCTCGGCGTGCCGATCCACTACTACGCGGCCGTCGACCTGGCCGGCTTCAAGCGGCTCGTCGACGCCGTCGGCGGGGTGACGGTCGACGTCGCGAAGCCGCTCAACGACCCGCGGTACGACTGGCTGGACGGCCGCCGCGGGTTCAGCCTGAAGGCAGGCAAGCAGACGCTCGATGGCGAGACGGCGCTGGCCTACGTGCGATCCCGCTTCAGCGCCGGCGACAACGACTTCGGCCGGGCGCGGCGCCAGCAGCAGGTCCTCCTGGCCGTCCGCGAGAAGCTCACCACGCCGGCGATGCTGCCCAAGCTCCCCGAGCTCCTGGACGTCGCCGGTGACAACATCCGGACCAACTTCCCGTCGGCCCGGGTCGGCCAGATGCTCGAGCTGGCGGCCGGGCTCGACGGCGGTGACGTGCAGCAGGTCGTGCTGGGACCGCCCTACTCGTACCACCCGCCGACGAACACGACCGGTGGCATCTACAAGCTCCGCTTCCACATGGACAAGCTCGAGGCGCTGTCGATCAAGCTGTTCGGCGCGGACAGCGGATACGCGGAGTAGGCGCCCGATCCGCCCTCAGCGTCCCTGGACCATCGCCGGGACCGTGCGGGCCATGATCTTCAGGTCCAGCCACAGCGACCAGCGGTCGATGTAGTCGAGGTCGAGCTCGACCCAGCGGTCGAAGTCCTCCTCGTGGCGGGCCGAGACCTGCCAGAGGCCGGTGATCCCGGGCTTCATCGACAGGCGGCGCCGGTGCCACAGATCGTACCCGTCGACCTCGCGCGGCAGCGGCGGCCGGGGGCCCACGATGCTCATGTCGCCCACGAGCGAGTTCCAGAACTGGGGCAGCTCGTCGAGGCTCGTCCGCCGCAGCCAGCGGCCCGTCCTCGAGACCCGCGGGTCGTCGGAGAGCTTGAACGCCTGGCCATGGAGCTCGTTCCGCTCCAGGAGGTCGTCGAGTCGCGCTTCGGCATCCGGGGCCATCGTGCGGAACTTGACCACCCGGAACGGGCGCCCATGCAATCCCACCCGAGTCTGGCGGAACAGGATCGGGCGGCCGTCGAGCACCAGGATCGCCCCGGCGATCGCCGCGAAGACGGGCGACAGGAGCACGAGCGCGATGGCCGACAGCGTGACGTCGGTCGCCCGCTTGAGGAGCAGCGCGATCGCCCGATCCGGTCCGTAG
>DATHYZ010000225.1:0-7846 GCA_035458865.1 Candidatus Limnocylindrales bacterium
GGCCCGGCGTGCGGCCGGATCGAGCGCGACCACGGGCACCCGGTCCTCGTCGAACTCGTCCAGCGCGGCCAGCCCCGCGGCGCGGGCCGGCGACGAGTCCGCGGGCGAACCCTCCGGCGCCTCGTACGCGCGGACGTCGGCCAGCGCGGCGGCCCGCAGGTCGACGTACGGCGTGTACAGCTGGTTGGGCTCGGTGGGGAGCGCCTCGAACGCCTCGAGCGCCGCGCGGCGGGTCGCGCCCAGCCAGCCCGGCTCCTCGGCGGCCCAGCGCTCGACCAGGTCCCGGCCCGGGTGGTAGCTGAGGGCGTCGATCGAGGACCGGGGTCCCCGCGGGCGTGCCGCCCGCGCCGTCGAGGGTTCGGCCACCTCGGTCATCCGAGCGACCCCTCCATCTCGAGCTTGACGAGCCGGTTGAACTCGATCGCGTACTCCATCGGGAGCTCCTTGGTGAAGATCTCGAGGAAGCCCTGGACGATCAGGTTCGTGGCCTCGTTCTCGGTCAACCCGCGGCTCATCAGGTAAAAGACCTGGTCGGTGCTGACCTTCCCGACGGTGGCCTCGTGGGTCATCGTCGTGTCGTCTTCCTGGATGTCGATGTACGGGTAGGTGTCGCTGCGACTGATGTCGTCGAGCATCAGGGCGTCGCAGCGGACGCTCGCGGTCACCCCGGTGGCCCCCGGGGCGACCCGGACCTGTCCGCGGTAGCTCGTCCGCCCGCCGTCCTTGGAGACCGACTTGCTGACGATCCGGCTCGTGGTGTCGCTGGCGAGATGGATCGCTTTCGCGCCGGTGTCCTGGTGCTGGTCCTTGCCCGCGACCGCGACCGAGATGACCTCGGCGGTCGCTCCCCGGCCACGGAGGTAGATCGACGGGTACTTCATCGTCAGCTTCGAGCCGGTGTTGGCGTCGACCCACTCGACCGTGGCGTCCTCGTGGGCGTGGGCCCGCTTGGTCACCAGGTTGTAGACGTCGTTGGACCAGTTCTGGATCGTGGTGTAGCGGACCTTGGACCCGGGCAGGGCGATGACCTCGACGACGGCGGCGTGGAGCGAATCGGTCGCGTAGATCGGGGCGGTGCAGCCCTCGATGTAGTGGACCTTGGCGCCCTCGTCGACCACGATCAGGGTCCGCTCGAACTGGCCGGTGTTCTCGCCGTTGATCCGGAAGTAGGCCTGCAGAGGCCGGGGGACCTCGACGCCCTTGGGCACGTAGACGAAGGAGCCGCCGGACCAGACCGCGCTGTTGAGGGCCGCGAACTTGTTGTCCTCGGGCGGGACGACCGTGCCGAAGTGCTGGCGGAAGATCTCCGGGTACTCCTTGAGCGCCTGGTCGGTGCCCATGAAGACGACCCCGAGCTTGCTCAGCTCCTCGCGCACCGAGTGGTAGACGACCTCGGAGTCGTACTGGGCGCCGACCCCGGCGAGGAACTTCCGCTCCGCCTCCGGGATGCCGAGGCGCTCGAAGGTCTGCTTGATCTGCTCGGGGACGTCGTCCCACGAGCGCTCCTCGCGCTCGGACGGCTTCCGGTAGTAGACGATGTTCTCGAAGACGATCCGGGTCAGGTCACCACCCCACTCCGGCATCGGCCGGGCCAGGAAGTGGTCGTACGCCCGGAGCCGGAAGTCGAGCATCCACTGGGGCTCTTCCTTGAACCGGCTGATCTCCTCGACGGTCTCGCGGGTCAGGCCTCGCTTGGTCTCGGCGAGGTAGACGATGTCGTCGTGGAAGGCGTACTGGTCGCGCTCGTCACGGACGAGATCGCGGGTGGTCGTCATCGGTCCTCCTGCGGCCCGGGCCGCTGGTGGTCGGCTGGTAATCCCGACCTAGATTATCGGGATTGAGCCGCGGAGCGTCAACGGCGCTCGATGACGGTTCGCGGTCGCGCTGACGGCGGATGGCGACAGGCGACCTCATCCTGACGCCGGTCGGCCGCCTCGACCGGTTCGGCACGGTGCTCGCCCTGCTCGCCGCCACCATCGTCGTCCTCTTCGTGGCCGAGGAGTCGTTCCGGGCCCTCCTCGTGGCGGTGAGCCTGGAGGGCATGGTCCTGGTCGTCGCGGTCATCGTCTCGAACCTCGGCCGGGCCAGGGAGCCGAGGCACCGTCGGCGACACAGGTCCGCGCCCGACGGCGTCGAGGACCGGCAGGACGACGCCCCGGCCGGGAGACCCGACCGGGGCGGATGATCGGCGGGACCCGGCTGGCGGAGCCGTCGCCGGGGTCGGCGATCAGTAGCGGTACATCGACTGCTCGATCTCCTTCTCCTCCGGCGAGATCCGGAGCTGGAAGTACAGGCCGGCGATCGCGAGCGCGGCCCAGACGGCGATCCAGATGAAGTTGTCCGTGACCGCGACCCACGTGGCCCCGAGGATGCCGGTGTCGAAGTCGTTGACCTCGACGAGGCCGAAGATCAGGAAGATCCCGCTCATGATCGCGGTCGACCCACCGAGCGCGCTGAGCACGACGACCAGGTACTTCGGTGCCCGCAGGATGACGACGCCGACGGCGAAGACGACGCCGACGGCGATCGCGATCAGCCAGGCGACGATGTCGAGCTGGAATCCGATCGCGTCGAGGACCCCATAGGCAAGGGCGTAGCCGATGGAGCCGCCGAGCAGCACGATCGCGACCCAGTAGAACAGGTACGAGAGCACGGCGAACCCGATGCCGACGACGAAGCCGACGACCCAGCCGGCCGTCGTCGCCAGGAAGCCGGCGCCGAAGATGGCCGTGAAGCCGTGGGCTCCGGCGAGCAGTCCGGCGAAGAAGCCCCAGATCGGCAGCAGGAACAGGAAGAACTTGAACCCGGCGAAGCAGAAGACCGCGCCGGCGACCAGGGCGAGGATCGCCAGGCCGATGACCTCTAGATCCATGAGTGTGGTTGACCTCCCTCTCCGTGCCGTGTGGACGGAGAGGATGCTACGCCTCCCCGCGTGTCGCATGCCAGTCCGAGCGAGCTGGCGCCGGGCCCGGGGCTCTGGCCGGCGGGCTGCGCGCGGTCGTCCCCGGGCGCCGCAGCCGCCACGTCGGGGGACCGGCCGCCGGCCTCGCTCCCCAGCATCCGGGCCAGGCCCACCGTCTCCGGGAACGCCGCCAGGGTGGCGGCGTTCCCGAGCGTCAGGGGCACCGCGAACGGGACGTCCAGGACGACGAGCAGGAGCAGGTCCGGGGTGGCGGCGATGCCGCCCAGGACGCTCCGCGCGCCTCGACCCGGCCTCAGCCGCCGGGAAGCGGACACGACGACGCCCCCGCCGGTCGGGCCGACGGGGGCGTCGCTGGGGGATCGGGTCAGGCGGGGTCGGCGGCGACGCTCCCCGGCGTCTCCGGGACCGTCTCCTCGATCCGACGGCGGCGGCCCAGGCCGCCGAACCAGCTCTTCCCGCCGTCGACCAGCGAGTAGATGACCGGGATGACGATCAGGGTCAGGAACGTCGAGCTGAACAGGCCGCCGATGACGACCGTGCCGAGCTCGGCCGCGATGATCGAGCCCTCGGACAGGCCCGCCGCGAGCGGGATCAGCGCGAGGATCGTCGCGATCGCCGTCATGAGGATGGGCCGGACCCTGGTCCGACCACCCTCGATGAGGGCGTCCTTCGTGGAGTGGCCCTCCGTACGCAGCCGCTCGACGAGATCGAGCAGGACGATCGCGTTGGTCACCACGATGCCGATGAGCATCAGGAAGCCGATGAGGGCGCTGACACCGATCGGGCGATCGGTGAGGAAGAGCGCCGGGAAGGCCCCGATGGTGGCCAGCGGAAGGCTGAACAGGATGATGAACGGCGTGATGAGGGAGTTGAACGTCAGGACCATCATCACGTAGACGAGGAGGATGGCGACCCCCATCGACAGGAAGAGGTTGCCGAACGCCTCGTTCTGCTGCTGGGTGACGCCGGCGAGGGTGATCTCCACCCCGTCCGGGATCTTCCCGGCGGCCTCCAGGTCGTCGATCTCCTGCTGGACCTCGAGCGACACCGCGCCCGTGTCGTCGCTGGCGATCTCGGCCGAGATCGTCGCCGCGGGCGCCTGGTCGACGCGGGTGATGCTGCCCTGGGCCAGCACCTCGTCCACGGCGGCGATCGTCCCGAGCGGGGCGGTCGTCGTCGTGCCGACCGGCAGCGCCCGGAGACTCTCGACGCTGGTCACCGTCTCCGGGTCGACCCGCAGGACGAGCGGGACGGTCGCGCCCTCCTCGCCGGCCTGGAGGTTGGTCACCTGGGAGCCGACGAGGATCGTCCGGACCTCCCCGGCCACCTGTGCCGCTGTCATCCCCACGCCGACGGCCTTGTTGGGGTCGACGACGACCTGGATCTCGGGCGTGCCCTTCGAGAGGTCGGACTTGAGGTTGAGGAGGTCGGGGTCCTCCGCGAGCACCGCCACGACCTCGTCGGTCGCGGTCGCGACGGCCGCGGGATCGTCCGAGCTGACGATGATGCTGAGGTTGTTGGAGGTGAACCCGGCGGTCTGGGCCACGGCGACGTCGAAGCCGTCGGTCTTGATCGACGACAGGTCGCTCGAGAGCTTCTGGGCGTACTCGGTCAGCTCGACCTCGTCGCTCAGGCGGACGGTCAGCGTGGCGCTGTTGGCCGGGCGGCCGCTCAGCGCGGCCGTGACCGTGCCGAAGCTCGTGTCGCCCTCGCCGGGGACGCTCGTCTGGACGTGCTCGACCTCCGGGTCGGCCAGGAGGATCGTCTCGGCCTCGATGGCGCGCTCCAGGACGGCTGCCGAGCTGGTGCCGGCGGGCGGGGCGACCGTGACCGCAAGGAGCTTCTCGCCGCCGGCGTTGATGAACTGGGTGGGAAGCAGCGGGGCCAGGACCATCGAGACGGCGAACAGGACCGTCACGGCGACGAGGATGCCCCACTTGGTCAGGCGGCTGCGGAGGGCGAAGCGGATCGTCGGCGTGTAGACCCGGATCCAGGGTGAGTTCTTCGGCTCGCCGTCCTCGTCCACGTTGAGCTTGACGCGACCGATGAGCAGGTAGGCCAGGACCGGGACGACCGTGAGGGCCACGACGAGCGAGGCCAGCAGGGCGAAGGTGACGGTCAGGGCGAAGGGCAGGAACAGCTGGCTGACGATGCCGCCCACGAGCCCGAGGGGCAGGAAGACGGCGACGGTGGTGAGGGTGGCGGAGGTGATCGCTCCCGCGACCTCGCGCGGGCCGCGGATCGACGCCGTCAGGCGGTCGTCGCCGAGCGCCCGGTGCCGGTAGATGTTCTCGAGCACGACGATCGCGTCGTCCACGACCCGGCCGACGGCGACGGCCAGCCCGCCGAGGGTCATCACGTTGATGGTGATCCCGGTGATCTGCATGATCACGAGGGCGGTCAGGACCGAGAGCGGGATGCTGACGGCGGCCACCAGCGTGGCCCGGATGCTGAACAGGAAGAGGAAGATCGTCAGGACCGCGAAGACCGCGCCCAGGCCGCCCTCCTTGAGGAGCCCGTCCCGCGATTCCTTGATGAACACGGACAGGTCGGAGATGACGGTGACCTTCACGGTGTCGCCGTTGTCGGCCCCGATCCTCTCGAGCTCCGCGCTGACCGCGTCGGCCACCTCGACGGTGTTGGCGGTCGAGGTCTTGGTGACGGTCAGGGTCAGCGACGGGACGCCGTCCGTGCGGGCGTAGCCGGTCGTCGGGACGCCGGCCTCCTCGACCGTGGCGATGTCCTTGAGGAAGATCGGCGTCGGGGCCGCCGGGATGGTCGGGACTCCGCCCGGGATCTGGCTCGGGTCGACGCCCTCGGGCAGCTTGACGCCGACGACGAGGTTCTCGATCTCCTCGAGCGAGCCCAGGATGCCGATCGTCGAGACCGGGATGTTCGAGCCGTCGCTGGTGATCTGGCCGGAGGGGATGGTCAGGTTGTTGGCGGTCAGGATGCCGCTCACCTGGCCGACGGAGATGCCGGTCTCCGCGAGCCTTGCCGGGTACAGGGTGATCACGGCCTCGGTCTCGAGGCCGCCGGTGAGATCCACCGTCGCCACGCCGTCGATCCCCAGAAGGGACGGGACGACCTGCTGGCGGGCGACCGCGGCGGCCGCGTCGAGCTGCTCCTCGGGCGTCAGGCCCTCCTGGGCGACGCCGGCGACCGACGCGATGATGACGGGCGAGGCGTTGATGTTGAGGGCGGCCACCTGTGGCGAGACCGCCTGCGGCAGGCCGGAGGTCTGGAGGTTCTGCTCGATCGTCGAGCGGACCTCCTTGACGTCGGTCCCGAACTCGAACTGGGCGACGACGATCGCGATCGAGTTGGCCGACGACGACGAGAGGCCCTCGAGACGCGGCACGCCGGCGACAGCTCGTTCGATCGGCTTCGTCACCTGCTCGGCCACGTCCGCGGCCCCCACGCCCGGGTAGGGCGCGATGACCGTGATGACCGGGAAGTCGATGTCGGGGAGAAGCTCCTGCTTGAGGCTCCCCCAGGCCGAGACGCCGGCGATGAAGAGGCCGAACGCGAGCAGGAGGGTGACGCTGCGCTTGGCGACGGACAGCTCGGTGAGGCGGTTCACGAGTGGCTGCTCCCTGGATGGCTGGCGGGGTCGATGGCGACGGGGTCGGCCGACCCCGCGGCCGCGTCGCTGAGGATCCGGAGGCCATCGGCGACGACCCGGAGGTCGTCGTCGGCGACGTGGTCGAGGAGCGCATGGAGCTGCTCGCTGTTCAGCTCCCGGAAGCGCTCGAGCTGCGTCGCGCCGTCGGGCGTGACGCTGATGACGACCTGCCGGCGATCGGCCGGGTCGTCGTGACGATCAAGGAGGCCCAGCTCCACGAGCCGGTCCACCTGCGAGCTGGTCGTGCTCAGCGAGACGCCGAGCCGACCGGCGAGCTCCGACAGGCGGAGCGAGCCGGCGACCAGCACCGTGTACAGCACCTTGGCCTGTGACATCGTCACGGCCACCTCCATGAACTCGGGGAGGTGCGCCCCGACGAGCTGCTGCATGAGGCTCTCGTAGCCGTCGAGGATCCGGACGATCTCCGCCTCGCGGCCCTGCGCAGGTTGATCAGTCATGGGCGAATACTTCGATACCACCATAGCATTCGGTCTTGGCACACTATACGACGAAACCGAATGGACCGATGGGAACGCCCCTGCGGCGCTACCATCCGGCCTCGTGACCCAAACCCGGCCCGTGTCGGCCGCGGCCGCCCGGCGCTTCCTGGCAAGCCGCCACTTCCTGTATCCGCCCCGGGATCTGCCCGTCGGCCGCGAGGGCGTGCTCACGGTGTTCGACCGGCTGGGCTCCATCCAGTTCGATCCCCTCGAGGTGGCCGGGCGCAACCACGATCTCGTGCTCCTCTCCCGGGTCCGCGACTACCGGCGACCCACGACCGATGCGCTCCTCTACCAGGACCGCGTCCTCTTCGAGGCCTACAACAAGGGCCTCAGCCTGCTGCCGCTGGCCGAGCTCCCGTGGCACCGGCTGACCTGGGACCGGGCCCGCCGATCGCACGAGGGCGGGGCCTTCGACGAGCACGCCCCGCTCGTCGAGGAGCTCCTGGAGCGGATCCGAGACGACGGACCGCTGTCCCCGACCGACGTCGAGCCGCGTGCCGCCATCGACTGGTACTGGCGTCCCACGAACCAGGTCCGGGCCATCCTCGAGGCGCTGGCCGAGGCGGGCATCCTGGGCATCGCCCGGCGCGAGGGGAACCGGCGCGTCTACGACCTGATGGAGCGGCTCTATCCGGCTGACCTGCTGGCCCTGCGACCATCCGAGCGGGAGCAGCTCAAGCACCGCCTGCTGTCGCGCTACCGCGGTCATGGGCTGCTCGGCCGCAGCGGACAGGCGGAGCTCTGGGGCGGGACCGGCCGGGCGACCGCCGACCCGGAGCATCCGGACCGACCGAC
>DATHYZ010000226.1:0-3911 GCA_035458865.1 Candidatus Limnocylindrales bacterium
ACCCGGTTCGCGTTCCTCCGCCAGGTAGGCGAGGCGACCGGGAGCACCCGCAGCGACGAGCTCTGGGTCGCCCGATCGGACGGCACGGACCAGCGCCTGGCCGGCGGGCCGTTCACCGATGCCTACCGGATCGAGTGGTCCCCCGACGGCTCGACGATCGCCGTCAGCTCGAGGACGGGAGGGGGCCCGGCGATCCATCTCGTTCGCACGGATGGCAGCGGGTCGACCCTGCTCGACGTCGGCATGCCGGCCGAGGATGCCACCTGGCGCCCACCCGACGGATCGCAGCTGCTCTTCCGGGGTCGGACCCCGGACGGCTGGCAGCTGTTCCTCGCCGCCGCGGACGGCACGGACGCCGTTCCCCTCTCGCTGGAGCGGCCGGCTCGCTACTGGGGCGACACGGACTTCATCGATCCCGCCTGGTCGCCGACCGGGGATCGACTCGCCTTCGCCTCGAAGACCCCGCTCGACGCGGGGCGCGAGGGGATCCGGGTCTACGTCGCCGACGTCGGCCCCGACGGCGAGGTGCTCGATCAGTACCGCGTGACAGGCGACACGTTCGTCGAGGAGGAGTTCCGCCCGAGCTGGCTACCGACCGGCGACCGGCTCGTGATCCACACGTGGCAGGGCAACAAGGAGACGCTCGTGGTGGTTCCCGCGTCAGGCGGCGAGAGCGGGACCGAGCTCGGCATCGTGTCGAGCGGCGGCATCAACGATTCGATGGCGCCCGACGGGACTCACGTGCTGGCCCAGAACCACGTGGACTACACCATCCACCGCATCGACCTCGACACCTTCGAGGACCAGAAGCTGTTCAGCGCCGACGAGGCTGCGGGCTACCAGCGCGTCGCCCCCTGAGCCGGCACCGCGCTGGTGTCGGCCGGCCATGAACCCGTCGCGACCGAGACCCCGGACACCGTGCCCGGGGTCTCATCGTCTGCCCGGACCGGAGCGCCCCTCGCCGTGCCGCCTGGCGCATCCTCCATGGCAGGCCGGACGCTGCTGACGGAGGCTAGGGTCTCCGCAGGGTCAGCGGCACGGACGCGGACCGAGCCGGGCCCGGCCCACCCGCAGGAGGCCCATGCCCGCCAGGACGATCCTCGTCATCGGGACGCTCGACACGAAGGGCGCCGAGATCGCCTATGTCCGCGCCCTGATCGAGGCGCGCGGGCACATCCCCCTGATCCTGGACGCCGGGGTGACCGAGCCGCCCTGGCAGGCGGACGTCGACGCGTCGCGGGTCGCCGCTGCGGGTGGCGGTGATGTCGAGATCCTGCGAGCCGCCGGCGACCGCGCGACCGCCCTCGACGTGATGTGCCGGGGCGCCCGCGCGGTGGCGCTCGAGCTCCTGGCTGCCGGCCGGATCGACGGCGTCCTTGGCCTCGGCGGCTCCGGGGGCACGGCCATCGCGACCGCGGCGATGACGGCCCTGCCCGTCGGCCTGCCCAAGGTCATGGTCAGCACCATGGCGTCGGGCGACGTCTCGAGCTACGTCGACGTCAAGGACGTCACGATGATGTACTCGGTCGTGGACATCGCCGGCCTCAACCGGCTGTCGCGCCGGATCCTAGCGAACGCCGCCGGGGCCGTCTGCGGGATGGTGGAGCAGGCGCTACCGCCCGTCGAGGACCGGCCGCTCGTGGCGGCGACGATGTTCGGCGTCACCACCCCCTGCGTCACCCGGATCCGCGAGTCCCTGGAGGCGTCCGGCTACGAGGTCCTGGTCTTCCACGCCACCGGCAGCGGGGGCCGGGCGATGGAGGCACTGATCGAGGACGGCTTCGTCGTCGGGGTCGCCGACATCACCACGACCGAGTGGTGCGACGAGGTCATCGGCGGCGTGCTGTCGGCGGGCCCGGAGCGACTCGAGGCAGCCGGTCGCGCGGGCATCCCCCAGGTCGTCTCGGTCGGCGCGCTCGACATGTGCAACTGGGGCCCCATCGACACGGTCCCCGAGCCATTCAGGGAACGGAACCTCTACCGGCACAACCCGTCGGTGACGCTGATGCGGACGACGCCCCAGGAGAACGCCGAGGTGGGGCGGAAGATCGCCACCAAGCTGAACGAGGCGACCGGACCGACCGCGCTCTTCCTCCCGCTCCGGGGCGTGAGCATGATCGACGCCGAGGGCGGCCCGTTCTGGTCGCCGGAGGCGGACGCGGCGCTGTTCGAGGCGATCCGCGCCACCGTCGACCGCTCACGGGTGGAGCTCGTCGAGCTCGACCTCCACGTCAACGACCCGGCCTTCGCCGACGCGATGGCCGCGCGACTGCTGGAGATGCTGGCGTCCCGCTAGCCCGAAGGGAGCACCGACCGATGCCGTTCATCCCGCGCGAGGAGATCGTCCGCCGCCTCCGCTCCCAGATCGAGGCCGGCGTCCCGATCGTCGGCTGCGGCGCCGGGACGGGGATCTCGGCCAAGATGGCCGAAGCCGGCGGTGCCGACATGGCGATCATCTACAACAGCGGCCGCTACCGGATGGCCGGCCGCGGGTCGCTCGCCGGCATGCTCGCCTACGGCGACGCCAACGGGATCGTCGTCGAGATGGCGGCCGAGGTCCTGCCGGTGGTCCGTGACATGCCCGTCCTGGCGGGCGTGAACGGCACGGACCCGTTCCGGCTCATGCCGGTCCTCCTGCGAGACCTCCAGGCGATGGGCTTCGACGGCGTCCAGAACTTCCCCACCGTGGGGCTCATCGACGGCGACTTCCGTCGGAACCTCGAGGCCACCGGCATGGGCTACGACCAGGAGGTCGAGGCCATCCGCACGGCCCACGACCTGGACCTGTTCACCTCGCCCTACGTGTTCGACCCCGACCAGGCCGTGGCGATGGCCCGGGCCGGCGCCGACCAGCTCGTGGCCCACGTCGGGCTCACGACGGCCGGGACCATCGGGGCGGGCGTCGCCTTCACGCTCGAGGAGGCGATCGCGCGGGTCATGGCCATCGCCGAGGCGGGCCGGAGCGTCCGCGCCGACATCATCGTCCTCTGCCACGGCGGCCCGTTCGACGAGCCGGCCCAGGTCGGCGAGGCCCTGGCCCGGATGCCGGGCGTCCACGGGTTCTTCGGGGCCTCCAGCATCGAGCGGCTGCCGACGGAGCGGGCCATCCGCGGCCAGGTCGAGGAGTTCAAGCGACTCACGACCGCACGGTAGACCGGGCGCGGCTTCGGCGACGACGACCGAGCGGGCCGGCCCGTCAGCGCCTAGCGATCCGGCCTGAGGCGCCGGTCGCGGCGATCGAGATGGTCGGGGTGGTGGGATTCGAACCCACGACCTCATGCTCCCAAAGCATGTGCGCTACCAGGCTGCGCTACACCCCGATCGGGCCGCTGGGAAGCCTAGCCTACCGCGCTTGACCCGAGTGGGCCGAGCCCTCGTCGACGGGCCAACCGCGCGAAACGAACGCCGGGCACAGTACGTCTCACCGCCGTCACCGAGACAGCACCCGGCCGAAGCGTCCCGAGGGGGAGGACGATGCGAGCGAGGTTGGCAGCCCTTGGGGCAGCCACCGCGATCATCGCGTGTGCATGCACTGCGGCGGCAACGCCCGAGCCGAGCCCCGCACCATCGCCGAGCCAAACGCCGGCAGCGACCGCGACACCTGCGGCGACGCCACGACCGACTGCGACACCGGAACCATCGCCTCCGGCGGCCTCGCCCGCGCCGAGCCCGACGGCGACTGCTTCACGGCCAGCGGCCCCGTCCATGGCCTCGAAGCCCGACATCCGCGCTGGCGACCTCGCGATGACCGTCACCAACGGCCTGCGCGTCCGCTCGAGGCCCGAGGTGAGCGACGTCTCGACGAAGTACGAGCCGACCCTGTCCTGGGGGACCCGGCTCGCGATCGAGGAGGGGCCCGTGGCAGGCTCCGGCTATTGGTGGTGTCGCGTGCGGCTGATCGACCAGACGCT
>DATHYZ010000227.1:0-17216 GCA_035458865.1 Candidatus Limnocylindrales bacterium
GGTCGGACCGCGGCATCGACGGTGGCGAGGACGTCGGCGCTGATCGTCGTGAGGTCGACCTCGTCCCGGAGCCGCTCGCCGAAGGCGGCGAGGAGCCGCTCCCCGTCATACCGGCTCCGGTCGAACCGTCGGTCGACGGCCCGCTGGACCCGGGTCCGGACCGGGTTGAAGAGGGCCGCCACCACCAGGGTGGAGCCGGCGATGGCGAGGGTGTTCCCCCCGGTGAGCGGCTCGACGACCGCCTGGAGCCCGAGGATCAACAGGGCGAACGTCCCGACGAGCACGCCCGTCACGATGGCCCAGCCGATCGTCCGGCTGATGAGCCGGTCGATCTCGTACAGCCGGTACCGGAGCACCGCGATGCCGATGGCGATGGGAAACAGGCCGGGCACTAGCGTGACGACGAGCCAGGCGAGATCGGACACCGGTCGCGGTGCCACGAGGGCGGCCCCGATGGCGCCGATGGCCACGAGATAGGCGGCGGCGACCCAGCGGATCTGGGCTCGCTCGGTCGGCCTTCCTCGCCGGTACCTGAGCACGATCGCGGCCCCGGCGATGATGAAGACTGCGAACATCGCCAAGCCCCCGGCCGCGAGCAGGGCATCCCAGTCCGTTCCCGGGAGCTCGATGATCCCGATCGGGTTCTCGAACGGCAGCACCCACGCCAGCTCGACGCGGTGCGGTCGCAGGGTCTCGATCGCGACCGTCGCGACGAAGAAGAGGACCAGCGCGTCGACGACCATCCAGCGCCGTGACAGGAGATGTCCGGTGGGAAAGCGAGCGAGGAGCGGCCCACAGAGGGCGATCGCCAGGCCCCGAAGCGCCGTGGACAGCATCGCCGCGGTCGAGCCCGCTGCGGTCGCAGGTCCGGCCCGGACGTCATCGAGCGTCGCGTACACCGCCATGGCGGCGCTGCCGGCGAGCACGAGCCCGATCGCCAGACAGAGACCGCCGATGACGTTCCTCGGACGGTTGACGAGGATCAGCAGGCCGACGGTCGCAAAGCCAGCCTGAAGCGCCGGCATCCAGGCGGTGCCCTCGAAGCTCACGCCACCGCGTCGAGCGAGAAGTCCGACGAGCAGGTCGAGCATGGCGACGCCGACCGCGACCGCCCACAGGCCGACCAGGACGAGGATCCGGGGCATGGTCATCATCCGATGGCTACCTGCTGGGTGGGACGGACTGGCCACCACGGTACCGAGCTGGTCACGGCAGGTCGAGCGGCTCGCCCGGGACGAGCTCGATGTCCGGCCAGTCACCGGATACGCAGAGGGCGCCCGACACGCCCGGTGGCAGATCGACGAGGGTCGTCGTCTCGTCGTGGGCGGGCGCCCCGAAATCGGTCGCCACCGCGGAGATCCACGTCGGAGGCTCGGTGCCGCCTTCGACCTCGAAGATCGCGATGAAGTCGAGCACCTCCGCCCAGGTATGGGGGGCCTCCACGGCGACCACGAACGCCCCGCCGTCCACATCCGTCCGGTTCTCCATGGTGAGCGCCCTGAGCCCGGCCGTGCTCGGCGGGTCACCGGCCCAGGCGCAGGTCGTGCCGTCCCAGGTCAGCCTGGCCTCTGCCTCCAGGACGAAGGGCTCCGGTCGCGGCGGGCCGCGGCGAAGTGCCTCGAGCAGGGCGGCCTCGACCGCTGGCCGGTCGGCCGCGCTGGCGAACCGCACCTCGCGACCCGCGGGGTCGCGCTCGATCCGGCCGGCCAACCTGCCGTCGGTCGCCGTCGTCAGGTCCGCGGTCTCCCACGAGACCAGGCTCGGCTGGCTGACGGCCAGGGCGGCAAGCTCGTCCCACAGCTGGGAGCCGGGGTCGCTGACGCGGCCCGGGAAACGGAGGAGCAGCTCGTGGGCGATGTCGGCGCCGGCGGCGGCGTGGTCCTCCTCGAGCCAGGCCAGGAGGTCCGCCGGGACCGGGACATCATCGGTGGCGTCGAGCGGCACGAGGTCGATCGGCACGGCCGAGGCGAAGACCACGCCCACGGCGTCGGGGTCGGCCACGAAGTTCCACTCGAGCCGGTCGCCCTGCGACACGTCGTCGACGATGACGTTGCCCAGAGCGTCGACGACACCGCCCATGACGTGTAGCCGGTCGACCCGTGCCGCGAGCCCGGGGTCGGCCAGGAGGGCATCGGCGACGTTCGTCAGCGGCCCGGCCGCGAAGATCGTGACCGGCCGGTCGCTGGTGCCGGCGACCCGGGAGATCAGCTCGACGGCCGTCCCCGGATCGGGATCCGGCTCCGCGCCCGCCAGCGACATGCCCCAGGCTCGGTCGGCGCCCTCTCGCCACGCGTCCGGGAACGGCCTGGCGTCGCCACCGGCGGTCTCGCGGCCGCAGGCGACCGGGACGTCGGGTCGGCCCAGCGCATCGAGGAGGCCGCGGCCCACGCGAAGCCCCGGCTCGCAGTGGATCAGGCCGGTCGCCGAGATGGTCAGGGCCCGGACGTCCAGCGCCGGATCCCGGACGAGGATGGCGACCGCGAGGAGGTCGCTCGCGTCGAGGTCGACGTCGATGACGACGGGCCGAGCGGCCGACGGACTCGGCTCGGCGGACGGAGACGGACTCGCATCGGATGGCGTGAAGCCGCAGGCGGCCACGAGAACGCCAACGAGCGCGACGAAGGCGGTCCAGCGGACGTGCGGACGGTCCATGTCGGCATTCCACGGCACCGCCGGTACGAGGCCGTTACGAAGTCTGTCGGGCCCGGCGCCGGGACTCGCGTCGGCTAGCCCGTCGGTTCCGGTCGCTTCAGGGCGAGGGCGCTGATCGCCTCGAGGACGCAGCGGTGGGCGAGGGCCGCGGTCACGTCGGCCGAGTCGTACGGCGGGCTGACCTCGACGACGTCCATCCCCACGAGGTCGACGCTCGAGACGATCCGGCGGATCGCCCGGAGCAGCTCGCGGGGCGAGAGCCCGCCCGGCTCCGGGGTGCCGGTCCCGGGCGCGTTGCCCGGGTCCACGACGTCGATGTCGACGGAGAGGTAGATCGCGTCGGGCCCGTCGAGCGCCTCGGCGATGGCGTCGTCGATGACGGCCTCGGCCCCGCGCTCCTCGATCTCGACCATCCGGTGCCAGCGCAGCCCCTGCTCACGCATCCAGTCGAAGGTCTCCTTCTCCGGCCAGTAGCCGCGCAGGCCGACCTGGACGAAGTTGCGACCCTCGACCCAGCCCTCCTGGATGAGGTTCCGCATCGGCGTGCCGTGGCTGATGAGCGATCCGTAGACTTCGAGGCCCGTGTCGGCGTGGGCGTCGAAGTGGACGATGCCGATCTTGCGGGGATGCTGGACCCGGGCCACGGCCGCGGCGGACGGGTAGGTGATCGAGTGGTCGCCGCCGAGGACGATGGGAACCGCGCCGGTCCGGGCGACCCGGTGGACCTTCTCGTGGACGACCCGCAGGGACCGCTCCAGGCGCGACGGGACGACCGGGGCGTCGCCGGCGTCCACGCAGCGGATCCGGTCGAAGACCGAGGTCTCCAGCTGGATCGACCACAGCTCGCCGGAGTGGTACGTCGCCGAACGGATGGCCCGCGGGCCGAAGCGGGCGCCGGCCCGGTTGGAGGCGCCATCGTCGACCGGCGCGCCCACGATCGCCACCTCGGCGCGAGACGCGGCGAGGCTCTTGTCATCGGGGCAGGACGGCAGCTTCTGGAACGTGGACGCGCCGACGTAGGACGGCAGGTACCAGTCGGGGATCTCGGCGTATTCGTCCTGCGCGCGGAGCTCGCTCCGCTCGATCCGGAAGTCGCGGTCGGGGCTCATGCGGTGGCTCCTCCTGTCCGACGGCCAGCGTAGCGCGGGCGGGGTGGCCGCGGGGCACGGGATGCGCGGCAGGCCGACACGACGCGCCACGGGCGACACGACGCGCCACCGACCGACGGGCCTTCCGCCGAGGCGCTTCAATGGGGTCATGCCCGCGCTCGCCGCGATCCTCGACCGCGACCTCGAACGGCTTGCGCCCCTCGTCGGCACGCGCCGCAGCTGGTGGCTTCGCGAGGCGCTGGCGGCCGACCCCGGGGTCGCGTGCCCACCGCTCGCAGGCGAGGCGACGACCGACGTCGCCATCGTCGGTGGCGGCTTCACCGGCCTCTGGACCGCCTGGCAGCTCCTCGAGCAGGCTCCCGGGATCCGGATCACCATCATCGAGCAGGACATCGTCGGCGGCGGCCCCAGCGGTCGGAACGGCGGCTTCCTCACGGGCTGGTGGGACAGCCTGCCGGCCCTGGTCCGTCACTTCGGCGAGGAGGGTGGGGTGGCGGCCGCGCTCGAGTGCGAGCGAGCGCCAGGCGACGTGGCAGCCTGGTGTGAGCGCCACGGGGTGGACGCGGGGTTCCGCGCGAAGGGCTCGCTGCTGGCGTCGACCTCGGCTGCCCAGGACGACGCCTTCGACGGGTCCGTGGAGCTGGCGACCCGGCTCGGCTACGGTGACCGGTTCCGGGCGATCCCGGCCGCCGAGATGCAGGGGCTTGGCGGGAGCCCTCGCCTCCGAGCTGGCTACCTGGTCCCCGGAGACGCCAACATCCAGCCGGCACGACTGGCCCGGGGGTTGCGGCGCGTGCTGCTCGAGCGAGGGGTCATGATCCACGAGGGAACGCGCCTGCGCCGACTGCGGCCGGGCGGACCAGGGCAGGCGGTCGTCCTGGAGACGGAGGTGGTCGCCCCCGACGTCGCCGACTCGATGGAGGCCGTCGGCGCGCCGATCGGGACCCGCGCCGACTCGATGGAGGCCGTCGGCGGTTCGACCGGCGTCCGGGGCACCCCCGGGCTCGCGCCCGGATCCCTCGGCACCCTCACCGCCGACCGGGTCGTCCTGGCCCTCAACGCCTGGGCCGCCTCGTGGCGCCGGTTCGGCTCGCGGCTCGTGACCTGGAGCAGCTACATCGTCCTCACCGAGCCGATCCCGGATCGTCTCGCCGAGATCGGCTACACGAGTGGCCACGCCATCTCCGACGGGCGGTTCACGAACCACTACTGGCAGGCGACGCTCGATGGCCGGATCGCCTTCGGCGGGGGAGGCGGCCGGGCCGGCTACGGCGGTCGGCTGGGGGAGTGGGTGACCCACGATCTCGGCTCGGTGAGACTGGCCGCCCGAGGGTTCCGGCGGCTCTATCCGCAGCTGGCCGACGTCGGGCTCGAGGATGCCTGGGGCGGCCCGATCGACGTCGCCCCGGACCACCTGCCGACGTTCGGGACGCTGTCCCCGGGCAACGTCCATTACGGCCACGGCTACAGCGGGACTGGCGTCGGGCCGGCCCACCTGGGCGGTCGGATCCTGGCCGCCCTCGCGCTTGGTCGGCTCGAGGACCCGGTGGCCCGGCTGCCGCTCGTGGAGCACCGGCCCCGCCGCTTCCCGCCAGAGCCGTTCCGGTTCGTCGGTGCCAGGGTCATCCGCGAGGCGATCGTGGCCAAGGAGCAGCGTGACGACCTGGGGCGCCCGTCGCCCCGGCTGCTCCGGGCCCTGGTCCGCCTGCCGCGGACGATGGGCTACGACCTGGGTCCGGAGTAGGGTCGGCGGCCCGGCGAGCCCTCGACCGACCTGCCGGCGGCCTTGGTCGGTCAGCCCGCCTCGATCGAACTAGATCTGCTCCCCGCCGAACAGCCCGGCGCCCGGGTGATCGACGCCCTGGTCGCGCAAGGCCTCGTCATCCTGCCCCCGGTCGACCCGGGAAGACCTCCACCGTTCCCGGTCCGACCGGGTCAGAGCACGACCAGGCCGCTCGCCGCTGGCAGCTCACCGCGACCGAGGGCGGCCCGGACCGCCCGTCCATCCGCGGGGAACGAGTGGCGCAGCGCCTCCCGGTGCGCGGCGAGTGCGCGTCGGTTCGAGCGGGTGTCGGCGAGGACCAGGAGCATCACGTCGAGTCCGCCGTCGCGGCGCTTCAGAGCGAGCCGGCGCTCGAGCGCCTGTACGTCGACAAGTCGTGTCTCCGCCTCCACGGCGATGCGCCTCCCGCCCAGCGTCGCCAGGCCGTCCCAGGCTCGGCGGTCGCCGAGGATCGGCAGTGGCACCTCCGTCTGCCAGCTGGTCCCGGCCGGCAGCAGCCCGCGGAATCGCCCGAGCAGTGCTCCGTGGGCCGCGTCCCTGACCGGGTCGCCGTCCGGGTAGGCACGCACGACGAGCCGGAGGCCGACGGCCGCGGCGGCCCGGCTGAGCTGCTCCACGGTCAGGTTCGGCAGCTCGGCCCGCTCGATCCGGCCGAGCTGGGCGTGCGACATCGCGGCGGCGCTCCCGGCCACCCGCTGGCTCAGCCCGGCCGCGAGCCGAGCAGACCGCAGCTCCTCGCCCAGCGTGGCGAGCGTTCGACGGGCGACTCGTCGCCCCTCCGAAGCGGCATCCGAGCGTGCGGTCACACCGGCCAGTCTGAGCCGGCACTCTTCGCTGGCGCTCAACCGGTACGCGGTGGGGTGCGGGCACCTTGCCGACCGTTCTCGGCCGCCTCGGGTGCCGCTCGGCCGTGGGCCCCGCTCGGCCGTGGGCGCCGCTCGGTCGCCCTGGGTGGAACGCTGGGCGTGCGGTGCGACCGGAGAACCGCGGTCCGCCCCGTGCCTGGAGCGTGACCTGGAACGGCTGGCGAGCCGATCGATCAGAAGTGCCGGTGATCCCGGTCGTACCGCTCGCTGGCCGTTCCATGGGCCGCGTGCGATGCCGAGCGCGGAGTGTTCGCCGAGCGACGACCCGACGCCATGGGCCGTGTGCTGCGCCGAGCGCGGAGTGTTCGCCAAGCGACGACCCGACGCCATGGGCCGCGTGTGGCGTCGAGTGCCGATGCAGGCCGCAGCGGAAGCCTCGCCCTCGCCCTCGCCCTCGCCCTCAGTCCTCGTCCATGAGCTCGTCGGGCACGGCGTCGACGGCCCGGACGGCGAGTCCGTGCTCGTCCGCCAGGCCGACCACCTCGAGGGCCACCCCGGCCGGCTCGTCGTCCGGGTCGTCGCGGCTGTAGACGACCGTCCCGCCATCGGCCGCGAGGCGCTCCAGGGTGCGATCGACCTCGTCGAGCGACGCCTCCACGAACCTGGTGCCCACGTGGACGAAGACCCGGCCGTCGCGGGTGACGTGGATCGGCAGCTCAGAGGTGCCGGGTCGCTGGTCGTGGCCCACGGGTGTCCTCGCTCCGATTCCTAGGCCGTCGGCCCGTCGGCCCTGGGTCCGCTGGGCGCCATGCCGGCGCCGCTGTGTCCCGCCCCCGCCCGGACGCCCTCAGTGCTCCGTCGCGCCGGTGAACGTCCAGTTCGCGATCCGGACCGCCGGCGTGGAGACGCCGCCCAGGAAGCCCATGAGCGTCCGCGGCTCCCGGCCGATCACCTCGATCCCGGCGATCGCCTCGAGGTACGACTGCGTGTACCGCAGGTTACGGACCGGCCCGACGATCCGGCCGCCCTCGACCAGGAAGGTCCCGTCCCGGGTCATCCCGGTCACGATCGCCAGCTTCGGGTGGACCGGGTTCGTGTAGTGGAAGCGGGTCACGAGGAGCCCGCGCTCCAGGCCGCCGATCAGCTCGTCGCGGGTCGCGTTCCCCGTCTCCAGGAGGAGGTTGACCGGGAAGGGGCCCCACGGGTTGGGTGCCGGCAGGCCATGTCCGGTCGAGGTCCCCCCGTCCCGGGCTGCCGTCTGGGCGTCGTAGACGACCTCCCGGCAGAGGCCGTTCTCGACGAGCGTGAGCGGTCGCTTGCCGACCCCCTCGTAGTCGAACGCCATCGGCAGGGTGGCCGGGTCCGTGCCGTCGTCCCGGATCGTGACCAGTTCGCTGCCGATCCGGCGGCCGGGCTCGAAGAACGAGCGCTGCTCCTGGACGGCGAGGGCGCTGAAGCCCAGGTAGCCGAGCATGTCCAGGACGTCGACGACGGCGTACTCCTCGAGCACGACGGGGTAGTCACCCGGCTCGATGGCGACCGGGTTCGCGCTGGCCCGCGCCTTCTCCGCGGCCTCTCGGCCCAGCGCCGCGGCGTCGATCGAGCCGACGCTCACCCCCGCCCCCTCCGCGTAGCCGGTCCCGCCGTCCGGGCCCATCGACACGGTCACGAGATGGGTGGTCGTCCTCGCGGCCGCCGCCCGGATGCCGGCCGTGTTGGCCACGGCCACGGTCTCGACGCCGGTCGAGAACGAGCCGTAGGCGTTGACGCCGGCCGCCTCCGCCGCCGCGATCACCGCCCGGGCCCCCTCGGCTCGCAGCTCCGGGGAGGCGTTCGCCGTGCTCGCGGAGTAGGCGTACGGGACGTCGGCGATCTGGGTCGCGGCCGGCAGGCCGCCCCAGTCCTCGAGCTCCGCGGAGGCTCGGGCGATGGCCCCGGCGGTCTCGGCCAGGGCGCGGATGGCGTGGTCGTCGATCCGTCCGGTGGACGCGACGCCGACCCGCTTCCCGGCGACGTACCGGAGCTGGATCCGGACGTTGGTCTCGGCGACGTTCTGGTGGATCTCGTCGTTGGCGAACCGGGTCAGGGCGGAGTCCTCGGCGATGACGAGGGCCTCCGCCTCGGTCGCGCCGCCCCGCTGGGCATGGACCAGGGCCGTCGCCGCCAGGGTCAGGGCGCTCCGGGGATCGCGCGCCGCGCTGCCCTCGCTCACCACTTGCCCACCCCCATCTGGACGTTCCGGAACCGGGCGCCCGACACCGCGTGACCCACGTGCCCCGTCTGCGGCGGCTCGCCCTTGCCGCAGTTGGGCGTGCCGAGCATCCGGTAGCTGCGCTCGTCGCCGACCGCGTCGCAGGACCGCCAGAACTCGTAGGTGATCCCGGTGTACGTCGGGTTCTTGTAGAGCCGGCCCAGCTTGCCGCCCTTGATCTCGTAGGCGACCTCGGTGGCGAACTGGAAGTTGAGGCGCCGGTCGTCGATGGACCACGACCGGTTCGAGGACAGGTAGAACCCGTCGTCCGTGTCGGCCACGATCTCCTCGAGGCTCATCCCCGGCTTTGGCAGGAGGTTGACGTTCGTCATGCGGATGAGCGGGATGCGGTTCCAGCCGTCGGCCCGCATGGCCCCGCCCGACGCACGTCCGATGCGGGGGGCGGTCTCGCGGCTCGACAGGTAGCCGACGAAGATCCCCTCCTTGACGATCGGGACGGCCTGGGCGGCGACCCCCTCGTCGTCCCAGCCGAAGGTGCCCAGGCCGCCGGGCGCCGTGGCGTCCGCCACGATGTCGATGAGATCGCTGCCGTAGCGGAAGCCGGCCTCGAGCTTGTCCGTCGTGAGGAAGCTCGTACCCGCGTAGCTCGCCTCGGTCCCGAAGACCCGATCCAGCTCGCTGGGGTGGCCGCAGCTCTCGTGGATCTGGAGGTAGAGCTGGGAGGGGTCGAGGACGACGGTGAAACGACCCGACGGGCACTGCGGCGCCGAGAGCAGGGCGACGGCCTCCTCGGCCAGCGGCTCGGCCCGGCCGGCCAGGTCGAGCCCCCGGATGTACTCGTAGCCGGCGGCCTGCCAGCCGCCGCCCGCGTCCGGGTAGGTCCGGCGCTGCTGCTCGTCGCCGTTGGCGGCGTTCGCCTCGATCCCGGCGCCCACGTGGGTGATGACCTGCTCGGTGTACGAGCCGTCCGACGCGGCGAAGACCTTCCACTCGCGCTGGGCGGCGTAGACCGAGTCCGTGAAGCTCAGGCCCTTGATGCGGCGCATCGCCTCGTCGGCCGCCAGCAGGTCGCCGATCTTCTCCTCCAGCGGGACCGAGAACGGGTCGACCTCGACCGGGGTCTCGTAGGTCCCCTGGGCCGGCGGCCGGTCGTCGAGGACCACGGGCCGGCGCAGCGCCGTGGCCGACGCCCGGGCGATCCGGACGGCCTCGGCAGCGGTCCGCTCGATCTCCCGCGGCTCCAGGCGGTAGGTGCTGGCGAAACCCCAGGCCCCGTCCACGACGACCCGGATGCCGATGCCCTCGGTCTCTCCCGACGCCACGCCCTCCACTCGGCCGGACTTGACCGAGATGGATTCGTCGAGGCGACGGACGATCCGAGCGTCGACGTAGGTGGCGCCCTGTGCGGTCGCGGTGTCGAGCGCCCGATCGGTGAGGTCGCGCATCGCGCCGAGGGTAGCACCGGCCGACCGGGTCCCGCCGGCGCGTCGCGCGCTCGTCGGCCTCGTTGCGCCGCCGCGCGCCCCGGCGACGTCACGGCGTGGGGCGCAGGCCGTCGCGGACCGGCCTCGATACACTCCCGCCGTGACCACCGACGACCGCCCCGGCCCCGACGCTGCCCTCGGCGCCCCGCGCGGGCCGGGCTGGTTCGTGACGATCGAGGGCGGCGACGGGTCCGGCAAGACCCTCCAGGCCGAGCGACTGGCCGCGCTCGCCGAGGCGCAGGGCGTGGCCGTGCGCCTCGTCCGGGAACCGGGCGGGACGTGGGCAGGGGAGCGGATCCGGGAGATCCTCCTGGGCGCCGCGTCGACGAACGAGCGCATCTCGCCGCGCGCCGACGCGCTGCTCTTCAGCGCGTCGCGGGCCCAGCTCGTCGACGAGGTCGTGCGGCCCGGGGTGGCTCGAGGCGAGCTGGTCATCGACGCCCGGCACGCCGACTCGACCCTCGCCTACCAGGGGTTCGGCCGGGGCCTCGACGTGGACGAGCTGCGGGCCATCCAGCGGTTCGCCACCGCTGGGCTGACGCCCGACCTGACCATCCTGCTCGATCTTCCGGTCGAGATCGGCCTGGCCCGGAAGTCAGCCGGCGAGCGCAACCGCTTCGAGGCGGGCTTCGAGGTGGACTTCCACCGCCGTGTCCGCGAGGGCTACCTCCGGCTGGCCACGCAGGAGCCCGAGCGGTTCGCGGTCATCGACGCGTCCGCCGACCCGGACGTCGTCTTCTCGGGGATCGTGGCCGCGCTCGGGCGGCTCCCCGGCCTGGCCGCCCGCCTGTCCGGTCCGCCGAGCGGCTGATCGTTCGCCGGCGCTCGCCGGGGCTCAGCCCTCGTCGGCCGAGGCGACCGCGATGGTGCCGGTCCCGCCGGCCTTGGCCGCCTCCAGCGCATGCCGGGCGCCCTCGAGGAGCGCCGTGGCAGCGGTCCCGTCGGCCGGGAACCGGGCGACACCAGCTGACACCGTGACGCCCTCGGCGGCATCGTCGAGCGCCGCGACCGCCTCGATGAGGCGTCGGCCGACCGTCTCGCCGGCCGAGCCAGGAGCGAGGACCACGAACTCGTCGGCCCCGGTCCGGGCCACCGTGTCGACGAGGCGGACGGAGCCGGTCAGGGCCGCGGCCACCCGGCGCAGCGCGTCGTCGCCCGCCTCCCGTCCGGCCCGCTCGTTGAAGCCGGCGAAGTCGTCGATGTCGAAGACGATGACCGACAGCTCGGTGGCCTGGCGACCGGCCCGGGCCACCTCGAGCTCGAGGACGCGATCCAGGAGCCGGGCGTTGGCGAGGCCGGTCAGCGCGTCGGTCTGGGCGAGCCGCTCGAGCCACTCGGACCGCTCGTGGACGAGCGTGGCCAGTCGGACCCGGTCGAGCGACAGCGCGATCAGGTCGGCGGCTGCCGACAGGAGCGCCCGCTCCTCGTCGCCGATCGACCGCTCGCCCGGCCACCCGAAGGCCAGGACGCCGAGGGGCAGGTCGATGCCATCGCGGGCGACCACGAGGGGCAGGTAGGCGCCGGTCATCGGCTGACCGTCCGGTGCCGGCCCGACGCTGCCGACGTCCGCCCGGGCGTCCCGCGCCGCCACGGCGATCGGGTGCGACGGATCGCCGGTGACCCCGGCCTCGAAGTCCGCGAGCGCAGCATCCTCGAAGCCGTCGGCGGCGACCAGCTGGAGCCCGCCGGCCTCGGGGTCCTGGACGAAGAGCGCAGCCATGCCGGCGCCGGTCGAGCGCGCGGCACGGGCGATGAGCGTGCCGATGGCGGCGTCGAGGTCGGTGCCCCTGGCCAACGACGCGACGGCTTCGGCGAGGACGCCGGCGGCGGTGGGCTGGGCGGTGGACGGGTCGGTCGACACGGGGGTCCTCCTGCGGGCGGGCGGCCGGACCTCGCGATGATAGGGACCGCCCCCGGGGGTCCGGAAGGGGGTGTCGTCCCATCAGGCGCACCAGCTTGGCTGCTCGCCGAGGTCGGACTGGCGCCCTATACTCGCGGCCGTGAAGCTCGTCGTCGCCATCGTCCACCACGAGGATGCCGGTCCGCTCGTCGATGCGCTCCTTGAGCAGGACCTGCGGGCGACCCGCCTGCACTCGGCCGGAGGGTTCCTCAAGCAGAGCAACGCCACGATCATGGTCGGCGTCGATGAGGACCGGATCGAGCAGGTCATGGGCATCATCCGGGAGACCTGCCGGTCGCGGACCGAGGTCGTCAACCCGATGCCGCCGATCATGGAGCCGGGCGAGTTCTTCATGCCCTACCCGCTCGAGGTCGAGGTGGGTGGTGCGACGGTCTTCGTCCTCCCGATCGAGCGCTTCGAGCGACTGTAGGCCGACCCGATGGCCGAGCCGCGCCAGGGCACCCCGGCCACCAGCCGCCGCCGTCCCCTTCCGGCGGACCTGGCCGGCCCTCTCGGGGCCTTCCTCCTGATCGTCCTGCTCACCCTGATCGGACCCGCGGTCGTCCTGCTCGTCAAGAACCTGCCGTCGTGACCGGGCGCTGGTCGCCGCCGCCCGTCGGGGCTCGGGCGACCTGGACCCGGACCTTCACGGCCGAAGACGTCGAGCGCTTCGCCCTCAGCAGCGGGGACCGCAACCCCCTCCACTTCGACGAGGCCTTCGCGTCCGCGACCAGGGTCGGCCGCCTCGTCGTCCAGGGTGGGCTGACCACCGGCCTGTTCAATGCCCTCGTCGCGATGGAGCTGCCCGGTCCCGGCAGCGTCTTCCTCCACCAGGAGTGGGACTACCCCGCGCCGGTGCACATCGGCGACACGGTGACAGCCGAGGCCGAGGTCGTCGAGGCACGAGCCGACAAGCCGATCACCCGCCTCCGCTGCGTCGCCCGCCGGGACGACGGGACCGAGGTCCTGCGCGGCGAGTGCCTGGTCTACACGATGCGTCCCGATGGCATCGACCCTGGCGGCTGATCCCGACCCGACCATCGAAGTGGTCGATCCCCCGGGGCGCTGGGTCGCCCTCGCGGTCCTGGCGATCGGCACGATCCTGGCGATGTCGCCCTGGTTCAGCTCCTCCGCCGTCGCGCCCTCGCTGGCGGCCGAGTGGGACGCCTCGGCCTTCGAGCTCTCGCTCCTCGTCGTCGCCGTCCAGCTGGGCTTCGCCGCGGGCGCGCTGGCGCTCGCCGTGACCGGCGCCTCGGACGTCATCCGCGGCGACCGCCTGTTCGCGGCCGGCGCCGTCGTCGCCGGGGTCGCCAACCTGGCGTTCGCCGTCCTGGCCGACGGGCCGCTGGCGGGGATCCCGGCCCGGGCGGTCACCGGCGCGGCGCTCGCCGCCGTCTACCCGGTCGGGATGAAGCTGATCGCCGGCTGGTTCCGGCGCGACCGCGGCCTCGCCATCGGCGTGCTGATCGCCGCCGTCACCGTCGGATCGGCGATGCCGCACCTCTTCCGGGCCGTCGGGGCGCTGGCCGACGTGGACTGGAGGACGGTGGTCGCCTTCGCCTCGGTCGCCACCTTCCTGGGCGGGGGGCTCGTCCTCACCGGCGGTCGGCCCGGTCCCTTCGACACCCCGGCCCCGCGCTTCAGCGTCCAGATCGCCGCGGCTGCGTTCCGTCAGCCGTCGGTCCGGCTGGCCAACCTTGGCTACCTGGGCCACATGTGGGAGCTGTTCGCGATGTGGACCTGGATCCCGCTCTTCCTCGCGGCCTCGCTCGCCGCGTCGGGGAGCGACGACGCCGCCCTGGCGTCGCTCGCCGCCTTCGCGGTCATGGCCGCCGGGGCGGTCGGCTGCGTGGGAGCCGGGCTCTACGCCGACCGGTTCGGCCGGACGACGGCGACCATCGTGGCGATGGCCGTCAGCGGCTCCTGCGCGCTGCTCGTGGGGCTGCTCTTCGGCGCGTCGCCCTGGCTCGTCGTCGCGCTCGCCACCGTCTGGGGCGTCACGGTCGTCGCCGACTCGGCCCAGTTCTCCGCCGCCGTGTCGGAGCTGGCTCCGCCCGGGACCGCCGGCTCGGCGCTCCAGGTCCAGGTGGCCAGCGGGTTCGTGCTCACCGCGGTGACGATCCTGGCGGTCGGGGCGATCGCGCCGACCGACGCGGGCGGCTGGCAGGTGGCCTTCTCGGCCCTGGCCCTCGGGCCGGCCGTCGGCATCGTGGCGATGTGGCGTCTCCGCCGCCGTCCCGACGCCGTGCGGATGGCGTCGGGCCACCGCTGACCAACGCGGCGCCGGGGCTCAGGGCGTCGAGAGGCTCCGGAGCCGGTCGATCCCCTCCTGGAGGGCGGCCTTGGATCGTCCCCTGAGCCGCTCCGGGAGCAGCTCCGGCCAGTCGCAGTGCAGGGCGGCCAGGAGGATCTGGAGCTCTCGCTGGACGCCGAGGGCGACGGAGCTCGGGGTCCACCCGTCGAGGAACGCGGCCAGCGAGACGCCCGGGTCGAAGTCGCGCTCCTCGGCGAAGTCGTCGGCGAACTCGCGGTAGTCGCCGGCCGAGAAGCCGGCCGTCCGCGCCCCGAGGAGCTGACGCTCCTCGGGGCCGAGCTGCACCCCGGCCCGGGCCATGCGCCCGGTCATGTAGTCGGCGAAGGCGACCGCGTCGTCGCCCTCCGGATCGAAGATCGGCACGAACAGCGAGCAGCGACCGCTGCGGACGAAGTCCGGATCGAGCAGGTCGGGGCGCGTCGTGATGAGGGCCCAGACGATCCGGCCCCGGTTCGGCAGGTCGTCGATCATCCGGATCATGTGGCTGGCCAGGCGGGCTTCGGTCTCGTGGGTCTGGCGGTCGTGCATCGAGCCGAAGGCCACGTGGGCCTCGTCGACCAGGACGAGGATCCGCCCGAACGCCGACAGGCCGGAGCTGAAGGCCTCCGCGAAGACGTCGGTCTTGCCGTACCACTCGGACCGGATCTGCCCGAGGGTGATGACCGTCCGGTCGGTCTCCCTGGCGAACGCCTCCAGGATGAAGGTCTTGCCGGCGCCGTTGGGACCCACGACCGTGATGCCCGCCGGCGCTCGGTCGGGATCGTCGAAGCGGCGCCGGAGCCGGCCGAGCCGCCGCTTCAGGGCCGAGAACCCGACCACGTCGGCCATCGAGTGCTCCGGGTAGACGACGGTGATGATCGAGCCGAGCCGCTCCTGGAGGGTCCGGTTGACGATGGTCACGACGGCGTCCCGGTCGATGCGGAACTGCTCGGGCGAGCGCTGGGCGGCCGTCAGCAGGTCGTCGAGGTCGCGGAGGGTGAGGCCCTTGGCGTCGGCGACGAGCTCGTCGACCGAGTAGTCGCCGTCGAGGCCGGCCGCACCCGGCCCGAGGGCGGCCAGGCGGTCGGCCACGAACTCGCGTCGGACCGCCTCGTCCGGGCGGGGCACCTCGACGCGGGCCGTCTTCGGCAGGTCGGCGATGCGCGACGACAGCTCGGCCAGCGTCGGCGCCACCAGCAGGATGACGTCCGGGTAGGCATCGGCCGTGGCCGCCTCCGCCCAGATCCCGTCGTCGCGGAGCAGGTCGCTGAAGACCGTGATCGCCTCGCGGTCCACCGGGGCGAGGCGGGCCAGGTCACCGGCCGGCAGCAGGGCCTCGGCGTGATCGATGATGGCCGCGACGGGTCGGACCGGGATCGCCGCGTCCCGGGCCCGGCGGATGAGCCGCATCAGCTCGGCGACGAGCGTGAGGGTGACGATCGAGGCCGACCGCTCCCGGGCCGTCTCCTTGAGGAACGTCGCGACGTCCCGTGCCAGTGCCGGGTGGCGCTCGGCCGCAGCCGTGCCGATGGCCGCGATCGCCGCCCGATCCGCGTCGCTGGCGAAGGCGATGCCGTTGGCCTTGAGGGTCAGGACGACGAACGGGACCTCGGCGCCGCGGCGCGGGTAGCGGGCCCGGCCGAAGGCGTCCGTCAGGACCGCCTCGAGGCTGACGTAGCGGGTGGCGTCGGCCGGCCCGATGGGGAAGAGGTCGTTCGTGTTCCCGGTGAGGACCACGCAGCGGGCCAGGCGCGCGTAGTGGGCGCGCGAGAGCGCCTCGACGAAGCCGGGGCGGCGCTCGGGCCTCGCTCGGCTCGCCAGCTCGCCGGTCACGCGGGCCGCCGCTCCCGGCGCCGTCAGATCCGGGGTCGCTCGGGCGGCGGGGTCCCGTCACCCGGGTCGGCCGGCGGGACCGCGTCGGCCGCGGGCGCTTCCCGCTCGGCTGCGGGCTCGGCGACCGTGCCCTCGCGCTCCACCCGGCGAGCCGCCAGGACCGCTTCGAGCGAATCCTCGCCGGCCATCTCGCGGCCGAGCTGCGCGTACTGCTGGTCCTGGAGCTTGACGTCGGTCCCTGCCAGCTGCTCCGTGATGCGAGCCTGGGCGGACATCTTGCGGACCTCCGCCCGGACCACGCTCGACGGCCCCTCCTGGAGGCTGTCGTAGGCGTTCATCAGGCGGTTGTTCAGCTCGATGACCTGCCTGGCGGAGACGAACTCGGCGATCGTCTCGGCCTCCTCCCGCGGCAGCCGCTCGAGCTCGGCCTGGAGCGCGGTGAGGCGCGACATGTGCGTCTTCATGCTCGCCTCGAGGTTCGTCACCTCGCCGCTGAGCCGCTCCTGGTCGGCGTCGATCTGGGTCATCCGCTGCTGGTAGCGGATGTAGGCGGCCTTGGCCTGCCCGTAGGCGTCGGTGTCGCCGGCGGCCTGGGCCTTCTCGGCCGCGTTGATCGCCCCGTTCAGCTGGACCTGGAGCTGCTGCTCCTCGCCGCCGAGTCGCTCCAGCTGGATCTTCTTGTCCTCGGCGATGGTGAGGACCTGGGCGACGGCCTCCTGGAGGCCGCGGAAGTCCTTCGAGAGGCGGTCGCGGTCGATCGCATAGGCGGCCTGGATGCCTTCCACCGAGCCGGTGAACTGGCGGTCGGCCGCGTTGCGAACGTCCTCGCTGCGTCGCAGGAAGAAGAAGTTGAACCAGCGCCGCACGGCGGCGAAGAAGCGTCCCATGCCCGTCCCTCAGCTCCTGTGCTCGGTGCCGGGGCGTTGATCCGCCCGACGGCCCGGACGATCCCCTAGAAGTACGCGGCGATGTCCTTGTAGACGGTCACGACGTCCGCCTCGGTCTTCGGCTGCCAGAACCGCCCGTGGGCGGCCGAGGCGATCTTCTTCAGCGTCGGCGTGTCCGCGTCCTCGCCGATGCCGATGGTGTGGATCTGGATGCCGGTCGGGTCCATCTCCGTGGTCTCGAGTGCCGACTCCAGCTC
>DATHYZ010000228.1:0-4898 GCA_035458865.1 Candidatus Limnocylindrales bacterium
CTCGGGCGCGTCTTCGACGTCCTCGGCAACGCGATCGACGGAAAGGCCCCGGTCAGCCGCGCGGTGACGCTGCCGATCCACCGCTCCGCGCCCGCGTTCGACCAGCAGACGACCGAGGTCGAGGTCTTCGAGACCGGCCTCAAGGTCATCGACCTCATCTGCCCGTTCAAGAAGGGCGGCAAGGTCGGCATCTTCGGCGGCGCCGGCGTCGGCAAGACGGTCATCATCCAGGAGCTCATCCGGAACGTCGCCCAGGAGCACGCCGGCGTGTCGGTCTTCGCCGGGGTCGGTGAGCGATCGCGAGAGGGCAACGACCTCATCCACGAGATGACCGAGTCGGGCGTCATCGCCAAGACGGCCTTCGTCTTCGGCCAGATGAACGAGCCGCCCGGCGCCCGCCAGCGGGTCGGCCTGACCGGCCTCACGATGGCGGAGTACTTCCGCGACGAGGAGGGCCGCGACGTCCTGCTCTTCATCGACAACATCTTCCGGTTCACCCAGGCCGGGTCCGAGGTGTCGGCACTCCTCGGCCGGATGCCGTCGGCGGTGGGCTACCAGCCCAACCTGGCGACCGAGATGGCTGCCCTGCAGGAGCGGATCACCTCGACCAAGAAGGGCTCGATCACCTCGCTCCAGGCGGTCTACGTCCCGGCCGACGACTACACCGACCCGGCCCCGGCGACCACCTTCGCCCACCTCGACTCCACCATCCGTCTCGAGCGGAGCATCGCCGAGCTGGGCATCTACCCGGCCGTCGACCCCCTCACCTCGACGTCGCGCGTCCTCGACCCGAACATCGTCGGCCAGGAGCACTACGACACCGCCCGCGAGACCCAGCGGGTCCTGCAGCGCTACCGCGACCTCCAGGACATCATCGCGATCCTCGGCATCGACGAGCTGTCCGAGGAGGACAAGGCGACCGTGGCGCGGGCCCGCCGCCTCCAGCGGTTCATGAGCCAGCCCTTCTTCGTGGGGGAGGTCTTCACCGGACGGCCGGGCGTCTACGTCCCGATCAAGGAGACCGTCGCGTCCTTCAAGGAGATCCTGGAGGGCAAGACCGATGACCTGCCCGAGCAGGCTTTCTTCCTGGCCGGCACGATCGACGATGTCCGCAAGAACGCCGAGCGGATGAGCGCCTGACATGTCCCTCAAGCTCGAGATCGTCACCCCGGAGCGCCTCGCCTACAGCGACGAGGTGGACGCCGTGATCGTGCCCGGGGCGGACGGCGAGCTGGGCATCCTGCCGCATCACGCCCCGCTCGTCTCGACGCTGGGGATGGGTGAGCTCCGGATCCGCAAGGGCGGGCTCGAGGAATCGTTCGCCATCGTCGGCGGCTTCGTCCAGGTCCGCCCGGACAAGGTCGTCGTCATGGCCGAGACCGCCGACCTGGCGGCTGAGATCGACCTGGAGAAGGCCGAGGAGGCACGTCGGGAGGCCGAGCGGGCTCTCGAGACCGGCTACCACGAGGGGGCCGACCTGGCCGCTGCCCGGGCCGCCCTCCAGCAGGCGCTCCTCCGCATCCGTGTGGCGGAGCGCCGTCGGCGCGAGGGGTCGCGCCGGATCGGCTGAGCGTGGCTGACGCTCGCCCGTTCCACTGGGAGTTCCAGCCGGAGCCGGTACCGCACGAGCTGTACCGGATCGAGGGCGGCCGGCCGCTGCGCGGCACCGTCCAGGTGAGCGGAGCGAAGAACTCCGCGCTCAAGCTGTTCGCGGCCGCGTGCCTGACGGGCGAGCGCTGCCGGCTGACCAACGTGCCCGAGATCGAGGACGTGCGGGTCATGGCCGGGACCCTGCGAGACCTCGGCGTGGTCGTCGACCACCCCGAGCCGAACGTCTACGAGATCTCCGCAGGCGACGTGGATTGGCTCTTCGTGCCGCTCGAGGCGGCCGCCAAGATGCGGGCCAGCTTCATGCTCCTGGGGCCGCTCCTGGCGCGCTTCGGCCGGGTCATCATCAGCAACCCGGGCGGCGATCGGATCGGTCGTCGGCCGGTGAACCTGCACGTGGACGCGATGCGGGCGCTGGGAGCCGACATCGCCTACCGGAACGGCTACTACTTCGCCGAGGCGCCCGGGCGGCTCCGTGGTGCCGAGGTGGAGTTCCCCTTCGTCTCGGTCATGGGGACCGAGAACGCCATGCTCGCCGCGACCCTGGCCGATGGCCATACGGTCATCCGGCCGGCTGCCCGCGAGCCCGAGGTGGACGACCTCATCAGCTTCCTCAGGCTGATGGGCGCCGAGGTCGCCCGGACCGCTCCCGACACGATCGAGGTCGAGGGTCGCAAGCGGCTCCGCGGGGCGGAGCACCGCGTGATCCCCGACCGCATCGAGGCCGGGACCTTCGTCGTCGCCGCGGCCGTCACCGGCGGTCGCGTCCGGCTCGAGGGGGCACCCTGCGACGACCTGGGCGCGCTCCTCGAGGTGGCGGGCCGCGTCGGGGTTTCGGTCGCCTGCGGCCCGGACTGGATCGACGTCGACGGCGCCGGTCGGGATGCCTACCGGGCCTGCGACATCGAGACGGCGCCGTACCCGGGTCTCGCCACCGACCTGCAGCCGCCGACCTGCGTCCTGCTCGCGACCGCCCACGGCGAGTCGCGGGTCCACGAGGCCGTGTTCGAGGACCGCCTCGAGTGGCTGTCCGAGCTGCGGCGCATGGGCGTGGACGTCGAGATCGCCGACTCCCAGCACGCCCTCATCCGGGGGCCCGCTGCCCTTCGAGCCGCCTCGGTGGACATCAGTGACCTCCGGGCCGGGGCATCGCTCATCCTGGCCGCCCTCGCGGCCGATGGCATCTCCACGGTCCACGGCGCCCACCACGTCCGGCGGGGCTATGAGAACATCGAGCGCAAGTTCCTGGATCTTGGTGCCAGGATCGAGCGTCTCCCGGAAGGAACGACCGTACCCACCTCATGAAGATCGGCATCGACCTCGGCACGGCCAACGTGCTCGTCTACGTCAAGGGCAAGGGGATCGTGATCTCCGAGCCGTCCGTCGTCGCCATCAGCGACGACAACCGGATCGTGGCCGTGGGCGAGGAGGCCCGCGAGATGATCGGCCGGACACCCGGCAACATCCAGGCCATCCGCCCCATGAAGGATGGCGTCATCGCCGACTACGTCATCACGGAGGCGATGCTCCGCTTCTTCATCTCCAAGGCGACCAAGGGCCGCATCGGCTTCTCGCGACCCGAGGTCATGATCAGCGTCCCGGCCGGCGTGACCAGCGTCGAGAAGCGGGCCGTCCGCGACGCCGCCCTCAAGGCGGGCGCCAAGGAGGCGTTCCTCATCGAGGAGCCCCTGGCCGCGGCCATCGGCGCGAACGTCCCCATCAGCGGGCCGTCGGGGAACCTCATCATCGACATCGGCGGCGGGACGAGCGAGATCGCCGTCATCTCGCTCGGCGGGATCGTGGTGTCCCACAGCCTCCGGGTCGGCGGCAACCGCTTCGATGAGGCCATCGCCAGCTACATCAAGAAGAAGTACAACCTCCAGATCGGCGACCGGACCGCCGAGGAGGTGAAGATGCAGATCGGGACCGCCCTCCCGCTCGAGCGGGAGCTCCAGATGGAGGTCCGCGGCCGTGACCTCATCGCCGGCCTGCCCCGGACCATCCCGGTCACCAGCTCGGAGGTCATGGAGGCCATCGAGACCCCGCTCCAGCAGCTCGTCGCCGCCGTCCGGACGGTCCTCGAGCAGACCCCGCCGGAGCTCTCCTCGGACATCATCGACAAGGGCATGGTCATGTCGGGCGGCGGTGCGCAGCTGCGGAACATCGACCGCCTCCTCACGCAGGTGACGGGTGTGCCCTGCCATGTGGCGGAGAACCCGCTCCACTGCGTCGCCATCGGCACCGGCCTGGCCCTCGAGCACTTCGACTTCTTCCGGAAGTCGCTGGTCCAGGCGGTCTGACGCCGTGCTCGGATCGCCGTCCGAGCCCAGGCCACCACGCGCGTTCGTCGACCTGCACTGCCACACCAGCGCGAGCTTCGACTCGCTCAGTCGACCACGCGACGTCGCCCGCGCTGCCGCCGAGCGGGGGATCACCCACCTGGCCATCACCGACCACGACCGGGTCGACGGCGCCCTGGATGCCCGGGACCATGCGCCAGCGGGCCTGACCATCATCGTCGGCGAGGAGATCAAGACGACCGGAGGGGACCTGATCGGGGTCTTCCTCGACCGCGCGATCCCGCCGGGCCTCACGCCCGTCGAGGCGATCGCCGCGGTCCGGGAACAGGGTGGCCTGGTCGGCATCCCGCACCCGTTCGACCGGTTCCGAGGCAGCCTGGCCCGGAGCCAGCAGCTCGACGAGCTCGCGCCGCTGGTCGACTGGGTCGAGGTCCACAACAGCCGGATCGTCCTGAAGGGCAACGAGCGGGCGGTCGCGTTCGCTCTGGCGCACGATCTGCCGGGCGTCGCGGTCTCGGACGCCCATACGATCATGGAGGTGGCAGTCAGCTGCTCCGTGTTGGAGGGTGACCCCTCGACGCCGGCTGGACTCCTCGCCGCTCTCCCGCCGGTCGACCTCGTCACGTCCCGCGCGTCATACCTGGTGCGGACCGTGACGCCGGTCGCGAAGCTCGTCCAGCGACTCCGCGGCAATGGCCGCCGGCGCTCTCCGCACCCTGGACCGGAGACCGAGCGATGAGCTCGGCCGGGGGCGAGCGTGAAGGCGGCGAGCGGGAACGGGACGTGCCGGCGGCCGACGACGTTGCCAGCGACCCGGGACCCGGGGGAGCCGAGCTGCCGCAGCCGCCCGAGGATGCGACTGGGGCGCCCGAGCCTTCGGGAGCACCGGTCTCCCTGACCAAGCGCCTCCGTGAGCCCCGGACGATCATCTCCATCGTCCTGCCGCTGATCCTCATCGTCCTGTTCGTCCGGCTCGTCGCCCAGATCGAC
>DATHYZ010000229.1:0-11037 GCA_035458865.1 Candidatus Limnocylindrales bacterium
TGGACGGGGGAGGCCGCGGAGGACCTGGCGCGCCCGCGGTGGGTCACGGTGCCCGAGTGGGTCGCCTACGTCCTCCTCATGGCCATGTGGACGCTCACCCCGATCCTCATCATCGGGAACGCGGTGCCGGAGCTCGAGGCAGCGCTCTACTACGCGCTGGTGGCGCTGTACCTGCTCGGCGCCGGGTGGGCCCTGCTCCTCCTGGTCTTCGCGCGGCGACATCCCGCGGCTGCCTGAGGGCGGGCCGTCCACGGCTGGGCGACGCAGGCCCTCCGGCGACGTCAGTGGGGCATGAGGAGCTCGCCGAGCGCGAAGGACGTCACGACGAGGCCCCAGAGGATCGGAAGCGCCAGGAGGAGCCCACGCTCCCCGCTCCGGAGCAGGGCCACGACGCCCGCGACAAGGCTTGCGACCCCGGCGGCGGCCGTCGTCAGGATCGAGCCGAGCATCAGGGCCCCGATGACCGGATCGGCATCCGGACGCCCGACGAGGAAGAAGACAGCCAGCGCCGCCATGCTGACGATGGCGAGGAGGATGGACCAGCGACCAGCGATCGTGGACGGCAGAGCCGTGACGCGCGGGTGGTGGGGAGCTTGGTCGATCATCGTACGACGACCCCGTCTCAAGGATCCGCCGGATCCAGTGTCAAGGAGCAGACGCTCGAGCGGGTCATGCGTTGCGCCGGTCCACACCCGAACGGTCGGGCTCACGGCGACCGAGACCTGACGGTCCGGGCCGCAGACTCGTCGTCGCTGCACCGCCCACGCGTTGAAGCGCGCCCAGTACGCCGAGGTACCGCGCCGCCGGCACCTGCCGCCCGTTCAGGTCCTCGGCCTCAGCCCTCGTCGTAGGCGCGCGGGAAGAACCAGATCTCGCGGAACGGCACGGTCAGGTGCCAGGTCGTCGTCGTCCCGCTCGGGATCGAGGCCATGTCGCCGACCCCCAGGTGGAGCGTCGGTCCACCCTCGATCTCGATCCGCGCCGCGCCCTCCAGGATCAGGAAGGTCTCGCGCTCCTGCGTCGTCCAGGCTTCTGCGTCCGGGACCTCGCGGTAGCGCGACATCCCCGCGAACGCATCGTCGGCCCGGACGAGGACGTGCTGCTCCCCGCCGACCTCGGGATCGGGCGCCCAGTCATCGGTCGCCGTGCTCGACACGAAGACCCCGGGGTGGACTTCCATGGTCAGACTCCTCACGTCGGCGACCCGGCCGAACGGCCGGTCATGGCGCCGGCGTCCACCGTAGCGCTGTGGCCAGCCCGGTGCTGCCGCCGGAGCCGTGACTCGATGGTTCGATCGTCGCGCGACCGCCGGCGAGCAGGGTCCCTCCCCCGGGCAGGGCGACGGCTGTCCCCAAGGGCCGGACATCAGGAATGGCCAGAGCGGCCGTCCACGTGTCGGTGGCGGCGTCGTAGATCGTCGCCGGGCTGGCAGCGCCGCCCTGGATCACCGTCGACACCGCCGGCCGCGAGGACCCGGCCGTGCCCTACCGGGGTGGCATCGCCTTGAAGGTGCGCTCGATGTCATCGAGGTTGCGGATCGTCGACTCGGTGACGACCTGGAGGTACCGCTCGCCGAACTCGGCGTTCGACCCGCGGGCGTCGCCCCAGGTGCCGGACACCGTCGCCCGGTGGACCGAGCCCGGGTTCGAGAAGAAGAACGCCGTGTGGACGGCGGGCGGGCTCGCGACGTCGGGGAAGGGCGGCATCTCGACGTTGGCGGCCTCCATGTCGACGAGGTCGGGGTCGATCGCGAGGACCGCCGACGTCTCGCCCCTGTTGGCGTGGAGGCCGTTGGCCGGATCGAAGAACTCGGCGGCCTGCTCCGGGGTCATGCCGTCCCAGTAGTTGACCGGGAAGGCGTGGGTGCCGTCCGGCAGCCGCTCGCCGACCGCCGCGCAGGCATAGGCGATGGCGTACGTGTTGTCGTAGTGACCGTTGAGGAAGACGATCCGACGGAAGCCCATCGTCGCGAAGCCCGTGCAGAGGTCCTCGATGAGGGCCATGAAGGTAGAGATCCGGATGTGGAGGACGCCGGTGAAGCCCGCATGCGGGTACGAGAGCGCGTAGCTGACCGGCGGCGCTACGACGGCTCCCACGACCGGGGCGATGCGCCGGGCGACCTCGACCGGGATGACGACGTCCGAGTTGAGCGGTGCGTGGGGCCCGTGCTGCTCGGTCGAGCCGATCGGCACGATGACCGTGTCGTGCTCCTCGAGGAACGCGCGGACCTCGGGATCGGTCATCTCGCCCAGGAACACCGTCGGTGGCTTCATCGGGATGCGTCCTCCTGTGTCGGTCCCTTGGTCAGGCGATGGTGGTCGTCAGCTCGCCGATCCCCTCGATCCAGGCCGTCACCACGTCCCCTGGCTCGAGGTGGCGGTCGGGGCCCGGAGGTGTCGTGAGCCGGGCGGGCGTCCCGGTCGCGATCAGGTCGCCAGGCCTGAGCGTCACGTGGCGGCTGAGATAGGAGACCACCTCGGCGATCGAGTAGCGCAGGCTCGAGGTGCGGTCGTCCTGGACGGCGGCGCCGTCAACGGCGCAGGCCAGCCGGAGATCGCGCGGATCGAGGGCGTCGGCGGTCACGACCCACGGACCGACGGGGCAGAAGCCGGGCATCGACTTCCCGACGAGCCACTGGTCGCCGTCCAGCCAGGGATCGCGCGACGAGACGTCGTTGATGACCGTGTAGCCGAAGACGTGGTCCATGGCGTCCCTGGCCGGGACGGCCGCCGCGGTCGCCCCGATCACGACCCCGAGCTCCACCTCCGGGTCGACGTTGCTCGTCAGGCTCCGGTCCCAGCGGAGGATCCCGCGGTGGGCGCCGACCGACGAGACCGCCTTGCCGTAGACGAGGGGTCGGGGTGGGACCTCCCCGGGGGCCTCGCCGGGCGTCCGGTAGTTCAGGCCGATCGTGTAGATCGCCCCCGGATCCGGGATGGCGGGGCCGAGCTCGACCTCGTCGAGACCCCGGTAGGCCGACGGGTCGGCGAGCTCAGCCCACGACCGCACGCGGGCCAGGCCGTCCGAGCCGCTCCCGACGATGCCCCTGACGGTGCGCAGCCACGGCTCATCGAGGAGGAGTGGCAGGACGAGACCGTCCTCGACCAGCGCCGCGACCGGCTCGTCCTCCCGGATGATCGTCGCCAAGCGCACCGGTCAGGCCCTCGTCGTGGGGTCGGCGAGCAGCGGCGCCACGGCTGCCCGCATGACATCGGCCATGCCCCCCCGACCGGTCCAGCGCTCGAAGGCGATGGCGGCCTGGGCGATGAGCATCTCCGAGCCATTGGCCGCCCGCAACCCACGGGCCCGGGCCGCGGCAAGCAGCGGTGTCTCCGGGGGCACGTAGACCAGGTCGAACACGGTCGCCCGCTCCGGCAGCGCCCCGACGTCGATCGTCATCCCCGGGTCGACCATGCCGACGGTGGTGGCGTTGACCGCCAGGTCGGCCGACGCGAGGGAGGCCCGGAACGCCGGATCGTCGAGCGCGGCGACCTCGATCGCGGCCGTCCCGAGCCCGTCGAAACGCTCCGCGAGGGCCGCGGCCGCGGCGACGGTCCGGTTGCCCACCGTGACCCGACCGGCGCCGGCGGTGAGGCACGCGAAGACGACGGCCCGGGCCGCCCCGCCGGCCCCCGCGACCACGACCTCCGTGCCGTCGAGCGGGCGACCCATGGCCAGCTCGACCCCGGCCCGGAAGCCGGGGGCGTCGCTGTTGAAGCCCACGAGCCGGCCGTCGTCGGTCCGGACGACGTTGTTGACCGCCCCGATCATCGTGGCGTCGTGCTCGACCTCGTCGCAGAGCTCGGCCACGACCCGCTTGTACGGCGCGGTCACGCCGAGCCCCAGCCACTCTGCGCCGCGGGCAGCGGCCACCACGTCGGGGACCTCGTCGGGCTCGACCTCCATGAGGACGTAGCGGGCATCGATGCCAGCGGCGTCGAACGCGGCGTCGTGCATGACCTGCGAGTGCCGACGGCGGAGCGGCTTGCCCAGGAGCGCGACGCGGCGGGTCACCGGGCGGTCTCGGCCCAGGGCGTCGGCGGCCGGCGGACCGGCCCGGCCGTCGCCGGGAACCGCACGTTCGGGATGATCCGCTCGACCCAGGCGTCGAGCTGGCCCGGGTCGGGGGTCATCGTGTGGAGCATGAAGTACTCGACCCCCGCATCGACCCGCCGCTGGAGCGACTCGACGATCTCGTCGGGTGTGCCGAAGAGGTAGACCGACTCGAGGTACTGGGGGCCACGCTCGCCGCTCATGACCTCCAGGAACGCGCGGTGCTGCTCCTCGCGCGCCTTCGCCGGATCGTCGGTGAGGACGAGGTGGAGGAAGTTCTCGTGGGCCACGAGGACGTCGCGCGGGTCACGGCCTCCATCGCGGAAGAAGGCCTGCAGCTCGGTCCAGTCGCGGGCGATGTCCGGCGGCGGGCAGGTGGGCCGGGGGATCCAGCCGTCGGCGCGGAACGTCCGCGCCTTGACGCTCTCGACGAACTTCGGCACGTCGGGCGACTTCGGGTCGGCCAGCTGCGAGCCACCGCCGACCCAGAAGAGCGGCCGCTGGGGCGTCCGGGGCTCGATGAAGACGTCGTCGACCGAGTAGTAGCGGCCGTGGTGGGTGACGGTCTCGCCCTCGAGCAGCGGCATCATGATGTCGAGCATCTCGTCGGTCCGCCGGCCGCGCTCCGACTTGTGGACGCCGACCGCCTCGTACTCGGCGTCGTTCCAACCGACCCCGGCGCCCAGGATGACCCGGTCGTTCGAGAGGAACTGGAGGGTCGCCAGCTCCTTGGCCAGGACCACCGGGTTGCGCAGCGGCATGATGAGGATCGAGGTGCCCAGGCGGACTCGCTCGGTCGCCCCGGCGGCCACCGCGAGGGCCATCAGCGGCTCGAGCCAGTTCACCGAGTAGAAGCGGCGGGCGGCCAGCAGGTGGTCGGTGATGAAGAGCGAGTCGAAGCCGAGCTCTTCCACTCTCCGGGCGAACGCCTTGATCCCGTTGGCGCGCTCCGGGCCGTCGCCCTCCCAGATGTACGAGGGCAGGAAGACCCCGAACCGTCCGACGTCGCTCATCGGGTCGTCACCTCCGTGGGGGCGGCCACGGCGGGCCGCGGGCGAGTGGCGGCCGCAGCGGGCCGCGGGTGGGTGTTCGCGTGGGGCGCACTGGTGCCGCTCATCGGCCGCGGTACTCCGGGTCGCGCTTCTCGAGGAAGGACCTCGTTCCCTCGAGGAGGTCGTCGGTGGCGAAGATCCGGACCGAGGCCTCGAGCTCGGCGGCCAGGCCGGCCTCGAGATCGACCTCGCTGGCCAGGGCGACGAGCCGCTTCGCCTCGCGGACGGCCAGGGGGCCGCGCTCCGCGATCTCGGCGCCGATCCCGCGGGCCCGCTCGATCGCCATGCCGGCCGGGACGACCTCGTGGACGAGGCCGATCGCGAGCGCCTCCTCGGCGGAGAGCACCCGGCCGGTCAGGATCAGCTCCCGGGCCCGGGCCGTCCCGACGACCCGCGGCAGTCGCTGGGTGCCGCCGGCCCCCGGGATGACCGCCAGGCGGACCTCCGGCAGGCCGAGCCGGGCTCGCTCCGAAGCGACCCGCAGGTCGCAGGCGAGGGCCAGCTCCAGGCCGCCGCCGAGGGCGTTGCCCTCGACCGCCGCGATCGTCGGCATCGGCAGGTCGGCCAGGCGCCTCGACACCCGGGCCTCGAAGGCCAGCCGCTCGCGGCCGCCCGGGCCGCGCGTCGCCTCGAACTCGCCGACATGGGAGCCGGCCGAGAAGGCGCGCTCCCCTTGCCCGCTCACGACGACCGCCCGGACGTCCCCGGGATCGGCCGCCTCGAGCGTCGCGAGGGCGGCGTCGAGCTCGGCGAGGAGCTCGGCCGTGACGAGGTTCAGGGGTGGGTTCACGAGCTCGAGGTGCGCCACCCGGCCCAGCTCCAGGGCGATCAGGCCGCTCACGGGGCGTCTCCGGCGTCGGACGCCGCGTCCGGTTCGGCGTGCGCTGGGGCGCGCGCGGCGAAGTCGGCTGCCAGGCCCATCGGCCCGGTCGAGTAGAGCCGCCGGTCCATCGCGCGCAGCTCCGTGGCGACCCGCGGGCGGAAGCCCATCTGCCCCAGGACGTCGCGCTCGACGTCGATGCCCGGGGCGACCTCGATCAGGACCAGGCCGTCGTCGGCGAGCTCGAAGACCGCCCGCTCGGTGATGTAGCGGACCCGCTGGCCGCGCTCGCGGGCGAGGCGGCCGTTGAACGAGATCTCCTTCACCTCGGGGACGAACTTGTGGAGGCTGCCCTCCTGGGTGATGCGCACACCGTCGGCGATCTCGAGCCGCAGGCCCTGCGCCGTCAGCGTCCCCACGAAGTTGATCCGCGGCGTGCGGGCGCTGATGTTCGGGAAGCCGCCCGGCCCCCGGACCCGGCCCTCGAACGCGTGGACGTTGACGTTGCCGTGGGCGTCGACCTCGGCGAACGAGAGGCTGGCGATGTCGAGCCCGCCTCCGTCGTAGAAGTCGAACATGTACGGCTGGTCGATCATCGCCTGGTAGTTGAAGCCGGCCCCGCCCTCGTTGCCGGCCACCGGGACCCCGCCGAAGATGCCCTGCTCGACGGTGAGCACCAGCTGGTCGGTGATCCCCTCCTCCCAGGCCACCCGGCCGATGAGCTGGCTGATGCCGAAGCCCAGGTTGCAGATGGCGCCCGGCGGGAACTCCAGGAGCGACCGGCGGGCGATGAGCTTGCGGACGTCGAGCGGCAGGGGCGGCTCGTCGGTGACCGGCTTGCGGAGCTTGCCGGCGTAGTACGGCGAATCCTGGGTGATGTAGGTCTGCCACTGGTCGGGGTCGACGTAGACCGCGTCGACGAGCGCCGCCGGGACCTTCACGTCGCGCATCGGCAGGCTGCCCCGCCTCGCGAGCTGGCGGACCTGGGCGATGGCGATGCCGCCGCTGTTCCGGGCCGCCATGGCCATCGCCAGCATCTCGCCCTGGACGGCCTCGCCCTCCATCGTGAGGTTGCCGTCCTCGTCGGCCGTCGTGCCGCGGATGACCGCGACGTCGATCGGGAACGCATGGAAGAAGAGCCACTCCCGGCCGCGCAGGGTCACGACCTCCACGAGATCCTCGGTCGTCCGGGCGTTCTGCTTGCCGCCGGTCTGGCGCGGATCGACGTAGGTGCCCAGGCCGACGTGGGTGACCAGGCCCGGCCGACCGGCCGCGATCTCGCGGACGAGCTGCGAGAGGACGCCCTGGGGGAACGAGTAGGCCTCCAGCTCGTTGGCCTCGACGAGCGCGCCGAGGCGGGGCTCGTTGCCGATGTTGCTGCCGATCGTCCGGCGCTGGAGCCCCGGCAGGCCCAGCTGGCTGAAGCCGCGGTCGGCGAAGTCGCCGATCCCCACGATGCGGACCGTCGTCAGGTCCCGGGGCCGGCCCTCCGCCTGGTAGACCGCGGCCAGCTCGTCGATGAAGCGCTGGGGCAGGGCGTGGCCGGCACCCGAGCCGCCGACCAGGACGGTGGCCCCGTCGCGGACCAGGCCCACGGCCTCGCGGACGGTGACGACCTTGGTCACGGCATGTACCCCCCGGCGTTGGGATTGAGGGTCTGGCCCAGGAAGAGCGCAGCCCGGTCGGAGAGCAGGAAGACCACCGCCTCGGCCACCTCGTCGGCCCGGCCGTAGCGGCCCAGCGGCATGTCCCGGAGGCGCCGACGACCCTCCTCGCTGTCGACGAGGTCGCTGGTCATCTCGGTCACCGTCATGCCCGGGGCGACGGCGTTGACCCGGACCCCGTACGGCCCGAACTCGCGGGCCAGCGAGCGGGTCAGCCCGATGAGCCCGGCCTTGGCCGCGCTGTAGGCGGCCGTCTCGGCGATGCCCATCTGGCCCAGGCGCGAGGCGACGTTGACGATGGCCCCGCTCCCCCGCTCGACCATCGACGGCAGGGCGGCCCGGCAGGTGTGGAAGGCGGCCGTCAGGTCGGTCGCGATGACCTCGTCCCAGTCGGCCGGATCGAGGTCGAGGAACGGTCCCACCTGGGTGCGACCGGCGTTGTTGACGAGGCCGTCGAGCCGCCCGAAGCGATCGATGACCCCGGCGACGAGGGCCTCGGCTGCGGCCCCGTCGGTCAGGTCGGCCGCGAAGGCCTCGCCGTCGGACCCGGCCGCCCGGACCCGCTCGAGCGTTCGCCGGGCACCCTCGGCCGAGCTCCGGTAGTGGACCGCGATCGTGGCGCCCTCGGCGGCGGCCCTGGCGGCGACCTCGGCCCCGATCCCCCGGCCGCTGCCGGTGACGAGGATCACGCGGCCGGCCAGCTCACCGCCGGTCCCGGCCCGGGGCGTCGCGGGAGCGTCACCCATCAGGCCAGGCCCGCCGTGACGAGTGCGGCCCGGATCGCTGTCGTCTCGTCGTCGGAGACCGGCAGCAGCGGCGGCCGCATGACCGTGCTCTCGATGACCCCGAGCTCGCGCAGGGCCACCTTGGTCCGGGCCCGGTAGTCGCGGACCGGCGGCCCGTAGACGACCTCCTCGAGCGGGAGGATCCGCTCCCAGATGGCCCGGGCCTCGTCCCAGCGGCCCTCACGGGTGAGGCGGACCATCTCGACCTGGAGCTCGGTGGCGAGCGTCCCGAAGCCGATGAGCGCGCCCTCCGCGCCCATGACGAAGGACTCGAAGATGAAGTTGTCGTCGCCGGTGAGGAGGGCGATCGGCCGGTCCAGGCGCTCGATCATCCGCCGCGTCCGGAGATAGAGCAGCGCGTCGAAGCTCGCCTCCTTGAGGGCCACGACGCTGTCGATGGCGGCGATCCGGCGGAGCGTCTCCTCGTTGAAGATGACCCCGCCCAGGGCCGGCTGGAGCTGGAAGGCGATGAGCGGCAGGCCGCAGCCCCGGGCGACCGCCTCGTGGTAGGCGACCGGGATGGCCGGGTCGAGCGGCTGCCCCTGGTAGGCCGGGATGGGGAAGACGAGGAGGGCCCGGGCGCCGGCCCCCTCGGCCCGCTTCGCCTCCTCGACGGCCTGGGCGGTGAACTGCGCCGAGAGCCCGGCCACGACCGGGATGTCGCCGGCCTCCTCGACGGCGACCCGCAGGACCCGCTCGCGCTCGTCGGGCCAGAGGTGCGGACCCTCGCCGGTGTCGGCGTTGATCGCCAGGGCGACCGGCCCCTGGGGCAGAAGCCACTGGAGATAGCGCCGGTAGGCGGCCTCGTCGAAGCGGCCGTCTTCGTCGAGGGTGACGATGCAGGCCGGGATGATGCCGTTGAGATCGAGGCTCATGGGGTCCCTCTCTGGGTGGTCGCGAGTGCGGCAGCAGGTGACGGGGCGGTGGCGACCGTGGGGCCGGTCCGCATGGCGGCGGCCCAGGTGGTCGGCAGGGAGTCGATCGGCGGGCCCGCGGTCGAGTCACGCAGCACGACCTCGGTCGGCAGCAGCTCGGGCGCGATCGGCCCGCCGCCAAGGCGGGCGGCGGCGTGCTCGAAGCCCCGCCGGCCCAGCTCGCGGAGCGGCAGGCGGACGGTGGAGAGGGCCGGCGCGGTCATCGCGGCGGTCCGGATGTCGTCGAACCCGGCGACCGAGACCTCGCCCGGGACGTCGATGCCCAGCTCGGCCAGCCGCCCGAGCGCTCCCAGCGCCAGCAGGTCGTTGGCGCAGGCGATCGCGGTGAACGGCGCGTCCCCGGCAAGGAGGGTGTCGACACCGGCCGCCCCGGCCTCCTGGTCGAAGCCGCCGTGGGTCACGAGCCCCCCGACGGGATCGATCCCGGCGGCGGCCAGGCCGCGGCGATAGCCGGCCAGGCGCTCGCGCGCCACGAAGAGCTCCCGCGGTCCGGCCAGGAAGGCGATCCGTCGGTGGCCCAGGTCGGCGAGGGCGCCGATCATCGCGGCGATGCCGGCGGCGTTGTCGACGCTCACGTCCGGCTCCCCCAACGCGTGGGGCGAGAGATGGACGACGGCCGCCCCGTACGCCTCCATGCCCGCGACGTGCTTCGGCAGCTCCTCGTTGAGGGCCGGGTCGTCGAGCCCGCTGCCGGCGAAGATGACCGCCGCCGCCCGCATCGAGCGGAGGAGCCGGACGTACGAGCGCTCGCGCTCGGGGTCCCGCTCCGAGCTGCAGGTGATGACCAGGTAGCCGCCCGGATGGGCTGCGTCCTCGACCCCCCGGACGACCTCCGAGAAGTACGGGTCGGTGATGTCGTGGACGATCACCCCCACGACCGGGATCCGGCTCGCCAGCAGGCCCCGGGCGAGCGCGTTCGGGACGTAGTCGAGGGCCTCCGCGGCCGCGAGGACCCGCTGCCGGGTCGCCGGGCTCACCGGGTAGTCGGCCTCCGAGACGACCCGCGAGGCCGTGGCCACGGAGACGCCGGCCAGGCGGGCGACCTCGGCGATGGATGTCACGTCGGCCGGCTCAGTACGGGAACGGGAACGACTTGGGATCGTCGCGGACGGTGACCCACTGCCACTCGGTGAACTCGTCGAGGTTGGCCTGGCCGCCGAAGCGGCTGCCGTTGCCCGACGCGCCCATCCCGCCGAACGGGATGACCGCCTCGTCGTTCACCGTCTGGTCGTTGACGTGGACCATCCCCGAGCGGATCCGCTGGGCGAGCGCGAGGCCGCGCGACACCGAGCGCGAGTAGACCGCGCCGGCGAGCCCATACTCGCTGTCGTTGGCGAGGGCGAGGGCCTCCTCGTCGGTGTCGAAGACGACGACCGGGGCCACCGGCCCGAAGGTCTCGTCGGTCCAGGCCGGCAGGTCGGTCGTGACGTCGGCGAGGACCGTCGGGCGGTAGAAGAGCCCCTCGTGGGTGCCGCCGACGACGAGCCGGGCGCCACCCTCGATCGAGCGTCGGACGATGCCGTCGACCCGGGCCAGCTGCTTCTCGTTGACGATCGGCCCGAGGTCCACCTCCTCGCGGAACGGATCGCCCAGGCGGAGCCGCTTCGCCTTCTCCTCGAGCAGCCCGATGTAGGCGTCGGCGACGCTGCGGTGGACGATGTGGCGGCCGGTCGCGAAGCAGACCTGGCCCTGGAACTGGAACGAGGCGTAGGCCCCGGCCGAGGCCGC